>PMHK01000168.1 GCA_003156635.1 Acidobacteriota bacterium | reverse complement strand
GTCCCAGCCGCCTTCGACCCAGTCGGTGGATGAGATGCGGACGAAGAGCGGATTTTTTTCGGGCCAGACTTTACGGATGGCGGTGACGACTTCGCGGAGGAGGCGGGTGCGATTGTCGAAGGAGCCGCCGTAGGAATCGGTGCGCTGATTGGAAAGCGGCGAAAGAAATTCGTGGAGCAAGTAGCCGTGAGCGGAATGAATTTCGATGACGGCGAAACCGGCGCGCAGGGCGCGGACGGCGGCGGCGGAGAAATCGCGGATTACTTTTTCAATTCCCTGCTGGTCGAGCGCGGCGGGCGGCGCGTAGTTGGTGGGCGCGAAGGTGATGGCGCTGGGAGCAACGGGTTGCCAGCCGCCTTCGGCTGCGGTGAAGAACGGGCCGGGAGCCCAAGGCACGCGCGTGCTGGCTTTGCGTCCGGCGTGGGCGAGTTGAATGCCGGGGAGCGCGCCTTGGGAGCGGAGGAATCCGGTGATGCGCGAAAGGAATTCGATGTGGTCGTCTTTGTAGATTCCGAGATCTTGCGGGGTGATGCGGCCTTCGGCGGAGACGGCGCTGGCTTCGGTGAAGATGAGGGCGGCGCCGCCGACGGCGCGCGAGCCGAGATGGACGAGGTGCCAATCGTTGGCGAAACCGTCGGTGCTGGAATATTGGCACATCGGGGAAACCACGATGCGGTTGCGAAGTTTTGCGTCGCGAATCTGGAGTGGGTCGAAGACGTTCATTGGTGAATCTCCCTGGTGAGTGCGTGTTGGGGGTTTTTGTGGCGGATTCGTTTTGCGCTGGTGAAGGACATTTTAGCTGACGGTTGATTGGATGAGGTGCGGGGAAAAAGGGAGCGGGGGTTCGGGCAAGGCGAAGGCGTGGAACATTAACATAGAGGGCACGGAGAAGGCGTGTCGATGTTTTGTTCGGTGGCGGCGTTGAAATCGAACAGAGGTCCTTCGTCGCTGCGCTCCTGTGGATGACGGCCAACGGCGGGGGGGCGACGGGTTGATGATTTGTGGCGGCGCTGCGCGCTGATGGCTTGGGCGAAGGGGCGCCTTGGTCAAAGCGGTCGCAAACCACCGCACTCCAAAGGCTCTTGGCGGATCGAACGCGATCAGGACCGATGGCGACCGCGATTCTTGGCGCGTCGGTCGTGAAATGTGGGCTACGAAATTAGAATTTAAAGACTACGCCGACGGAGGCTTTGGGGCCCCATTGGTGGGTGCTGAAATATTGGGAGCCGACGGCGTCGGCGCCGACGCGCAGCGACCAGCGGGGCTTGAAGGGCAGGTCGACACCGCCGCCGAAGGCGTAGGCGATGGCATGCTGGTTGCCGAAGGGCGTTTGGGGAGTGAAGTGGGAATAGCCGACTAGAGCGTGGGCCCAAAGTTCCAGGCCACGGCGCGCGGACCAACGGAAACGCGGGCCACCGCCGCCGAAGGCGAACCAGGAACTGACGTCTTGCTGGGTGCCGTGCGTGGCGGAGAGATCGCCTTCGGCGCCGATCCAGTTTTTGAAGTAATAAACCATGTTGATGTCAAAGCCGTTCGTATTTTCAGTAATACCGGGCACTTCATAAAAACGGAAGTAGGTGTAACCGAGATAGGCTTGCCAGTTATAGGTCTGGAAAACGCTGGTCACATCCTGCGGAGCAGGAGAAGGCGCAAGGGAAAGAGAGAGAGGCGTGGAGGAAGCGACGGCCGAAGCCGAAGGCGCAGTGACGACCACCGGACCATCCGGCAGCGGCGCAAACGGGGTAAGCCGGATGCCAGTCGACGCGGCGGGCGCGGGGTCCACAGTAAAGGCGGGCGAGAGCGGCAGCGAAGTGGATGAGGACTGGGCGTGGGCGCCCAGAGCCGCGACAAATATCAGGACGAATAGTATGGCGGTAGGTCGCATCGATAATTCTCCCAGAATGCCTTTAGAGCGCTAAAGCTGCCCCCATAATTTGACCGAGAAAGGGTACCCGTGTCCACCCTAAATTCGAGATTTGCGAAAACAGTCGCGGGATAAGAATGTTCCGCAAGGGGTCACATATCTCTTCGGCAGACTGGGTGAGACACATTAACCCAGAAGCAGGCGAATTGTTGCTAAACACTCGCAAAATACACGAGATGCGAGGGGTGCGAAGTTCGCATATCGAAGTGGCTGACTTCGTCACGCGAACGGTCACGCGAACGGTCAGGCGCGTGGTGCGGAGAAGGTGGGAACCGCGTCCGAGAGAGTTGTTGGAGACGCCGCGGGAGAATGCGAATCGTCCGACGCCAGGCCTGCACGTCGACCGGCAATTTCGGAGAGGGCCTGGCTGAGCGTGGTGGCGAGGGTGTGATCGTCGGAGAGACCGATGCGGGCGGCGAGACGATCGAGATCGCCGGGATAATTCCAGACACCGAGCAAGACGCCGGTTTGAGGGAGCTGCGCGCAGAGTTTGGCGTATACCGATTTGGCATGCCCGACGGCGTAGGGCGGGAGAGCGGAGATGCAGACGATGTCCGGCGCGGACTGCACCGATTTGAGAATCATTTCGGCAGGCTTGCCGAGCGGGATGCAGGTGGCGGCGTAGCCGGCGCGGGTCAAGAGCTGGCAGAGCATGGCGGCGACGATTTCGTCGGCTGCATCGCGGGCCGGCACGACGACAATTTTGGGATTCGCGATGGGCGTGCGCGCCGGGAGACTGGCCCGCGATTCCGATTCGTTTGGCTGGTTGGGCGGGGCAGGTATTTCCCGGCTTGGAGGACTGCTTTCATGAATCTCGTGGCGCCGCTCTTCGAATAGCTCCGCGATTATCCTGCGGGTATTGCTGATGACGAATTCCGCCGAAACTTTATCGAGGCGTTCGTGGTGGCGGTCGCGCTCGGCGAGGCTGAGGGCCGGAATGAGCACGGAGTCGTACAAATCTTCCAGCGGTTTCTTTTTGAGAAAATTTTCCAGGACGCGCTTGGCTTCCTCGTGGTCCATGGCGAGGAGGCGCTGGTAGTAGCGAGCGTCGGCGGTGAGCACCGGCTCATCGCCGAGCAGCACATTGAGGAAGCGGAGGCGCGGAACGTGGCGGCCGATGACCACCAGGCAAACAGTGAGCGGGGTGGACAGGACCAGGCCGATGGGGCCCCAGATGGCGGTCCAGAAAATGGCGGCGAGCAAAATGGCCATCGAAGAAAGTCCGGTGTAGGCGCCGTAGAGCGCGGGCTCGACAAAATTGGAAACCAGAATTTCGGTGACCACGAAGAGCCCAAAGGTTTCGAGCGGCTTGATCCAGCCGTCAAAAATCGCGAAGGAAAGAAGCAGCGGCAAGATTCCGCCGATGGGCGGGCCGATGTACGGCAGAAAGCGCAGGAGGCCGACTAACACGCCCCAGAGCAAGGCGCCGGGAATGCCGATGAAATGGAGGCAGGTGCCGATCAGCGCGCCGTAGCAGATATTGACGAGCAACTGCAGACGAAGATAACGGCTGACGCGGGCGGTGGCGTCGTCGATGGCTTGGGTCATGACGTGCAGGCTGCGATGGCCGCCGAGGGAGATCAGGCGATTGCGAAAATTTTCGCGGCGGACCAGCATGAAAAAAGTGAGGACGACGACGATGCCGAAAGTGCCGATGATGCCGAGAACGCTCTCGAGCGAATCGAGCGGCAGCGCGGGAGATTTGACGACTTCGACCTGCATGGGACGCTGGCGGGAAGGAGCGGCGGCCGAGTGAGTTCCGGAGGCGGAGCTACCGGCGGGGGGCGCAGCGAGATCCTTGCTGATTTCGTTCATAGTGTCGGAGGCGTTGTTGAGGGCGGTGCTCTTGGACAAATGGAGGGCTTCGAGTTTGGCGTGGATGTTGGAGCGATAGTCGGGGAGCTGGTTCATGACCTGAGCAAACTGCTGGCTGACGGTCCAGCCCACGGCGCCGACGACTATAAAGGATAGGACCACGACGATCAGGGTGGAGAACATGCGGCCGAAATGCATGCGCTCGAGAAGCTTGGCGACGGGCGTAAGGATAAAGGTTATGAGAACGGCGAGAGTAAAGGGGATCAAGACGACGCGAGCGAAATAGAGAGTGCCGACCACGACGACGGCTACGACCACGCCGAGAAGAGCCGCCAGGTTTTTGTCTCTGGTGTAACCGGTCATTATATGTGGCCCAGTTCCCCTCTTCCGAAAGCGCTGAGGGAATGCGCGCTAACTGGCTCTGGAACGAAGCACTTCCGAGCAGCAATGGAATTAGCGTATAGGAAGGGGGCAAAACGGACCATACAGGGAAGCATTGACGAAATGGCGGAAGAAGAGCCTAGAGCAAATGCGACAAGGATAGCGGAATCGGGTTTCCCGGTGGACTCCCAGCTAAGTGCAAATTCGCGGGCCGATGGTTACCCCGCGGAAGTGAGCCGGGTTCGGGGCTTCCCTTCCTCGGGCAAGGATTCTAGTAGATCGGATTTGACGGCGCGCAGAGTGATCCAGTCGGTGCGGACTTTATCCCATTCCTGGATCAAGAACCCGTGGGACTCGATGAATTTGCGAATTTGGGTGCGATGCATGCCGACGATTTTTTCAAGGATGGGGACGAGGACGCCGAGGGCGTTGGGGCTGAGCACGGTGCGCTGGGCGATCTGGGTGACGTGTTCGGTTTCGGAGACGGCGATGGTGAAACCGTCGCGGGCGTTGACGTGGAGCATGACGTGTATGTCGGAGCTGCCGTCACCGGCATAGATCACGTGGTCGGGGCCGATTTCTTTATTGGCCTGGAGTTCGTCGAGGAACGCGACTTTACCGTAACCGGCGGTGGCGCGGACGATGGTGTCGATTTCGCCGGAGGGCTTGTAGGTGAATTCGGTGCCATGAATATGATCGGCGGGGAGCAGACCTTCGAGGGCGCTGCGGACGACTTCGACCGGGGCGGCGGAGAGCACGAAGAAATCGAAATGGTAGCCTTCGATGCCGTGATCGAGAATTTCGTTGAGCAGGCCGATATTGGACTTGAGGCGAATTTGTTTGCCGACTTGAATGAGATGTTCCTTGCGGACGCGGGAACGCAGGTCGGGATCATGAAGGAGGAGATAGGCGAGTTCGGCGCCCTGCTGGACCAGATTCAGCTTGGTCATGCCTTTGGCTTTGCGTTCGAATTCTTCGGTGGGGATGCCGACGATTTCGGAGAGGACATAGCCGGAATCGTTGAAGGTCAGGGTTTGGTCGAAATCGCTGACGAAGAGATAAGATTTCAGGGCACTGGCGTTCATGGGGTCGAGCACTCCTGGCTGCCGTGAGTTGCTTCAGGACCGTATGATCCGGAATATCCGCGTCAATGAGACGTCAACGAGGCTGCCGACGCGGGGAATAAGCTCAATATAAGGATAGCACCCGGGCGGGGCCGGGCCGATTCAGAATGCGCTATGTGTTGCATCAATATTACGGAAGTGCGGGTGAAGCCCGGAGGCATCGGCAATTATGGTGGGGATTCTAGTGCATGGAAACAATCACTTCATATTGCGTGGGCCGGCGCCGGACGCGGCGGAGGCGGCGACACTGGCGCGGCACTGGTCGATCATTCAAATCGGAGAGGAAAGGTCGCTGCGATTTGGAGAATGGGAAATTCGAACCAAGGAATTTCGAGAGAACCTGGAGTGGGCGGTGGTGACGGGGGGCGGCGACGGCGATATTTCCAGCGGAGTGCAGCAAATGCTGGGAGAACTCGCGGCGCGCGGGGTGGAGATCCACGACTACCGCAACACTCCGAGGGCACCTAGAAATACTTGAGGCCGCTGGCCTGAAAGGATTCAGCAGCAACGGATTCGCTCAAGTTCTCGGAAACCGACTGCAACCGGGAAGCTGATTTTCGCGGCGGATGAAGCTTGTACCAGCTGTTGTAATTTTCGCGCATCTGATCGAGGTGATGAGGGATGTGGCGCTCCTGGATCGAAATCCATTTTTTGAGGGTGATCTGGCCGACGCGGGGATGAATCACGCTGTTGTCCCAAACATGATCGGGCAGGCCGCCGAGAAGTTTGTGAGTGGCCTTGCGCAGATAAAAAATAATGTCGAGGGCTTCACGGGCGCTTTGATTGAAATAGCCGAGCGACTTGGCCCAGCGTTCGCCGTCGAATTTGAGAATGGCCGAACCGGGCTCGGCGATGATGCGGCGGCAGCGCACGTAAGTGCTGGCTTCGGAATCCGCGAGATGGATGACGATATCGTGGATGCTCCAACGATCGGCGCTGGTCTGGTAGCACCACATTTTCTTAGGGAACTGACGCAGGGCCGCCTGCAACAAGTTTGGGCCGAATCCAAAGGATTCGAGGTCTTTTCTGATGTCGTCACGCATTTAGATAGCACCCCCTTACTTACATATATAGACGCATGAAGGGGCAAATTTGTTTGCTGGGCCGTTAAAATATTTCGATTAAAGACAGAATTTTCAAGGTATTAGAGGGGCTGACCTGTCGCGAGCGTTCGCGAACGGACAGTGGGCATGTCCGATTTCGGAGCAAGCGGATAGCGGGGCTTTCCAGGGGTCCTGTAACACATTTGTGATTCCATAAGTTGTAGGTATGGAAGTCAACTCTCAGGATCTCCCAGCCGCCGATTCCGGGTCCGAGTTTTTGGATATGCGAATCAGCCAGACCTACGGCAATTCGTTGTGAACCCGCTCGACTGATTTTCGTAACTCCCTTGCACTGACCGCGTTCCAAAAAATAAAAATGTGGCCCTCGTCTTGCGTTTATGGAATTCGCGGTATCCGCAAAACCTGCGGACCAGATCGAGCCCACGCCGGGGCGCGTGGCGCACGGCTACGAAAAATCGGATGCGAGGGAAAAATGAAAAACAAGAAGTCGCTGTGGCGCACAATTTTGTTGATGTTGGTTGCGCTGGGGATGGGAGCCGGGCTGCGGGCGCAGAGTCAGACCAGCGGAGACGTCACCGGCAGCGTGGCGGATCAGTCCGGAGGCACGGTACCGGACGCCAAAGTGACATTAAAGGACAATTCAAAAGGAGCCGTGCAGCAAACCGAAACAAATAAGGATGGCGTGTATCATTTTTATTTGTTGTTGCCGGGCTCCTACACGGTGACGGTGAGTTCGCCAAATTTTCAAAGCACGTCGCGGCCGGTGACGGTGAGCCTGGGGCAAATTCAGTCGCTGAATTTCGTGC
The DNA here is from genome assembly GCA_003156635.1 of Acidobacteriota bacterium. GTDB lineage: Bacteria > Acidobacteriota > Terriglobia > Acidiferrales > UBA7541 > Palsa-295. The sequence continues at coordinate 30,518 of PMHK01000168.1, read as the reverse complement.
TGAATGTGGCGACGGCGAATACGACGGTAACGGTGACGGAAGAAGCGCCGCTGCTGCAGACCGCGGACGGAAACGTCTCGACCACGATTGGACAGCAGGCCATCTCCGAAACGCCGAACCCGGGGAACGATCTGACGGCGATCGCGCAATTGGCGCCAGGCAGCGTGATGAACACGAATGCCGGCGGCGGACTGGGAAACTTTTCGAGCTACGGAGTTTCGGCGTCGTCGAACTTGTTCACGCTGGACGGCATGGACGACAACGACCCGTTCCTGAACCTGAACAATTCCGGCGCGACGAACCTGGCGCTGGGCACGAACGAAATTCAGGAAGCGACGATCGTCGCGACCGGATATTCCGCGCAATATGGCGGGCTGGCCGGAGCGAACATTAACTATGTTACGAAATCGGGCGGGAACGACTTTCACGGAAACGCGGTGTACTACTGGAACGGCAGTTCGTTCAATGCCCAGGACTGGTTTCTGGCGGGCCAGCCCAAAACGTTCAGCAATGCGAACCAGTGGGCCGGATCGCTGGGCGGTCCAATTAAGAAGGATAAGCTGTTCTTCTTTTTCAACACGGAAGGATTGCGGGTCATCCTGCCGACGGTGTTTCCCGAAACATTGGTGCCGACCCAAGCATTCGAAAGCGCGACGATCGCCAATTTGACGGCGAAGGGCTTGACGGCGTCGATTCCCTTTTACAACCAGACGTTCGGGCTGTACAACGCGGCCGCCGCGAATCGCCCGGTAGCCGAGACGAAAGCGTGCCCCGCGGATCTGGCCGGGTTGGTTGCGGGCGGGCAGTGCACGCAAGGATTCAACAGCGGAGCCAGCAACCTGACCCACGAAGCGCAGTACATGGGACGGGTCGACTGGAACGTCGGGCAGAATGACCGCGCGTTTGTGCGGGTGGCGTACGACAAGGGAGTGCAGGCCAGCATTACCGACCCGATTACGCCGCTGTTCAATATCGGCAGCACGCAGCCGCAATGGAGCGCGCAATTCAACGAAACACATACGTTTGGAACAGCGACGTCGAACCAGTTCATCGCGTCGTTGTTGTGGTATAGCGCAATTTTCGGCGTGTCGAATCCGGCGGCGACGAACGCAGCGTTTCCAACGACGCTGACTTTTGCCGATGGCAGCTTGACGACGTTGGGCGGAACGACGGGCGGACTGGGCGGCATCGGAAACTCGATCTTCCCGCAAGGACGAAACGTCACGCAGTATCAATTCGGCGACGACGTCTCGCACACGGTCGGAAATCACACGCTGAGTTTCGGCGCGAAATTCCGCCGCGATGACGTGAGCGATCACGACTTCGGGCTGGGAACCAACGGGCTGGTGACGGCAAATTCGCTGGAGGATTATTTCAACGGAGGCGGCCCGAATACCACGCTGTTGCTACCATTCCCGACCAACCTGGTACAGCCAATCGCGCTGTATTCGCTGGCTTTTTACGGACAGGATCAGTGGCGGGTGAAACCGAACCTGACGCTGACGCTGGCGCTGCGGGCGGAACACCAATCGAATCCGGTGTGCCAGACGAACTGCATTTCGCGCTTTGATGGACCGTTCATTGGCGGGGACCACGATCCAGACACGCCGTACAACCAGTTGATCACCACGGGACTGCACCGGATGCTGGAAGGGTTGGACAATATTTTGTGGCAACCGCGATTTGCGGTGGCATGGCAACCGTTTGGCACGCAGCACAACACGGTGGTGCGGGCCGGCGTCGGGCTGTTCAACGATGAGTTTCCCGGAGTTTTGGTCGATGGATTTGCCGGGAATTCGCCTTCGGTAAATACGTTCATCACCAACGGCGAACCGATTTCACCGGCGGAAACTGTGGGCGGAAACCTGTTCAGCGCCGCGTCCATCGACAATCAGGCTTTTCTGGCTGGTTTCAAGAACGGTTCAAACTTCAACCAGATCGCCGTGGAGGTGCCGAATTTCGCGCCGCCGGCGCTTTTCGCGGCGGACCGGCACACGCATATCGCGCAGTATCAGAAGTGGAATCTGCAAATTCAACAGGGGTTCGGATCGAACACCTCGGTGTCGGTAGGCTATGTGGGCAATCATGGCGTGCACGAAATCATCCAGAACGGCGGGTTGAATGCGTTTTGCGACCCCACCAATCTGGATGGACCGTGCCCGGGTACGCCTTTCGTTGGTCTGCCCACAGCAGCGCCGGCGCCGGCTTTCGGAGTGGTGACGCAATACCAGACCGAGGGAGTTTCCAACTACAACGGCGTGACGGTTTCGGCGAATCACCGGTTCACCGGGGTGCTCAAGGGTGAAGCCGGAATCAACTATACCTACGGGCATGCGCTGGATTTGGCGTCGAACGGCGGAATCACGAATATTCCGTTTTCGTTCAGCAATGCGCTGGCGATTCCGCAGGATCCGAACAACCCGCGCGGTTCTTACGGGCCGGCGGATTACGACGTGCGGCACACAGTGAACGCCAATTACGTGCTGCAGTTGCCAATCCGGCGGATGCTGGGCGGACACGGCTTCGCGGCGCTGGTCGACGGGTGGCAAGTGGCCGGCACCGTTTTCTACCACACCGGGCTGCCTTTCACGGTGATCGACGGACAAGAGAGCGGAGCACTGGCCGCGAATAATTATCCCGGAACGATTTATCCGGAGATTATTGGGCCGGTCAACACGAACTGCACGTCGGCGGCGACAACCACTCCGTGCTTCACGAATGCCAGTTTCGTGCCGGCGGGATCGGAGCGCAGCTTCAGCACCGGATTGCGCAACCGCTTCCGCGGCCCTGGCTATTCGGATGCGGATTTCAACATCAGCAAGAGCACGTCGATTCCGCACTGGGAGCGCGGGAAGCTAGGGATTGGATTTCAATTCTACAACGTGTTCAATCATCCTAACTTCTTCACGCCGACCAACGTGTTGAATCCGGCGGGCACGCAATCGCAGTTTGGATTGATCACCAGCGCGGCGAGCGGTCCTACGAGCATTTTGGGCTCGGGACTGGGCGGCGATTCATCACCTCGAATCATTCAACTGAAGGCGCAGATATCCTTCTAACGATGGGGTGCGCGTCCCGGGANNGGCCCGGCCAGCCGGGTCCGGGACGCGGATCTTAGAAGATGATGAGGTAGAAAAAAGGAGCGGCTCGCGAGAGCTGCTCCTTTTTTTTGCGCTGGATTCAAAAGTCAACCGGACACCGCGGATTATTTTTCGGCGAGCCAGGGTTCGAGGATTTGAGCGGCGACGGCGTCGCCTTTAGCGGACCAGTGGCCATCGCACGCGAGGAAGTAGGACATGTAGTCAGTCTTCGATCCGTTTTGGACGCGGGCGTCCATTTCGGGCAGTAGGTCCTTGACCGGGATTCCATTCTGACTTCCCCACTCTTGCATGACGGGGCCGAGCCGATCGGTGCCGACTTGATGCAAGCGCCGAAAATCATTGGCGCGCGGGATCAGGAAAACCATGAATTTTGCGCCGTGAGCGTCGGCGGTGGTTTTTATATCCAGCAGAGCGTGTTCGAGACGGGCGAGATCGAGCGGAGTGTAATCGTTGTAACCGGAGTAGGGACTGAGAGTGCGCCAATAGGTCAGCGAATATAAATATTGGCCCACGTGGTAGGAAGCAAGGTAAGCGCGCAGCACGGCCTCGGTGTGATCCCCAAGGCTCTCTCCGGATTGGGGATCGAAGTGACCGGTGTAATAGACCGAAAAATCATCGGCGTAGTACGGGCGATAACGGTTACCGTCGCCGACGGATTTCCGGAATTCGGGGGACATGTCGTGAAAGTCGTTGTCGGGGAGAACGCCGACGACGACCAGGTTGTGGTCGAAATTCGCGGCCATGGTCTTGTAGAGCAAGGAGTATTGGAGCGGGCCAAAATCGCCGGCGGTGCCGAAGTTTAGATGTTCCCTGCCGGTGTCGCGCTCGAGGATATTGGTGAGGCGGACGTCGGCGGGAGTGGCGAGACCTTCGATGAAGGAATCGCCGAGCACGATGGTGCGTGGAGCGGAGGAATGGACGGTGCGCTCAATGTCACGGGCTCCGTAACTGTTGGTGTCGTATTCGACGGTGTAGCAGCCGCCTTTGTGGACAAAATGGCCGTTGGGGCGGTGCCAGACGCCGAAGGAGGGATTGATGTCGGCCCAGAAGGCGTTGTAATTCACGTGATAGCTGGGACGGCTGGAGGGCCATTTTTTGGAATGAACCAGAATGAGCGAGGCGAGTTCGGCCAGGACTGCGAAGATGAGGAAATTGATCAGTACGAGTTTGAGAATGTACCGGAACTTCTGAAGAAAAGATTTTGGTTGCGAAGCTTCAGCTACATTCGACGATGGTTCGGTCATTCACACTCCACCAGGGATTTGCGTGCCGACAAAGATACGGCGTTCAAGCTACCGGGCGCGACTGAAGCGAGCGCTGCAACGGGCACCGGCACAATGAATATTCTAAGGCGAAACCGGATATAAGGCACGCCAGGGAAATTTAGAGCGGGACGGCGAGGGGGATTTTGAGCAGGGCGACTACGCGATCCGAGGGCAGCGGAAAGCTGTCAGGAGCCGCCACGGTGAGGTGGCGGCTCCCTCTTAGCCAGAGTGACAGCGGACTGCTTGGGGTGGACTCGTCGATGACTTGTCGGTCAGAAACTATATTTCAATACAAACTGAATGTTGCGAGCTCCTTGAGAGGTGAAGATTTCGCCGTAATTCGAAGCGCCGGCGGTGTGCTGGCCGCTGAATTCCTGGCCAAAGTTGAAGATCGGAGTGTTGGTGAAATTGACCATATCGACGCGGAACTGCAGGGCCTGGCGCTCGGTGAAGTTGAAATCCTTGGCAAGGCTGATGTTCCCGGTCTTGAGTCCGGGACCGTCGAATTGGCCCACCGAGCAATTGCCGAAGGTGCCCGTCGCTGGAGTGGTGACGGCGGCTGGATTCAGGAAGGTCACGCCATTGTCGGAGGGATCGAACCGCATCGGTACGCGGCCAGAGACACCTGGGACGCAATCGGCGCGAGTGGAAAAGCCACCGGTGCCGGACGTGTCGCTGCTGGCGAAAATGGTCTGGGCGAAACCGGTGTGGAAGATGAAGCTGGAACTGACGCGCCAGCCTCCGGCAATGAGGTTCACGACGTTGTTGGAGTCGTTGCCGAACCGACGGCCATGGCCGAAAGGCAGCTCGTAGACGACGTAGCCGTTGAAAGCCTGGGCGATATTCTGCGGGCAACGGCCGTAGTCACCGATCTGGTTGTAGGGATTTTGCGGGAAGGCCCAGCCGGAGATGGTTTGCGCTTCGGTGGACACGTTGTCGCCGAATTGGCCGAAGAAGCCCGGCGTGTCACTCAAGCACTTCGACCAAGTGTAGTTGACCTGGGCCTGGAGGCCGCGAGCCAGGCGCTCCTGCAGGGTGGCCTGCAAGGCGTTGTAGTTGGCGATGCCGTTGGAAAGCGAAAGGCGGCGCTGACCGGGCAGTGCAAGCAACTGCGAGTTGAGGAACGGGCTGGGCGTGATGGTGCCGTCCGGGTTCAGCTGATTCTGCTGCAGCATGATGATGTTGCTGAGGTGCTGATCGTTCTGGCCGACATAACCGAGTTGGACGGTAGTGGAATTGCCGAATTGATGCTGGACATTCAAATTCCATTCCTGCTGGACGGCCGGGCGGATGTTGACGTCAAAAGCATGGGTGGTCACGCCCGAGAAGCAAACCGGAGCGAAAACCTGGGCCAAGGCTAGCGTGCATCCGGTGGGAAAACCGGTGAAGCCTTGATCCAGGGTAGTGACGGGCAAGTTGGTAGTCGGAGCGTAGGTGACGTTGTTGGCTTGCTGGAAGGGCGGATTCGCGGTGAGCAGGTTGTTGACGCCGTTGCTCTCGTTAAAGCTGGTAACGCCGTAGGCAGCGCGCACCACGGTGTTCTTGATGAAACCCGGCTGCCAGGCGATTCCGATGCGCGGCTGAAAATTGGTGATGCCGTTGTATTGCTTGTACAAGGCTGGGCCCAAGCCCTGATTGTTGATCTTGGAAGTGATGATGTCGCCGCCAAACAGATCGTAGTTTACGGCGTTGTTGTCCTGGGGTGTGCGAGGCGTATTGAGTTCCCAGCGCAAACCGGCATTGATGGTGAGATTGGACTTGATTCTCCAATTGTCCTGTCCGTAGACACCCCAAAGGTTGTTGCGAATATGGCGGTTGCCGGTGCCGGCACCGATGCCGAGGTTGTTGGGCAGGCCGAGCAGAAAATCGGCGAGGCCGGAGCCATTGGAAAGTGGAACGCCGCCGGTGGTGATCGTGGGATTGGCGGTGTACTGGCCGTTAAAGTTGAAAAGGCCGGCCAAACCTTCGATACCCGGGAACAGGAAGTTGTCGCGGTAATTGTTGAACTGAATGCCAGCGTGAAATTCGTGATTGCCGTGAGTTTTTACGATCGAATCGCCAATCTGGAAGACGGTGTCGGCGAAAGTATTAAATTGGCCCAGGTTGTTGGCGAGGGTGCCGACGCCGCCGAACAAGCCGCCAATGGCCGGAAGGAACGTGCTGGGAGAGCCGGGGATTCCGAACTGCATCGGCAGATTTTGGCCGGTTGCGTTGGAAAAGCCCTGGCTGACCGGGAAGTAACTGAAACCGGCGCGAAAATCATTGATGAGGCTGGGGTCAATGGTGCGGGTCCAGCCGACGACGCCATTCTTGAGTGGATAGCTAAAATTGGTGATGCCGTTGCTGGCCAGCAAATAAGTTTCAGTGGTCGGGTTGCGGACCGACTGTTGCGAATAACGGCCAAAAATGCGGTCGTTTCCGTTGGGGGTCCAATCAATCTTGAGGTCGCCCTGATCGGCATTGTTTATGATGCGCTGCTGATAAAACAGGGTGTTGCCGGAGGTCGCTGCCGGGTAGAAAGGCGAATTCACGATGTTGGTCGCGGCATTACTGAGGGTCAGTCCGGCGGCGGTGAGGTTGTTGAACGGAATGGGAACTCGCGCGGTGGGGCTAATACTAGCGCCGGGAGCGTACAACTGGGTGTTTCCGGCGGCCAAGCTGCTACAAACGCCCGCCCCATTGAATCCGGCCGGGCACAGTTCTCCGAAGTTACCAGCGCGCTCCGCCTGGCTGAGCACGATCACGCTTTGGGTTGACGGGCTGTCCATGCGCTGGCCTTCGTAATCCACGAAGAAGAAAAGCCGATTCTTGATAATCGGTCCCCCAAAGGTGCCGCCAAAGCGGTTGTATCGAAGAGCCGCTTTCGGAGTTACCGGGGTGGTCAGGCCGGCGCTCCATTGATTCGCGTCCAGCGCGTCGTTGCGGAAAAATTCAAAAGCTTCGCCGTGATAGGAGTTGGTGCCGGACTTGACGGTGGTGTTGACGATGCCGCCGAGGAAATTGCCAAATTCGGCGGAAGGATTCTGGGCGATCAGGTTGAATTCCTGAATGGCTTCGGTGCTGGGCGAATAAGCGACTTCGTTGTTGTCGTTCTGATTGTTGTCGATGCCGTCAAGAATATAGTTGCTCGTTTGCTCGCGATTGCCGTTGATATAAGGGCGGCCCACCTGAAAGGTGTTCTGACCCGACGTAAAAGACCCGGGATTCGTGCTGACCGCGCCCGGGGTCAGCAGCGTGAGCTGGCCGTAGTTCCGTGTAAGCAACGGAACGTTTTCGGTCACCACGCTGTCGATGTGCGTGCTGATGTCCGTGGTGTCGGTTTGCAGTAGCTGGATTGCGCTGCTCACTTCGACAGTCTCGGAGACTTTACCCACCCTCATCTTGAACTCGAACCGCTCCGTCTGATTGAGCGTCAGCGCGAATGCCGGATAAATTGTCTTATCAAAGCCCTCGGCACTGGCCTCTGCCGTGTAGGTTCCAACTGGCAGGCGCCCGATGTTGAAGGCGCCGGCGTCGTTCGTAGTCGCGGTCCAGACAACACCACGCTGGACGTCCCGGGCGACCACCGTCGCACCTTTGATCGGTGCGCCGCTCGGGTCTAGGACGGTGCCTACAATGTTGGCGGTCACTTCCTGGCCCCACGCAAACGGGGACACATTCAACAGGGCCAGAGCCGCGAAAACGGTCAGCGCAACGGTGAGCGACTTGTTTGTTCTCATCACAGAACCCCCGGGGGGAACACTTTTGTGGACCCCACTAAGTTATGCGTACATGCTATATAGCAGTATGTTTGCCGTCGTCAAGCAAAAAATGAACCGGCGGTAAAAAAGCTCAGGTGCTATATAGAAAAGCGCGATAACAGCGCACTGGGCCGGCCCTACCAAAAACCAGATAGGGTGAATATAAATCTTCACAAAAGTGGATTTCCACAGGCTACAAGCATACTTTCACAAACACTCTTGTTTTTAGCGCTTCAGCTCTAACCAGCGATCGATTTTCTTCCACTCGTCACAGCTATATAGCTTTAAGCGGCTTTTGGCAGCCGCAACCGGTCCCAGGCGTAGAAATCCAGCTTTACTTTGGTGCGGTTGTCAGCTATATAGCAAATGAGGTGTCAGATTTTTTCCCAGAAACCGGGTCCATTAGGGTGATTGCTTATGCCTGAGCGTCGTCGAAACGGCTTGCCTGCTTATCAGAAGATTCAGCGCGCGATCCGCCAGCGTATCGAGGCGAAGCAATTGAAACCCGGCGACGCAGTCAGTTCCGAACGCGAGCTGGCCAGAATCCACAACGTAAGTCTCATGACAGCGCGCCACGCCCTGGCAACTCTCGAGCGCGAGGGCGTCGTGGAACGCCGCCGCGGTGCTGGCACCTTTGTCGCGCCCCCGCGGATTCAATTCAATAAACTCATGAGCTATACCGAGCAGATGGCCAGCCGCGGGCTGGCGGCACATTCGAAAGTTATTTCCTCGGCGGTGCTGGATAACGAACCGGAGATTGCGGCGCGGCTTTCGCTTTCGGCGTCGAGCCATTTGTTTATGCTCGAACGCGTGCGGCAAGCGGCGGATGAACCGTTCGCGCTGGAGACTTGTTATTTACCGGCGGATGAATTCCCGGCCCTGGCCGGCGGGACGTTGGAGCGCGGGTCGCTCTTTATGACACTGGAGCGGGAGTACGGAATCGAATTGGCGTATGCGGACGAGGAAATCGATTCAACGGCGGCAGATTTGAGAACAGCGGAACTGCTGGCGGTGACGCGCGGAACGCCGTTATTGAGAATCCGTCAGCTGCTTTTTACCTCGAAGGGCAAAGCCTGCATGTACGTGGTAGGGCTTTATCGTTCCGGCCGGCACACTTTGTTGATTCGCAGGTTCCGGTAGAGCTGAAGAAAATTCTTCCCTCCGGGGCTAAAGCCCATTCCGAGCCGAGTGTCTACGGTCGGAGCTAAAGCTCCGACCCCCTAAAAAATCGGCGTTTGCCGATGCGCCGCGATGCTTGCATCCGCGGCTTAGATTTTTGCGGACTCGCGCAGCTAGGCTGCGCTTCCCTGCCCCGTGGTTAATTCGTGATGCATGCGCCAGGCACAGATGGCGGAGAGCGCGACGAGGACGAATCCCAGCGCCCGATGATGCAGCAGGATTTTTCCCACGCCGAAGAGCGCGCTGTAAATCATGACTACGCCGAGAATCCAGCACCAGAGATTGCGCGCGAGGTCGTGGGTCTGCGGAATTTCGGGGGCTTGGACGGCGATGGGCTTCCAGCCGGTTACGTCCGGCATAACTTTGCGATAGAACGAGACGAGGATGCTGTCCGGTTCGCGGGCGGTGAGGAAAGTGACGGCGATCCAGACCAACGTGGTGAGCAGCGTGGTGGTGAGAATATCCTTGGCGAAAATTACGGTGTCAGAGCCGGTGAAAAGAGTTGGACGGTGAACCAGCGCGTTGGCCAAACCTTCCCAGTGCAGCGCGAGGGTGGCGGCGAGCGCGGTGACCATTGCTGAAATTTCGCTCCAGGCGTTAATGCGCCACCAATACCAGCGAAGCATGTACACGCTGCCGGTGCCGGCGCCGACCTGAAGGACAACTTGCCAGCCGGAACGAATCGAAGCGAGTTGCGCGGAAACGTAGCCGGTGGCGATGACGAGCAGGATGGTGACGAATTGCGAGACGTGAACGTAGTGACGTTCGGTGGCGCGGCGCACCAGGAAGCGGCGGTAAAAATCTTCGACGATATAAGACGTACCCCAGTTCAGTTGGGTGGCGATGGTGGACATGAAAGCCGCAAGAAAACCGGCCATGATGATTCCGCGCAGCGCGTGCGGGACGTGGTCGTTGACGATCATCATGTAACTGGTTTCGGGATGCGAGAGGCCGGGATAGAGCACGATGGCGGCGAGGGCGGTGAGAATCCAGGGCCACGGGCGCAGCGCGTAGTGCGCGATATTGAACCAGAGCACGGAAAATAATCCCTGGCGTTCGTCGCGGGCGCTGAAAATTCTTTGGGCGACGTAACCACCGCCGCCGGGTTCGGAACCGGGATACCAGAAAGCCCACCACTGGACGCCAAGATAAACGGCGAAGGTGATGACGGGCAGGGTCCAGAGCGTGTCGCTGGCGAAACCTTGCGAAAAATCAGGAAGGAAGGCGAGCGGGTCGGAGCCGCCGTTCGAGGCGCGCATGGCGTCGATTTGCGAAATCATGTGGCCCATGCCGCCGGCGGCTTTCACCGCGTAGTAAGCGATGGCGATGACGATGCCCATCTTTAACACGAACTGAAATAGATCGGTCCAGAGCACCCCGGAGAGGCCGCCGAGGGAAACGTAAATTCCAGTGAAAGGGATGAGAAAGAAAACGCAGACGATTAGGGCGTAGCCGTCGGTGCCGGAAAATACCGGGCCGAAAATTTGAGTGAGGAAATTTGAAAATCCGGCGAGGAAACTCCAGGTCTGCATGGTGGGGCCGAGGGTGGTGCCGACAATGTTGATCATGGCTTTGGTGACCCAGCCGAGGATCAGGCAATTCATGAGCAGGCCGAGATAGATGGCGCGGAAACCACGCAGAAATGCAGCGGGGCCGCCGGAGTAACGCATCTCGGCGAATTGCACGTCGGTCATCAGGCCGGAGCGGCGCCACAATCGGGCGAAAAGAAAAACGGTCATCATGCCGGAGGGCAGAAAGGCCCACCAGATCCAGTTGCCGGCGATGCCCTGGGTGTAGACCAGGCCGGCGACGAGGAGCGGAGTATCGGCGGCGAAGGTGGTGGCGACCATGGAGGTGCCGGCGAGCCACCAGGAAACATTGCGGCCGGAGACGAAATAATCTTCGGTATTTTTTCCGGCGCTGCGGCGGAAGTAGAGGCCGAGCAGCAAAGTTATGGCGAGATAACCGATAATCGCGGNNTCGCGGACCAATCGAGCAGCGTGAATGTCATCGGGCCGAATTTATTGCATACGTGCTTGGTGCGATGCAACGTGAATCGTGACGGCGGAGAATTTTAGAAGCGAGCGATGCTGGATTTTGCGCTGCGAAAAACATCGCGCGGGAGTTGGCGATATGTACTATTCTGTGCGGCGCTCGAAATGGAATTCGGGCGCAAACTTCTCAAAGAAGGACACATGCGATTACTTTTAGTGATTTTTGTAGTTTTTCTTTTTGTATGCCCTGGCGTGTTTGGACAGTCGAAGGCCCCGGTAAGCTTGATGCCGATGCCATCGAGCGTGCGGGTGGAGGCGGGAGGCGGACTTTCCATCACGTCGGCATTTTCGGTGGGCATGGAGGGTTACAAGGAGGAGCGGCTGGATCGCGCGGTCGAACGATTTCTACAGGACGTGACGCGACGGACGGGACTATTTGTGGGCGTGGATAGCGTTGCGGCGGAAAAAGCGACGCTGGTGATTCACACGGAGCACGCGAGCAAACCGGTGCAGGAATTGGGAGAGGACGAAAGCTACGTACTGGATGTCAGCGCTACGGGAGCAAAGTTGAGCGCGGCGAATCCGTTGGGAATTTTGCATGGCTTGCAGACTTTTCTGCAATTGATTGCGGTGAGGCCGACGGGCTTTACGGCTGCGGCGGTGCATATTGAGGACACGCCACGATTTCCCTGGCGCGGGTTGATGATCGACGTGAGCCGGCATTTTATTTACATGGACACGTTGAAACGAAATGTGGACGCGATGGAGGCGGTGAAGCTGAACGTACTGCACGTGCATTTGTCGGACGATCAGGGATTCCGGTTGCAGAGCAAGGAATTCCCGAAACTGACCGAGCTGGGATCGGATGGACAGTTTTATACGCAGGCGGAGATGCGCGAGCTGATCGAGTATGCGAGCGAGCGCGGCATCCGGGTGGTTCCGGAATTCGATATGCCGGGGCACAGCANNGGCATGGGCTCCGACGGGTTGTTCTACACCCAGGAAGAAGCGCGAGAGATCGTCATCTATGCGCGCGACCGCGGCATTCGCGTGGTGCCGGAGTTCGACATGCCGGGGCACAGCACGGCGTGGTTCGTGGGGTACCCGGCGCTATCGAGCGGGGCCGGGCCGTATTCGATCGAACGCCGCTGGGGGATTTTTGATCCGGCGATGGATCCGACGCGCGAGGATACTTATAAATTTTTAAATAAATTCATCGGCGAAATGGCGACATTTTTTCCGGATCATTATTTTCACATCGGCGGGGATGAGGTAAACGGGAAACAGTGGGACGGGAATCCGAAGATTCAGGAATTCATGCGGGAGCACAAGCTGAAGAACAACGAAGCGCTGCAGGAATATTTCACGCAGCGGGTGGAAAAGATCGTGAGCAAGCACCACAAAACGATGGTGGGCTGGGACGAAATATTGAGTCCAGGAATGCCGGAAGAAATCGTGATTCAGTCGTGGCGGGGGCAGGATTCGCTGGCGAAAGCGGCGCAGCAGGGTTATCGCGGATTGCTTTCCAGCGGGTACTACCTAGACGCAATGGCGACGGCCGGGAAATATTATGCGGTGGATCCGATGAGCAACGCGGACGCGGCGCTGACGTCGGAACAGCAGAAAAGAATTTTGGGAGGCGAGGCTTGCGCCTGGGCGGAATTTATTTCGGACGAGAATATTGATTCGCGGATCTGGCCGCGAGCGGCGGCGGTGGCGGAACGATTGTGGTCTCCGCAACAGACGCAGGATGTGGATTCGATGTACGCGAGATTGGCGGCGGTTAACGAAGAGCTGGAACAGCTGGGATTGCGGCAGCGATCGAATATGGGAGTGATGCTGGCGCGAATGGCGGGGAGCGACGAAATTCCGGCGCTGCGGGCTCTGGCGGAAGTGGTGGAGCCGGTGAGCATCACGATTCGGGAGAAGGAAGCGGAGGCTGCGGGCGCGATTCAGACGAGCGACATTGCGTTGAACCGGATGGTGGATGCGGTGGCGCCGGAAAGTGAGACGGCGCGGAGGTTTTCGGCGGCGGTGGATCGCTTGGTGGGTAGCAATTTTCGGGATGCGCAGGCTGAGGCTGAAATTCGTGGTGCGCTGATCGCGTGGCGGGATAACGATGCGGCGCTGGCGCCTTTGCTGCAGGATTCATATTTGTTGAAGGAAGTTTCGGTGGTTTCGAAGAATCTTAGTGCGTTGGCTGCGGCGGGGTTGCAGGCGTTGGATTATGTGGAAAAGAAGCAGGGGGTGCCGGAGGCGTGGCGGGCGGAACAAGTGGCGCTGGTGCAGAGTGCGGGGAAGCCTGCGGCGGATTTGAATTTGGCGATTGTGGCGGGGATTCAGAAATTGATTGAGGGTGCGGCTAGCGCGAAATGATGGGCAGGTGGTGCGGGGGAAATCGAAGAGAGATCCCTCGTCGGCGCGGCAAATTGCGCCGCACCTCGGTCGGGCTGACAACGAGAAGCGGAAGGCAGAATCAAAGGCAACGGCTAAGGCTGCCCAGCTNNAAGCTGGCCGCTACAGGCGCAAATACTTTTGCTCGCGATGGCCTGGGAACCAATGTGCGTATTTAGGATTTGACTCCCAGTTTGTCGAGTTCGCGCATGGTGCTTTCGTCGAATTTTAGGGCTGCCGCGGCTACGTTTTCTTCGAGGTGCGAGACGCGCGAAGTGCCGGGGATGGGGAGCATCACCGGGGAGCGCCAGAGGAGCCAGGCCAGGGCGAGTTGCGATGGCGTGGTCTTGAGTTGAGTGGCGATGCGGAAGAGTTCGCTGCCGGCCGCGGAAACGTCGCCGGCGGCCAGCGGAAACCAGGGGATGAATCCGATGTTTTCGCGCTGGCAGTGGTCGAGAACGGCCTGGGCGGAACGATCGAGGATGCTGTAACGATTTTGGACGGTGACGATCGGAACGATCTGGCGGGCGTTTTCGATTTCCTTCACGGAAACTTCGGACAGGCCGATGTGTTTTATTTTTCCGTGCTGTTGCAAATCCTCTAGAGTGCCGAGCTGATCCTCCGCTGGGAATTTGGGATCGATGCGATGGAGTTGGAAGAGATCAATGCGCTCGAGGCGCAGGCGTTTTAGGCTGCTCTCGCAGGCTTCGCGCAGATGCTCGGGGTTGCCGTTCATGACCCATTGATTGGGGCCGGTGCGGTCGAAGCCGGCTTTGGTGGCGATGACTAAGCCTGGGGGATACGGGTAGAGGGCTTCGGCGATGATTTCTTCGCTGACGTGCGGGCCGTAGGAATCGGCAGTGTCGATGAAATTAATTCCGAGAGCGACGGCGCGGCGAAGAACTTTTATCGCTTCGGGACGATCTTTGGGCTCGCCCCAAATTCCCTGGCCGGTGATGCGCATGGCTCCGTAGCCGAGGCGGTAGATCGAAAGGTCGCCGCCGATTTTGAAGGTGCCGGATTTTGCGGCGGGAGCTTCCTGGCTGGCGGGTTTTGCCGGTGCGGTGCTCATCGTAGTGCCTCCATATGAAAATACTTTGCGCTGCTTATGAAATTCGCGGTGCGTTGTTAAGGCGCCTGCTCAACGGCTTGGGTGGCCAGCGCTTCGACCACGGCGATGTTCGGGAGTAAATCCGGCGGAAGATCGTGACGCTGTTGCAAATATTCCGGCGCGTTGTAGCAGACGTTCACGGCGCCGTCTTTATCCTGGGCGACCAAGATTTTCAGAGGTAGATCGAGGGCGATGCTGGGTGAGGCGAGCATGAGCGGGGTGCCGCCTTTGGGATTACCGAAGATCAGGAGCTTGGTGGGAGGCATGGTTAGGCCGACTTTCTGGGCCTCGCCGGAATGGTCAACGAGGGCGAAGAGGATCACGCCCTTGGCCTGCAAAATGCTTTCTAGTTTTTCGACGGTTTCGTCTACGGAGTGCTTACTTTTTTTACAGACGATTCCGTGGTTTGGGTTTGGGGCCATGAAGCGTCCTTTGTTTTTTTGTGGTGGGTGGAACCGTGGGCTGAGAACAGGTACATGGCGACAGCGAGAACGACAACTACTACAAATATGGGAGCGCGGATGATGAGATTGCTGGACGGGCGGCGAAGGTCGTTGGTGCTGATCCATCTTCCGTATGAATCGAACATAGAGATTGGACTCGCTGGGTGGGAGGAGGTTTCAGGTTTTTTCCCTGGCGAATCGGGGATGCCTGCGTTTGGGACCTGGGCGATTGGCGACATCGCAGAGAGATCCCTCGTCGGCGCGGCATACTGCGCCGCACCTCGGTCGGGATGACCACGAGAAGCGGAAGACAGAATCAAAAGCAACGGCAAAGGCTGCCCAGCTAAAGCTGGCCGCTACAGGCGCAAATACTTTTGCGCGACGCGATGGTCCGGGAAGCATTGGACTGGGCGAGATCCTTCGCTGCGCTCAGGATGACAACACGGGTTGGCCGACGCACGAAGGGGAAAAAAAACCGCGCGTCGGGTGGCGACGCGCGGTTTTTTGGTTAGGCCGAGGCGGCGGATTTGCCTTTGAAGAAAGCGAGCAAGTCGGCGTTGATTACGTCTTTTAGGGTGGAGCACATGCCGTGGGGGCCGCCGGGGATGACTTTGTAGATTGAGTTTTTGACAAGCTTGGAGGAGAGGTTGCCGGCGTCGGCGATGGGGACGATTTGATCGTCATCGCCGTGAAGGATCAGCGTGGGCTTGTCGAATTTTTTCAGGTCTTCGGTTTGGTCGGTTTCGGAGAAGGCTTTGATGCACTCGTAGGAAGCGACGAGCGAAGACAACAGGCCCTGGGCTAAAAACGAATCGCGCAAACCCTGGGAGACTTTGCTGTTCGGGCGATTGGCGCCGTAGAAGGGCGCGCTGAGATCCTTGAAAAATTGGGCGCGGTCGGCCTGCACGGCGGCGCGCAACTGGTCGAAAGTCGACATGGGCAAGCCGAGCGGGTTCGCGCCAGTTTTGAGCATGAGCGGCACGACCGCGCCGATCAAAACTGCTTTGGCGACGCGGCCGGTGCCGTGACGGGCGATGTAACGGGCGACTTCGCCGCCGCCGGTGGAATGACCGACGTGAATCGCATCTTTTAGATCGAGCGCTTTGACGACCGCCGCGAGATCGTCGGCGTAAGTGTCCATGTCATTGCCGCCCCAGGTTTGGGTCGAGCGGCCGTGGCCGCGGCGATCGTGAGCAATGCAGCGATAGCCGTTGTTGGCGAGAAAAAACATCTGGTCCTCGAAGGCGTCCGAATCGAGGGGCCAGCCGTGACTGAAGACCACGGGCTGCCCCTTTCCCCAATCTTTGTAATACAGGTCGATGTTCGCTCCGTTTTCTTGTCCGACGGTCACGTAGGGCATGGATGGTCTCCTTTTTCCTGCGAGATTTGAGTTGAATGCTGGGGCCGAAGTTGAAGGCCCAAAATTAGTTTATTTGGAGCCCGGGTTCGCGGCGGCCTCGATGATGAGGGCCGAAACTTCCGCGGGTTTAGCCAGCATGGCGACATGGCTGGACGAGACGGTGATGGTGGCGGATTTCATTCTGGCGGCCTCGGCCTTCTCGAGCTCGGGCGGAATAGCGCGATCGTTGGCGGCGATGACGAACCAGGTGGGCCTGGTTTTCCAAGCCGCGGTGGTGACGTTGCCTTGCAGCGCGGCAATGTTGGTCGGGCCCTGCGTGGCGAAGAGCAGCTTCTTTTCAGCCGGGGATAAATCCTGAGCGAAGTCGTTGGCGATGCCCTCGGGCGTAACTTTCAGGAAACCCTGGGCGTCGGGCCGAAGTTCGGAGCCGAGCGGAGCGGGCGAATAAGGTTTGGTGAGACCGAGACCGTTCTCACCGGCGTCAGGAGCGAAGGCTGAGACGAAGACGAGGCCAACGACTTTCGGGTCGTTGCCTGCTTCGGTGATGACCACGCCACCGTAGGAATGACCGACCAGAATGACCGGACCATCGGCCAGAGCGATGGCACGCTTGGTGGCGGCAACGTCGTCAGCCAGAGAAGTGAGCGGATTTTGCACGGCGACGACGTGCAGACCCTGGGCTTCGAGGATCGGAATTACTTTGGACCAGCTGGAACCGTCGGCCCAGGCGCCATGAACGAGAATGATATTTTTTACCGGAGCCGGTGCAGCGGTCTGCGCGGAGACGGATGAGCCCGCAAGAAGAAACAGCGCCGAACAAAAGATGATGGTGCGAGTGATTACTGAGCCTACGTTCCATACCGTGGTCACGCTGTTTCTCCCTGGGGCTTGATTTTGAGTATAAGTAGCCGTGCTCAACGATCTACTTTTGTGGTTCATGGGTTCAAAAAAATAATTAGGGCAATTCGACGTTGCGGGTTTTGCGATAAGCCGCGGTGCCTTGGACGAAGCGGGCAGCAGGGCGAAGCATGGGCGCGCCACCGATGGCCCGGGGTCGCAGGGATTTGCGTATCGCGGCCTTGGCGTGAAACAGGCGCGATTTGGCGGCGCAGACCGAGATGCCGGTGGTTCGGGCGGTTTCGCGCATGGCGCAATCTTTGGAGAGCTGCAGCTCGACGACTTTGCGGATGGAAGGCCGCAAGCCGCTGATGGCTTTCCAGAGAAGTTCCTCACGCTCTTCCTGGAGGTACTGAGTTTCAGGGCCGGGCTTGGGATCCGAAACTTCCCAGACGATGCCCGATTCGTTCTGCTCGGAAAGAGCATCGACCGAGATTTCGCGCCCGAGGCGCTTTTTGCGCAGAATCATGAGCGCGGAATTGATGGCGATGCGGGTAAGCCAGGTGGAAAAGCTGGAACGGCCGTCGAAGTTCTTCAAATGGGTGAATGCTTTGAGAAATGCGTCCTGAACGGCATCTTCGGCGTCTTCGCGGTTGCGGGTGATACGAAAGGTGGTGCGAAGAATCCGTTGTGCGGAGTTTCCGCAAAGCTGCTCGAAAGCTGCGCGCTGACCCCGTTTTGCTGCGGTGACTAACATTGCGTCGGTCATTGGCTTCCTCCCTCAGTAAATTTCGCGGTGATTGTGAATCGGGTGAATTTTAGGAACAACCCTCGATGGGGTTGGGGTTTTAGTACCAGATTGGAACAGGCCGGGATTCCACTTTAGGGGGATACGGGAATTACCATACCAGGGCCTAGGACTAGGGGATGTCGATACGCTTTCTTCCAAAAAGACGAGCATCAATGGAAGTGACGCCGGGGCCGAGCATGGCAAGCGCCGCTCCTACCACAGCAAGGAGTACGGCGCCGCGGACGAAAGGCGTGCCCGAGATCACGGTCCAGACTCCTAGAATTGCAACGATAACGCCGACGACCGGAGTCCACAAGCCCACCAGGAGGAAAAGACCGGCGGCAATTGCCACGGATTGCAGGGCGATCAGGTCCCAGCGACTTTGGCCCACGAGATTGGCCACGCCGTCGCGAATTAAAATGGCGGCGGCGGCCACGCGCAAGAGAAGCAGAGCGCGCCCCGGCCAGCCATTCGGAAACATGGAAAATAGCCGTTGCAAAAAAAATACACCTCGACGCAAGGCTACGGAAAGTAACGAACGGGGTGAATCCCCAAAAGTGAGGGTGGGTGCTTACCCCTTTCGGGTAGGCGGAGTACGGCTAGAGCTCGATGATGCCGCGCTTCAGGCCGATGGTGACGGCGTGGGTGCGGTCGTTGGCATCGAGCTTGGACAAAATATTTTTGACGTGGGCCTTGACGGTTTCTTCGGTGATGGAGAGCCGATCGGCGACGATTTTATTGGCGTTACCGGCGGCAACCAGGCGAAGGACTTCGATTTCGCGAGGGGTGAGTTGGTCGTCGGCGGCGTGATCGGCGAGTTCGGCGGCGATTTCTGGCGGGATGCGTTTGTTTCCGGCATGGACGGAGCGGATGGTATCGAGCAGTTCGCGATGCAGCAGACTTTTCAGCAAATACGCGCGGGCGCCGGCTTTGAGAGCGCGGACGATCTGGACGTCACCGGTGTAGGTGGTGAGGACGACGAAGCGCGCGTCGGGAAATTCTCCGCGGATGGCGCTCATGGCGTCGATGCCGTTCATGCCGGGCATCTGCAAATCCATGAGCATGACATCGGGCCGATGCAGACGAAATTGTTCGATGGCTTCCAAGCCATTGGAAGCCTGGCCGACGAGTTGCAGGTCGGGCTGATCGGAAATGAGCGCGGCGATGCCCTGGCGCAGAATCGGGTGATCGTCGACCAAGGCGATGCGAATTGGTTTAGGAGCGCTGGTCATCGGACTCCTTCGCTTTTTTCGTGCGCGATCGAGAGGATTGGTGAGCGTCGTGGCCTGGGCCGTGGCGGTAGATGATGGAAGCGGGCACCGTCAATTCGACTTCGGTGCCGGCATCGAGTTCGCTCCAGACATCGAAATGGCCGCCGATTTGTTTGGCGCGTTCGCGCATTCCGGGCAAACCCCAGTGGCCAACGCGTTCGCCGTGATCGAGAACATGGGGATCGATACCGGCACCGTCATCGCGGATGCGAACGCGCAAAAGTTTTTCACCGTAAGCAATTTCGGCTTCGATATTTTTGGCCTGGGAGTGAGCATAAGCGTTGCGGAGCGCCTCGCGCAAGATGCGGTAAATTTCGTCGCGCATGACGGGTTCGAGCGGCCGGGTAGCGCCTTCGACCAGGACGTTGAGAGCGGGAGAATTTCCGGTAGGATCCGTGGCCGAAAGTTCCTGGCCCAGAGCGGTGAGGGCCTGGCCAAGATCGTCGTTGACCAAGACGGAGGAGCGGATGTCGTGAATGGCGTTGCGGCCTTCAACGATAGCTTGCTCGGCGCCTTCGAGCGCACGGTCCAGCCGCTGGCCGGCCTGTGCGGGATCGGTGGGAAGAAGATTGCGCGCGCCTTGAAAATGCAGCATCAAGCCCTGAAAACTCTGGAGCAAAGTATCGTGAAGTTCGCGGGCGATGCGGGTGCGCTCCGAGAGGCGTTCTTTGTACTGCAAATCGAGGCGGGCGGTGACCTGTTGCAAGTGGCGCTGATACGCGGCCCAGGCGATAGCTCCGGCGACGAGAGCGCATAAGGCGAAGAACCATTTGGTCTGATAAAACTCGGGGGCGATGGTCACCGGCAAGGAGGTGGCGGCTTGATTCCAGACGCCATCGCTGTTGGGGGCCATGACCTGGAAGTGGTAGGAGCCGGGGCTGAGATTGGTATAGACGGCGTCACGGGTCGAGACAGGTTCGCTCCAGGCGCGATCAAAACCATCGAGGCGGTAGCGATAGCGGACGCGCTCCGGGACGGAAAGACTGAGACCGGAAAAATTAAAGACGAGCCGGTGGCGCGACGAAGGAATGCGAATGTCGTTGGTGAGGTCGACGGGAGTGTTGTCGGCCAGGACCGCTTCAATTTTCACGATGACCGGGGCGGACCTGGCGGTCAAACGCGCGGGATCGACTTCGGAGAGGCCGCGATTCATGGAAAACCAAATCCGGCCGCCGGAATCGGCGACTACGGATTCTTGGCGTTTTACGCCTTCGACGCCGTTGAGGCCATCGGTGAGGCCGAATTCACGCAGATCGCCTTCGTCGAGAGTGTCCTCCATTAATTTGTCGCTGGGCACGCGCAGCACGTGATTGACGGTGGCGATCCAGAGCCAACCGCCGCGGTCTTCGGCGATTCCCAAAATCTGCTGGCGCAGAGGTTCGGGCAAATTCGGCGAGGCATGAATCTTTCCGGCGCGGTAAAAGGCAAGTCCATTGGCGGTGCCAATCCACAGAACGTGGGTGGCGTCTTCGAAAAGACAATTGATTTCCGCCGAGGGCAAGCCGTGCTGCTGGGTATAGGCGTGCCAGTCCCCCTGGGCAAGTGAATTCAGGCCATTGGGAGTTCCGAACCACATGGTGCCGTCGGAAGTTTCGTCGATCGAAGTGACGGTGTTGGAGGCCAAGCCGGTCTCGGTGGTGTACGAAGTGAAGCGGCCATCTTTTAATTCGCTGAGGCCGCCGTTGAGAGTGCCGGCCCAGACGGCGCCGTCGCGGCTCTGATAGACGGCGTAGACGTTGTCCTGCGCAAGACCGTCGAGATGCGTGAATGTTTTGGACGCGATCGCCGAACCATTGAAAGTGAGGCGGGTGAGTCCGCCGCGCTGGCGGCCAACCCAGATCTCGCCGGGGCTGCCGGTGATGGAATAGACGACGTCTTTGTTCAGACCGTCATTGGCGACGGTTTCGGTTTGCGCGCCTTTGAGCCAGTGCAGGCCACCATCGAGCGGCGCGAACCAGGTGCGTTGTTGAGCGTCGACGTAGATCGGACCATTGCCCTCGGACGTTTGACCCTTGGCGGGAGAAAAGGTGAGGAACGGACTGTCGCGCAAGCGTTCGACGCCGCGGGCGGTGCCCAGCCAAAGATTTCCTTCGCGGTCTTCAAAAATGGCGTTTACGGCCGAGGCGGATTGCAGATTGGCGTTGACGTTATCGCTGGGGAGCACGCCCTGGGAGTTGTAACGCAGCAGGCCCTGGGGCGTGCCGATCCAGATATTGGAATCGCGATCGCGGGCCAGGGAAAGAATCGGAGTACGCAGGAGTTCGGCGGGCACCGCGCTGGCGGTGATTTCGGAACCGGTCCAGCGCCTGACGCCGTGATCGGTGCCGATCCACAATTCGCCATTCGAAAGAGGCAGAATGCAATTTATTTTCTGGTCGTCGGAGGGCTTGGAAACGCCGGAAATCTTGCCGTCTTGCAAAAAGAAAAGACCTTTGTCCTGGGTGCCGAGCCAAATTTTGCCGTCGGCGGTTTCGACCAAGGCGAGCACGGCGGAATTCGGCTCGGCTAAACGATGCGCGGTAACCCCGGTGGCCCAGGCGCGACGAGTGGTCAGTTGATCATAGAGTCCGGAGGACGCGGGCGCGGTGTAATTGGTACGCCCGCCGGGCGCGGCGAGAATTTCAAACTTACCGGAAGTGTAAGCGAGGGCCCCGAGAGCGAGCGAAGCGAAAAGGGCGCTGCCGTCTTTTGCTTTGGTGACGGCGGTGATGCCTTCTTCGGCTTCATCGCGGCCCAGTTCAAATTTTCCATCGCGGTAACGCAAGGTCCGGGTGGTTTGCAAAACGATCCACAGATTACCCTGGGCGTCGGTCATCAGCGCCTGGATGGCGCCGATGGGCAGGGTGGTGGGAGTGGCCTGGGGGAATTGACGGAAAGTCAGTCCATCAAAACGGTAAAGACCTTTCTCGGTGCCGATCCACAAATAGCCGTCAGGAGTTTGGGCGATGGAGGAAACGGCACCGCCGGTGAATCCGCGGGCGCTGCCCCAGCGGTCGTGAATATACTGCGAGGCCATGCGATTGGGATCGACCGCGCGCGCGGAAAAGACAAAACAAATCAACAAAATGGCGGCGAGCGCAGCGACGATGGCGGGACGACGGTTCGGTGGGTGGGAGCGGCGGCGGGTCAGCGGCAAGACAAGAAGGGGCCCGAAGAAAACAAAGACAAAACCGATGGCGCGGGCCGTTTTATAACTTGTCATCGACAGTGACTCACAGGGGGTCGGAAGCTTCTCGACACAATTACGGTGTCAGAACGAGGTTCAAGGCATCCTAATACATTGCAATCCGTAAACCCTAGACGAAACAGGTTCTGAATGTGACGGGACGAGAGAGCCGCTGCGGGAAAGACGTGAAGAATCGAAGAATGGTTACGGAAGATATTCAAACTTCTCGATCACGATTTCGTTTTCGTGCTGCAGCGGATTTTGGTCGCTGGCGACGACATAAAATAACAGCTGGAGCACTTCGGTAGCAGCGGTAGGGATGCCCGAAGTGAAAACGTGCTCGGCGACAACCGGAGCGCCGGCATGCATCGACGACCCACGAACCATTTTGAAAGTGGCCTTCCCCGATTCCCAACGCAACGAACTGCTCAGTGTGCCGGAAGGCGCGACGAACGGCGCGACATTGCCCGGAACGTAAAAGGGCTGAATCGCAAACTGGGTATTGTTTTTGCTGGAGGCGTCGCCCCACTCGCTCCACTCGACGTCCATCTCGCGATAATGCGCGGCGCCGCCCCAATCGTCGAAAGTGGTCATGCTGAAGACGGCGGAAGGCTCGAGGTGCGCGGTATCGCGGGTGACGATGAGGTAGGTGCCGTAGCCGAGGCTGCGGGTTAATTTTATTTCGGCGCAGGACCACTTGTCGCCTTTCTGGTGAATGCGGAGATGAAGAGCGCCCTTGGCGTCGGTCCAAGCATTGTCGCCATCGTAGAGATTGTTGAGGCCACCGCGATCGCTGGAGATGGTGCGAACCACCCAGTCGTATCCGCTGAAGGTGAGTGGCACCATGGGCGCAACTTGCGGAGTGCCAGTCCCTTTGGTGGATTCGACGAGGATGATGGGACCAGCAGCGGCGGCTGGAAGAACGTCCATGGTCGCGGGGGGCTGGTAGCCGGGATTGACCAGAAACGCGGCATATTCGAATCCAAGATGAGTGGGAGTGGACCAGGTGGAATCCGGATTGATGGGGATGAGCGCTTTATCCGGCCAGGGTTGCACCCACCAGGGACCGCTGCGGGCGTAGACGACGATTTGCTGGCCGGGTCGCGCGCCGGTGACGCGGCCGGAAATGGTGTCGACGCGTTCGCGGCCGCCCTGAGCGGCGGGCGGAATTTGGGTGAACTCGATCGCGACGACAGCGTTGGTGGTGGGATGGTCGTGGCAGCCGGCCAGCGCCAGGGCGAGAAGGGTGCACAAAATCGGGACACGCAAGTTCTTGACGCCAGGATTTTGGAATCGGGTCATCGACGGTGCCTTGGCAATGTTCCGCGCCACGGAACAAACCCAGCGGGCACGGAGACGTTCAAGGATGCAGGCATCCTAAGGGAGATATTCAAACTTCTCAATGATCACTTCGTTTTCATGTTGTAGCGGAGTCTTCTCGCTGGGTGTGGCGAAAAACATGAGCAACAGACGTTCCTGAGCCGGGGACGGGATTCCGGCGGTGAAGACGTGTTCGGCAACGAGCGGAACTCCGGGAGCCAGCGAGGAACCTCGCGCGGATTTAAAGCTGACGCGTCCGGATTGCCATTGAAAGGAATGGGTGGTGGTGCCCTCAGGAAGTATGAAAGGCGCGACATTGCCGGGAACGTAGAACGGCTGCACGGCAAACTGGGCATTATTTTTGGCGTCAGCGTCGCCCCATTTTCCTAGTTCAACGTCCATCTCGCGGTAGTGCTGGTCGCCGCCCCAATCGTCAAAAGTGAGCATGCTGAGGACCGCGGAAGGTTCGAGGTGCGTGGTATCGCGCACGGTCATGGTGTAGGTGCCGTAGCCCAGGCCGCGATCGATTTCGAGTTCAGCGCAGGACCACTTGCCGTCGCGCTGCTTGATGCGCAGGTGCAAGGCGCCGTCGGCGTCGGTCCAGACGTTGTCCGCGTCGTAAAGATTGTTGAGGCCGCCGCGGTCGCCGGCGATGGTACGAGCTTTCCAACCATATCCGCTGAAACTAATCGGGACCGTCGGAGCGACCTGAATGGCGCCCGTGCCTTTGACGATTCGCATGGCGACGATGGGGCCGCCCAAAGCTGGCAGAATGTCCATGGTGGGCGGCGGATGATAACCGGGTTCGACCAACAGGGCGGCGTATTCAAAACCGAGATGGGTTGAAGTGCTCCACGTAGAATTCCAGCGGATGGGTAGCAAAGCTTGATCCGGCCAGGGTTGGACCCACCATGGACCGCTGTGGGCAAAAACGACAATTTGCTGACCGCTACGCGCGCCGCTGACGCGGCCGGAAATGGTGTCGACGCGNNGGAGTGGCAGCCGACCGGAAACGCGCATAGTAGCAAGAGCGAAATCCACGCGAGAGTGGACGCGAGGTTTTTTGTTGGGCTTGACGCTCGGGCTGCGCTTGCGGATCGCAAAAACTACACCTCTGGAGCTGCTCCCTTCCTTAGCGTTCGAGCATCCTATTACAACGAATTGGGGAAATTCCAGCGAAAGAGAATTTGGGAAGCGGAACAAACTGGAAATTGCGAATCACGATGGGATCGCAGGAGACGCGCCAGACCTTTTGGCGTCCGATGAGAAAATATCGAGGGAGGAGAACAAAATGAGCGAGCCAAACGCAGCAGCGGCTGGTGCGGCGAGGCAGAACGTGGATGTGGCTCNNCTCGGCCGCCTTTTCCGCCGTTCACGCAGGAGACTGCGCTGGTGAAGGTGCGCGGCGCGGAAGACGGCTGGAATTCGCGGGCGCCAGAAAAAGTGTGCCTATCCTATACGGTGGATTCGAGGTGGCGGAACCGCTCGGAATTCATCAACGGGCGGCAGGAGATTATTGCGTTCCTGACGCGCAAGTGGGCGGCGGAGCAGGAATACAGGCTGATCAAGGAATTGTGGTCATTCGATGGAAACCATATTGCGGTGCGCTTCGCGTATGAATCGCATGACACTAAGGGTCAGTGGTGGCGATCGTTTGGCAACGAGAATTGGGAATACGCGGCGAACGGGCTGATGCAGGTGCGCTACGCGTGCATCAATGACTTGGCGATCAAGGAATCGGAGCGGAAATACCATTGGCCGCTGGGCCGCCGGCCGGATGAGCATCCCGGGTTGAGTGATTTGGGATTCTAGGATCGGCCGTCGGACCGAGACGTCGCTGTATTAGATAACAATCCATTATATAACTAATTTGATTCTGACCCTTGCTTCCGCGGGTGCGCTCCGTTACAACTGGGTACGCAAACGCAATTTGGCGACGGAAGCGCCGCAGGAGATGCTGCGGATTGCGGTTTTCCAAGGGGCCATGAATCCAACTGACGAGACGGACGCCGCGCGGCGGAATTTCGGGTCGTACTTCGCATCGAAAACAATCCGGCGCCGGGGCCGGGTTGCCTTCCTTCGGATATTTATCCTGGCATTTCTGGTTCTCACACTAGCGGGCAATCTTTGGGCGGACACGATTTCGGGAACAGTCAAGGATCCGTCCGGCGCGGTTGTGGTGGGAGCGCGAATCGAAATCAGTGGCGGCGGATTGGCGCAGCCGGTGGTGCTGGTGTCCGACGACGCCGGAAAATTCGTCGCACCAAATCTGGCTCCCGGACAATATTCGGTGCGGGTGACCAAGGACGGGTTCGACGACTCCGTCAGCAGCGTGGATCTGCACGGAAAGGCTGAGGCGCCGGTGAGCCTGACGATCGCGGCGAAGCAGACCAGCGTGACGGTGTCCGAAACAAATACGGCGTTCGCAAATTCCGATCCGGTGTACCGGCAACTGCGCGACGTGGGCCTGGGCGATACCTACCGCTGCGAAAATTTCACACTGACTGAAGACGTCGGGACCTTCGAACTGAAATCCGGAACGATCACGTTTCTTACGCTGGTCAACCGCTATGAAACCGGGGCGATTTTCATTGGCCAGGGACACTTCAAGCTGAAGCCGGTGGTTGGGTTGGACGCGAAGGAATTGGCTCGCCGCTCCGGGAACCCGGAGGTTGACGAAGAATTGAGTGAAGTGGTGTTTCGCTTCAGCGGCGTGCATTACCTGGATTTCTCCCCGGGGAAAGGCGCGAAGGTCGATACGCCGCCGGAAGCCGCGGCCGTCTTTCAGCATTGGAAAGAAAGAATGCGGCATCGCCAGGAAGTCCCACGAGGATTTACGGAGGGGATGCTGGAAGGCGACACGATCGATAACGTCGACGCGGACGTGCTGGCCACGATTTACAACCCGAAACATCCGACATTTTTTAATGCGTACATGCACGGCACGCCGCACAAGGATCTGCGATTTTTTATACGCAACCGGGTGGGCGCGGTTCCGCAACTGGATACTCCCGAGGAAGTGGCGCTGATCAATTGCAGCGCCGACGCGATGGACGACGGGGTGTGGTATTCGCAGCATCTGGTTACGGAGGTCAAAGCGCACCTGGCGAATTCGCGGGAAGACAAACGGCTGTTCGCGACCAAGCACGAGACGATCGAGACGGTGATCGGGAAGAACGATCACCTGCACAGCCGCGCGATCGTGACGTTTGAGCCGCTGGTGGCGGGCGAGCGCGTGCTGAAATTTGGATTGCTGCCGAATTTGCGGGTGACGCGCGTGACGGATCAGAATGGTCAGGATTTACACTTCATTCAGGAAAACCGGAAGGAAGATGGATCGTTCTACGCCATCCTGGACGAAGCCGCGCCGCTGGGAGAGGAACATTCGATCAGCATCGAGTATGCGGGCGACAAAGTTCTGGAGAATGCCGGCGACGGAAGTTACTACGTGAGCGCGCGCGAATCGTGGTATCCGAATCTGAATGGCTTCAGCGAAAAATCGCTGTTCGATTTGACCTTCAAAGTTCCGCCGCCGAATGTCGTGATCAGTGTGGGCAAGCTGCAGGGAGAATCGAAAGAAGCCGGATTCGCGGTATCGCATTGGGTGACGCCGGAACCGGTGGCCGTGGCCGGCTTCAACTACGGACAATATAAGAAGATCGATTATCCAGACACGATCACGCACTACGAGCTTTCTGGATACTACCTGTCGGAATTGCCGAGCAGCCTGCAACAATTTCGGGAGAGCGCTTTTCTGGGATCGATGTCTCCCGGGGCGATGACCAAGTACGCGCTGGATCAGACGCGGGCGCAAATGCAACTGTGCACGATTTATTTCGGACACGGACCCTATAACAGCGTGTCGGTGACGGAGCAGCCAAATTTTAATTTTGGGCAGTCGTGGCCGTCACTGGTGTATCTGCCGATTTCGGCGTACATCGATTCGACCCAGCGCTGGATGCTGTTCGGGCGCATCGATACGAAATTCACCGGGTTTGTGCAGGAGGTGACGCCGCATGAAGTGGCGCACCAGTGGTTCGGACACGGCGTGGTGTGGGCTTCGTATCACGATGTGTGGCTGTCGGAAGGATTCGCGGAATTTGCCGCCGGGCTTTTTCTGCAACAAGCGGTGGGGCCGAAATGGCAGAAGGATTACATCGAATTCTGGGACCGGCAGCGGACGCGGGTGCTGGAAAAAAATAATTACGGGATCGCGCCGAACGATGCCGGGCCGCTGTGGATGGGCATCCGGCTGATTTCGCCGCGTTCGGAAAACGCGTACCAGGGCGTGATTTATTCCAAGGGCGCGTACGTCCTGTCGATGTTGCGGTCGATCATGTACGACGATCAAGGCGCGGCCGGGCATCACGAGCAGCTGTTCATGGACATGATGCACGACTTTATGGAGACGCATCGCAATGAACCGGCGTCGACGGAATCGTTCAAGGCGGTGGTCGAAAAGCACATGACGAAAAGGATGGACCTGCAGCAGAACGGACGGATGGATTGGTTCTTCAACGAGTGGGTCTATGGCACGGAGGTGCCGCATTACGATTTCAAGTATGAGGTCAGCGACGGCGAGGGCGGCAAGGTTAAGGTGCGCGCGGTAATCACGCAGAGCGAGGTGGACGACCATTTCGCGATGTTCGTTCCGGTGTATGCGGATTTCGGAAGTGGGATGCTGCGGCTGGGGCAGGTGGCGATCGCGGGAAACGCGTCGCGAACGGTCGACTTTATTCTGGACGCCAAGCCAAAGAAGGTTGCGCTCAACGCCTACAAAGACGTGCTGGAACGCTAGCGTGGTCGGCGCGCTCATGGCTCTGAACGCGCCGAGCAGCTGGCTCACTGCAAAGCGGGCCCACTAAAACTGCGGAATTGTTACGCCTGCAGCGAAGCCATGTCGATCACGAAGCGGTATTTCACGTCACTTTTGAGCAGGCGATCGTAGGCTTCGTTGATTTGTTGAATCTTGATCATCTCGATGTCCGAGGTGATTCCCTTCTCCGCGCAAAAATCGAGCATCTCCTGGGTTTCGCGGATGCCGCCGATCGCGGATCCGGCGAGACGGCGATTGCCGAAAATCAGGTTGAAGGCCGCGACAGCGGCAGGTTTTCCCGGAGCGCCGACCAGCACCATGGCGCCATTGGGCCGCAGCAGCGCGAGATACTGGTTCAAGTCGTGATCAGCGGAAACGGTGTCGAGGATGAAATCAAAACTGACAGCGTGCTTGGCGACGTCGGGGGCGTTTTTGGAGATGACCACCTCGTCGGCGCCGAGGCGCTTGCCGTCTTCGATTTTGCCGGCGGAAGTGGTGAAGAGAACGACATGAGCGCCGAAGGCTTTGGCGAATTTCAGGCCCATGTGACCGAGACCTCCGAGGCCGACGATTCCCACTTTTTGGCCTTTGCCCACTTTCCAGTGACGCAGAGGCGAATAGGTGGTGATGCCGGCGCAAAGCAGGGGCGCGACCCCTTCGAGATTTTTCTTTTCTTTGATGTGCAGCACGAAAGCCTGGTCGACGACAATGTTGTCGGTGTAGCCGCCGTAGGTGACGCCGCCCAGAATTTTGTCGGGCGAGTTGTAGGTGAAGGTGGCCATGCTTTGGCAGAACATTTCTTCACCGGCGCGGCAATAGGGGCAGGTGCGGTCGGAATCGACCATGCAACCGACACCGGCAATGTCGCCAGCCTTGAATTTTTTCACGGCATTCCCGGCTTTGACGACGCGGCCAATAATTTCGTGCCCGGGAACGCAGGGATAGACCGTGGGAAGAAAGTTGCTCCATTCGTCGCGAACCTGATGCAGGTCGGAATGGCACACGCCGCAGTAGAGAATTTCGATTTGGACATCGTTGGGGCCGGGTTCGCGGCGCTGGACAGTGTGGGGCGTCATGGGCGAGGTCTTGCTCTGGGCGGCGAAGGCCTTAGACGTAAAGCTTTTGGGTTTTGGGGTGTCTTTTGCGGTTTGCTGCGCTGCGTCGGTCATGATGGTTCCTCCGCGTTGAATTGGGCAGGTAGAGTTTAGTCCGAAAAATTGGATGCGGCCACCAGGTCCCACGGTTCAACGGGGGCGTTTCGGTTTTCAATTTTTCATTGAAGTGCTATCTTCTGCGCATGCGAAAACTTGGATTGATTGTGCTGCTTTTTGGGGTGGTCGCGGTCGCTCAAGAAAAAAAGGCCGCGCCGGCTATTCCGGATCTCGCGCAATTGAAGACGATGACCGCGCGGTTTGCGCCGACACCTTTGCGCGTGGATCTTTCGGGTTTGTCCGCCGGAGATCGCCAAGCGCTGGAAAAATTGGTGGAGGCCGCGAAGATCGTAAACCATATTTTCATGCAGCAATTCTGGAGCGGGGATTTGGCGACGTATCACGCGCTGCAGCAGGACAAGACGCCACTGGGCAGCGCGCGGCTGGATTATTTCTGGATCAACAAGGGGCCGTGGTCCGAAATCGACGAGTACGCCGCATTTTTGCCGGATGTTCCGGCACGAAAACTGCCGGGAGCGAATTTTTATCCGGAAAACATGACCAAGGACGAATTCGAGAC
>PMHK01000102.1 GCA_003156635.1 Acidobacteriota bacterium | reverse complement strand
TTCCGGTTTTGTCGATACTGACTTTCAGGCCGAAGGGTTCGAGGATTTTCTGGAAATAGGCGGCGCGTTTCGCTTCGGTAAATTCCGGCGCGGGAATTTCGCTGAGGGCGATTTGCTGCTCGGTGACCCAGGCGGTGTTTTTGTCGATCCAGGCCAGGGCTTGGGCGCAGGTGGAATCGTCCGCGATTTTCTCGACGGAGTCGGTGGCGGCGCGCGAAGAAACGGTGGCCATCACAAGAACGATACCGCAGATGTGGAGGAGTTTCACGGGTTTCTGGGTTTGATTTTAGCGCGGAATGCGGAGCGGCACGGGTTCAATTGCAGATTCGCCGGTTCAGGGGCTGAAGCCCTATTTTCTTTGGCGATGAGGGGCGGCGTGCCGCACCTCCGGTGNNGCCGCGCCTCCGGCGCTGGTTTCGTGCGCGTGGACCGTAGACCACTAAACCGAGTACCTGCGGAACAGGATACGTTGCGGGTGTTAGTTCGAGGCGCGGACGAGTTCGAGGATTTCGGGGTCGGTCATGACGCGGTCGGTTTGTTTGGCGGCGGCGAAGAGGCGATCGACGAGGCGGTCGGTGGCGGGAATTTTACGCTTTTCGAGCCAGTAGATGACGTTGGAGCGGCCGCTGAGCGGGCCGATTTCGATAATTTGTTCGAGGCCGAAGAGATGCGACGGGACGCCGCTGTAAATGGCGTTGGCCAGCTCGCGATCGCCTTTTTTGTAGGCTTTAACGATGGCGGCGGCGTGGACGCCCGTGGCGGTGCGGAAGGCGTCGCGACCGACGACTGGATAATTCGGCGGGATCGGAGTGTGCGTGGCCCTGGAGACGGCTTCGGAATACTTTTTCAGCTGCGAGAGATCGTGATCGATCAGGCCGAAGAGTTTCAAATTGACCAGCATCAATTCCATGGGCGTATTGCCGACGCGTTCGCCCAGAGCTAGCGCGGCGGCGTGGACTTGATCGGCGCCAGCGGCGACGGCGGCCAGAGAATTGGCGATGGCCAGGCCGCGATCGTTGTGGCCATGCCAGTCGACGCGAATTTTTTCGCCGGAGGGCTTAATCACTTCGTCGATCACGAATTTAACCAGGTTGAATGCGCCGGCCGGCGTGGCGTGGCCGACGGTGTCGCAGAGCACGGCGGCGCGGGCGCCGGCGCGAATCGCGCTGCTATATAAGGTTGCGATGGTCGCGGGGTCGGTGCGCATGGTGTCTTCGGTGACGTACATCACCGACAGGCCGGCGTCGACGGCGAATTTCACGGCGACTTCGGTGGTGCGCTGCAGATGATCGACGGTCCAATCTTCGACCAGGCGGCGAATCGGGCTGGAGCCGAGGAACGTGGCGGCCTCGATGGGCCTGCCGACTTTTTCGGAAATTTCGATGATGGGCTTGATGTCCTTTTGGTGGGTGCGGGCGGCGGCGTTAGGACGAATTTTCATTTTCGCGGAAACAATTTCGCGGGCGAGGGCTTCGGTGTCGGCGTAGGCGCGGGGGCCGGCGCCGGGCAGGCCGATATTTACGGTGTCGATGCCGAGCGATTCCATGAGGTGGAGGATTTCGATTTTTTCGGCGATCGAGGGATCGTGGACCGAGGGATTTTGCAGGCCGTCGCGGAGGGTTTCATCGTTGAGCGCGACCCGGCGGTTGGCGGCGATTTCGGCGCCGGTGAAAATGTTCCAATCGTGGATGAGATCGTTTTGCATTGTTTAATTTTGACGCATTGCCGTGGCGCGTGAAAAGAGTGTCGCACCTACGGCGCTCGGACTACCCTTCTTAAGCTGACCCAACCCGCACGTCGGGCTCGGACGGACTACACAAACGCTAAATTCGGTTGCGGCGGAAAATTACGCCGCGGGCGCCGTCTTTCTTCATCGCTGCGTGAAGGCGCTGGGACCAGCTCGGCGCGAACAGTGATTCGACGAGAGCCGCTCCGGAAGCGGCCAGTTCCACGGTGTAGCCGAACCACCAAGATTTTGGGACGCGCGGCAGACGATCTTCATCCACGTATTTTACTTGAACCATTTCGAGCAGTCCAAGGCGCGAGTGGCTACGGCCCCAGCCGCTATCGCCGGAGCCGCCGTGCGGCGCTTCGGCGATGCCGTAATAACTGGCGACGTCGTTGATCATGACCGAGCCGGCGTTGAGGCGCGAGGCGAGTTCGCGGCCGCGGCGTCGGCTGGCGGTCCAGATACTCGCGCTGAGGGCAAAAGGCGAATCGTTGGCGAGCGCGACGGCTTCGTCGGCGTTTTTTACCATTTGAATCGCGAGGACCGGACCGAAGGTTTCTTCGCGCATCAGGTCCATGGAGTGATCGACTTGAGTGACGACGGCGGGGTCGAGAAAATTCGGGCCGAGGTCGGGGCGGCGATCGCCGCCGGTGAGCACGCGCGCGCCGCGTTTTTTTGCTTCGGCGATTTGCTGCTCGACTTTTTCGAGCTGGCGCGGACGGATCATGGGGCCGACTTCGGCGTCGGGATCGGAAGGCGGCCCGAGGCGGAGTCGATCGGTTTTTTCGACGCAGAGTTTGGTGAACTGGTCGACGATGGGCGCTTCGGCGTAAATACGCTCGACCGAGATGCAGGTCTGGCCGCAATTCATGAAGCTGCCCCAGACCGCGGCGCTGGAGGCGACGTTCAGATCGGCGTCGGCGAGAACGATCATGGGATCTTTGCCGCCGAGTTCGAGCGAGGAAGGAATTAGCTTTTTGGCGCAGGCTTCGGCGATGCGCTGGCCGGTGGCGACGCTGCCGGTGAAAAAAACCTTGTTGGGGCCGGAGGCGATGAGGGCGGCGCCGAGATCGCCGCGGCCCTGGACGACCTGTACGAGATCTTCGGGAAGTTTGGCTTCGGCGCAGAGTTCGGCGATCAGGGCGCCGGACCACGGCGTCAGTTCGGAAGGCTTCAGGATTACGGCATTACCGGCGGCGAGAGCCGGGATGACCTGGGCCATCGGAATCGAGAACGGATAATTCCAGGGAGAAATGATCGCGACGACGCCGAGCGGGTTGAATTCGAGCCAGCCGGATTTGGCCTTCATGGCGAGATTGTGGTGCGGAACTTTTTCGGGCCTCAGCCATTGCGCGGCGCGTTTGGCGACGAAGTCGGCGGTGTCGAGCGCCAGCAGGACTTCGGCGAAGATGGCTTCGACGCGGGGCTTGCCGGTTTCGCGGGAGATGACGTCGGCGATTTTGTCGCGGTTGGCGAAGACGGCGTCGCGAAGATTGCCGAGCGCCGCGCGCCGCGCGGATGCCGGCTGCGGGGACCATTCTTTTTGGGCGCGGCGGGCGGACTCGAAAATTTTTGGGAGTTGGGAGGGTTGGGTGGAGTCGAAAGTCGCGTTGAGTTCGTTGGTGGCGGGATTTAGGGAGTCGATGAGTAGCGGATTGATTTGCGGTGGGAGGACGGATTGGGACGGCGGGGGCATCTTTGGTGATTGTAGCTGAAATGGGGTGGGGTGACATTTTTGCGTCGAAATGAGAGTCAAAAGATTTAACACAGAGAACACAGAGAAAAGCGGAGGGCACGGAGAGCGTGGGGCAAGAAGATTGGGTCGAAGAGAGATCCTTCGTCGCNNCTCCTCTGGATGACGGCCAAAAACGGTTTGGGTGGCAGGACTAGGCGACTAGGAGAAGAGGCTCGTTTGGTGCAACGCTAGCAAACAGCATTCGAAGCAGGTCCCTCGCTGTGCTCGGGATGACAATTTAATCTTGTCGATGATTTTTAAGGTTTGGCGCGGTGGCGTTGGGCGGCGTTGGCCAGCGAGTCGGTGGGGTCGGGGTATTCGATGTTCATGAGGTAGAGGCCTTCGGGTGGGACGGTGGGGCCGCTGCGGCTGCGGTCTTTGGCTTCGAAAAGTTTGGGGATGTCGGAGGGCGCGAGTTTGCCGCGGCCGACTTCCATGAGGGTGCCGACCATTTTGCGGACCATGTAACGGAGGAAAGATTTGCCGCGCACGATGTATTCGATTTCGTTGCGGCCGATTTCGCGGCGGAATTCGGAGGAGTGGATGACGCGGACCATGTCGCGTTCCTGATCGTCGTCTTCGGAGCCGGAAGAGGCGGCGAAAGTGGTGAAATCGTGCTCGCCGGTAAATTCAGCGGCGGCGGCGTCCATCGCGGTTTCGTCGAGCGGCCACGGATAGAAAAAAACGTGGCGGTAATCGAAGGGAAGAAGGACGGGGCCGCGGGCGATGCGGTATTTGTACGTTTTGGCTTGAGCCAGCCAGCGGGAGTGGAAAGTTTGGCTGACTTCCTCGGCGGCGACGACGCGGATGGAATGCGGCAGCATGGCATTCATGCCTCCCAGGAATTCCGCGGCAGCTAGATTGGAATGCGTTTTGAAATGCGCGACCTGGCCGAGGGCGTGGACTCCGGCGTCGGTGCGGCTGGCGCCGTGAATGGCGACGCGTTCCTGGGTGATTTTTTGGAGGGCGTCTTCGAGCGCACCCTGGATGGTGGGGATTTGGGGCTGGAATTGCCAGCCGTGGAAGTCGGAGCCGTCGTAGGCGATGGTGAGTTTGATATTTTGCATGGGTGCGTGGCTGCGGAATATCTTACGCGAGAGAAATCAACGGCACCACAGATGAGCACAGATAAAACCTTAGAAAGTGGTTTGGACGATTTTCTTCGCGATTGTTTTTGCCGCTACGGCGTAAAAAGTAGATCCCTCGCTGCGCTTCGGGATGACAACTTCCCTGTGACGCCGGCGGTGTGTTGGGGGCACGCTGGAATTTAAACGCAAACGCGGCGGTGAGTGGCGCGCTGGCTTAGTGCTGCGCGCGCTGGAAGCGCGAGCCGGGGCGGCTGGCGGTGTCCCCGGCGCGGCATTGGGGGCATTCGTCCGGCTCGTAGCTGGGAACGTCGAGTTCGAGGAGCGCTTTGGCCGGGACATTTAATTCCAGGCGGCCGCCGCTGCGATCGATGATGGCGCCGGAGGCGACCGCGAGGCCGCCTTCCTGTTCGACGACGCCGATGGTTTCGCGGGTGGAGCCGCCGGTGGTCCAGACATCTTCGATGACCAGAGTTTTTTCGCCCGGTTTGAGTTCGAAACCGCGGCGCAGAGCCATCTGGCCGGAGCGATCGCGTTCGACGAAGATGGCGCGGACGCCGAGGCCGCGGGCGACTTCGTGGCCGATGATCAGACCGCCCAGGGCGGGAGAGGCGACGCAGGAAACGTGGTGGTCCTTAAACATGGCGGCGATGGCGCTGCCGAGTTTTTCGGCGTGCTGCGGATGTTGGAGCACGAGCGCACATTGGATGTAGGTGGCACTGTGGCGTCCGCTGGACAATTCGAAGTGGCCGGTGCGAATGGCGCCCACAGTTTCGAGCAGTTTTATGATTTCGTCGCGTGTCATGAGTGCACTGCCTCAGTTGCGGTTCAGCCCGCGGCTGGCGAGTACCCGGCGGGTAGCGGTGCGCGTAGCGTAAATGCGGACACGGAAAGTGTCAATGGGGGTGCGGCGGGCGTCAGCGGGCGGTTGCGATTGGGGTGGCCCAAACGCGGCTCGCGAATCACTCAGGCAGCTCCGCTGCTGGCGCGAGGGGAATTCGAATTAGTACGACGCTGAGCCCTTTTCTTCGAGGGTGATTTGGCCCACGCCGCCGCTAACATTCACGTAGATGGTGTTGGGGGATTTGCCCAGGGCATCGTTGGTGTAGTCGTCGCCGTCGTGATGAAAACCGTGGGCGTTGACGTCGCCGAGGCCGTCGCTGGCGTGAATGCGAACGCCGATATTTCTGGGCAGGATGATATCGGCGGTGCCGACGCCGCCGTGAATGTCGACGTGCAGGTCGGATTTACGCGGGCCGGTGAGATCGAGGTCGAGGCGGCCAACGCCGACTTTCAGGTCCGCATGAGCGACGTCGAGACCCTGCAGGTTCACGTTTCCTTTTCCCGCGCCCAAGTTGAGGTTGAAGTCGATCGGGACACCGCCCGAGAAACGCAAACGCCAGTCATTGCCCGAGCCGGCGAGGTGCACATGGCTGAGATTTTCCTGGGTGATGTCGAGGATGCCTTCGTCTTTGGAGACGGTGTAATTGGTTTGCGGCTTTCCATCGCGGTCCCGGTAGGCGAAATTCGCGTCGAGGAGTTTGGAAGCGCCACCGGCGAGGTCGAGGGTGCCGGAGGGCATGTCGATATTGGCGGTGACGGTTTTGGCGGATTGCAGGTCGATGGATTGCGAGTCTCGCAGAATGACGACGCGGCCGTGGCCATGCGTGACGGCGACTACGACGAAAGCAAGCAGGACCAACATGGCCAGGATGATGCCCAGATCGTTGTTGCCGCGAGGCTGGCCATCGGTGCCAGTGCCGCCGTCATTGCGGATGCGGAAGGCGTCGAAAATCTTACCGAGGCCGATGACGATCAGGATTACGGGCCAATAGCGCATGGCGATGGACCAAAAATCGAGATCGGGCCGGAGATTGGCAATCAGGAAGATGATGCCGACGGTGAGGACGATCAACCCGCCGGCTATGGACGGGCGGCGATATGGACGATTGGCCATGCGTGACTCCCTGCCCTGTGGTACGCAGGGGCTGCGGGAAAGTTACCGCGCCCCGTGTGACGATATTAGCTTTTTTGGGCCGCGCGAAGCACAGCGGCTTTGGAATCAGCGGCGAAACGCTCTTGGAGCGATCTCGCAAACGGATATGCCAAACGCGCCAGAGCGGTTGGCCGCGAGAAGGCGTAAATGTCGTACCAAACGGATTGATCCGCGGAATCGAATTCGACGGTGAAGCGCTCTTCGCCGACTTCCGCATGGCCTGGCAAGGTTCCGTAGGCAAATCCGTATTTCTCCGTGGGACCGGGCTCGTCGACAACATAAACGATCCGGGAAGCATTCAGCGACCAGAACCCGAGATGCGATACGAGCACGGCGACGGTCACGCCAGGTTCGATGCGGGCTTCGGGCCAACACAATTCAAGCCAAGGCAGGTCGAACATTTTCCAGCGATTAATGGCTCGTTTAGCGCGATCAAAGGTCTCAGCACCTTCTCCCAGCTTTATTCGATTGTGATCCAGGATGTAGCCAGTTGGCGCAGCCATTCGTGACAGGCCGACTTCCGGGTATGAGAATTTCTGAAGTTGCTGAAGCGTGATGAATTTGTTGATCGAATCGCGGCTGGGTTTTGCCAGACAAAACATGGACTGTCCTCTTCAGGCGGAACCGAACGGAACAGTATCGCAGGAATCACGCCGAATCGGACTTAGGAGGCGCCGCTCCGGTGCAGGGCGAAATTGACAGGCGCGCGCGGGTCGGATATTCTCAATGATTCGAAATAGACCACGAAGGAGTATTGAATGGCTCAGGGTACGGCGGTAAAGCACAAGAAGAAGACGAAATCGGTATTGAAGAATATCCGGCAGACGGAGCGGCGGGCGGCGGTGAACCGGATGAACCGCACGCACGTGCGTTCGTCGGTGCGGAAAATGCGCGCGGCCTTGACGTCTGGTGACGCGGCGGCGGCGGAAAAACTGGCTTCGGCGACGTTTTCGGATTTGGACAAGGCGATTCGCAAGCGGACGCTGACGGAAAATACGGCGAACCGGTACAAGTCGCGTTTGACGCTGGCGTTGAATGCGCTGAAGAACAAGAAGAAGGCGTAAACCGCACAACATTATCTGGCGGCTTTAGGCGCTCCGAGGTTTGGGGCGCCTTTTTTTGCGTTCTCGGAAGAACCAGA
>PMHK01000010.1 GCA_003156635.1 Acidobacteriota bacterium | reverse complement strand
GGGCCTTCGCCCACGAACATCAACCGCGCCTTCGGACTTCCCGTACCGAAAACAATCTTCGTTCGTCCCTTGGACAATTTGCAGCGCGTGCATTCGCCGATGAATTCGCGAATCAGCGGAAGCGTGTCCCCCTCGACGCGCTTCTCGCCAAACAGCGTTTCCGCATGAACCGGCGTAATCAGCGCAGCAGCAGATTCTTTCAGAATTTTTCTCGGCGCCATTTCAGTTGTTTGGACCGCCTCGATGGAGATTTCTATAGACAGTTCTAAATCGCTTGCCGCAGCTGGCCTCGCATGCCGGTCGCGATAGTACGGGCCCAGCCCAAGTTCTTCGCCATACTGCAGCCAGTCTCGCACCTGCGTGCGAATGCGCGTCTCCACCCGTGCGGGTTTCGCCGATTCCATCGAATCTCCCGCAAAGAATCTACTTGGAATTTTTGCGAATTGAAAGTGCCTGATCGAAAATGCGGTTGGCCACGTCGAATTTATTCATCTTCGGGAGGGAAATTTCCGGCGCGTCCGGCAGGTACATGGTCACGATATTCGTATCGGTGTCGAAACCCGCGCCTTCCTGGGTCACATCATTGGCCACAATCATGTCCGCGGATTTTCGCGCCAGCTTGCCGCGCGCATTCTCGGCCACGTTATTCGTCTCCGCCGCAAAACCGACAACCACGCGCTGGCCCTTCTCTCTGCCCAGCTCTGCCAGAATGTCCGGAGTCGGCTCCAAAGTCAGCGTCAACCCGCCATCGTCGCGTTTCATTTTCTGTTCGTGGGTCGCCGCTGGCCGATAATCGGAAACCGCCGCCGCCATCACCACGATGTTCGCTTCCGCCGCGCGTTCACGCACCGCCTGATGCATCTGTTCAGTCGTCCGCACCGGCACCCAGTCCGCACCTTCCGGAATTTTCAAATCCGTAGGCCCGCTAACAAGAATTACCCGCGCGCCGCGCCGCTGCGCCGCTTCCGCCAGCGCATATCCCATCTTCCCCGACGAGCGGTTGGTCAAAAAACGTACCGGGTCGATATCCTCACAAGTCGGCCCAGCGGTGATCAAAACCGTCTGCCCGTCCAAATCGTGCCGCAATCCCAACACGTCCCGAACTTTCAGCACAATCGCGTCCGTCGACGCCAGCCGCCCTGCGCCGACCATCCCGCACGCCAAATATCCTTCGTCCGGCGCGACGACATGAACGCCGCGCGCGCGCAACGTCGCCAAATTTTCCTGCGTCGCCGCGTGCTCCCACATATTCACGTTCATCGCGGGAGCGACCACGACCGGCGCCTTCGTAGCCAAATAAAGTGTGGAAAGAAAATCCCCAGCCAGCCCCTGCGCAAATTTCGCCAGGCTGTCAGCAGTCGCCGGCGCGACCAGCAACAAATCGATGCGCTGCGCCACCGCAATATGCTCAATCGCGCTTTCGACGTTCGCCGGCGCAGCATTCTCCGCGCTAAAAATTTCGGTGATGACTTTCTGCCCGGTCAATGCGGCAAAGGTAAGCGGGGTGATGAATTCCTGGGCCGCGCGGGTCATCACGGCTTGCACGTCCAGCTTTTCCTGCTGCAGGCGCCGCACCAGTTCGGCGGCTTTGTACGCCGCCACTCCTCCGGTGACCCCCAGCGCGATTTTCATGCGGCCCTCGCGGCGACTTACGCCTTCCGCTTCTTCTCGTCCTTATCTTCCGCCTGCTCGTTTAGATGCGGCGCGTCGTATTCGAGTAGCCCTTTTTGCAGCTCTTCTTCGGCGATGCGCGTGGTTTTTCGGGATTTCGGATTGTCGACCATCGCCCGCCCGCCAATCAATAACTGGCGTGCACGGCGCGCGACGACTACGACGTATGCGAACTGGCTCTCGGGTGCGTCCTTGAGATGCGCCATTTGTAAATCAGCCTCCAAAAGACTTCAAAATTTCGCGAATGCGGTCTTCGTTTCGGGTTACCCGGCAGCGCGACCCCATCGCGATTGCCTGGATTTCCCGGCCTGCTCGTTCGAGATTATCGTTAATTACCGCAAAATCGTAGCTGCTGTAGCTCAGCATTTCCTCACGCGCACGGTCCAGCCGCCGTGAGATTTCGTCGTCCGAATCCTGGCCGCGCGCCCGAATCCGTTTT
Organism: Acidobacteriota bacterium; assembly: GCA_003156635.1. Lineage (GTDB taxonomy): Bacteria > Acidobacteriota > Terriglobia > Acidiferrales > UBA7541 > Palsa-295. The sequence continues at coordinate 1,669 of PMHK01000010.1, read as the reverse complement.
TCCAGATCCTGCCGCGATGGAGGCAGCACAAAAATCGCGACCGACCCCGGCAGCCTGCGCCGCACCTGCAAAGCTCCCTGTACGTCAATTTCCAGAACCAGGTCAAGCCCTTGCTGCGTCGCCGCGTCCAGCCATTTTTTCGGCGTGCCGTACCAGTTCTTCCCGAACACCTGCGCGTATTCCAGAAATTGGCCAGTCTCCACCATTTGCTGGAACTCGCTCTCGGAGACGAAATTGTACCATTTGCCGTCGCTCTCCGTCTTGCGCGGGGCCCGGGTGGTGCACGAGACCGATAACATGGTACCCGGCAACTCCAGAATTTTTTCCACCAGCGTGGATTTTCCGGAACCCGACGGGCCGGAAACGATCATCACCAGCGGGCCCGATTCGCTCATTCGATGTTCTGCACCTGCTCGCGCAACTGTTCGATCATGGCCTTTAGCCGCAATCCGGTGTTCGTCAGCGCACCGGACGCCGATTTGCTACACAGAGTGTTGGCCTCCCGATTGAACTCCTGCACCAGAAAGTCGAACCGGCGCCCGATATTGATCCCTTCCTCCATCAATGCTCGTGCGGCCTCGATATGGGAGGCGAGCCGATCCAACTCCTCCCTCACGTCCGACCGGGCCGCCAACAGCGCGACCTCCTGGGCGATCCGCTCCTCGGGGAGCGACGGCGATTCGCGGAGCAAGCCGCGCAAGGTTTCCATCACCCTCATCTGGTGCGCGGCGGGTTGATCGGCGGCCTCGACAGCGGCCTGATCGCGCAGCCGAGCGATGTCGTCGAGCTGGCCGGACATCACGGTTGCCAGGCGTGCTCCCTCGGCGGCGCGAGCGGCCACCAATGCCTCCAGCGCCTCGGCGAATCCGGCCTGAACTGGGCCGGCGGCGGTGTCGCGCTCCTGCACCGGATCGGCCGGGGCCTGGCGCATGACCCCTGGCATGGTCAGCAGCGACTCGGCGCGCGGTACTGGGCTGCCGGGGATTCGGGCGTGCAGGTTCATGGCGAGAGTCAAGACATTCGCAAGCGCCGCCTCATCGATCGAGGCGCGTGTTTCGGTATCGCGACGAACGTTCAAATTCGCATTGACATTGCCGCGTTTCAACGCTTTGCCCGCCATCTCGCGATAGCCGGGCTCCAGCGCATCCCAGCCTGGCGGCAGGCGGAATCGCAGCTCCAACCCGCGACCGTTGACGGCGCGGAGTTCCCAGGCCCATGTCAGAGTCTCGATGGTGCCCTCGGTGCGGGCGAATCCAGTCATGGAGGCGAGTGAATACGGCATGGCGGCCGTTCTATCAGCGACGCGGCGAAGCGCCGAGTCCCCCGAGTCGGAAACCGTCTCGCTTCCGTCCGGCCTGGCAACGGTGCAGTGGCGGCGCAATGCCCGCGCCCGCCGCGTCAGCCTGCGTATCGATCCGAGCGATGGAGCTATCGTCGTCACCCTTCCTCCGCGAGCGAGCCGGCGGGCGGGGATGGCATTGCTGATGGGCCACGTGGACTGGGTCGCGAAACGCATAGCCGCGCTTCCAGCGCAAGTGACCTTGGCGGATGGCACCGAAGTCCCTATCGGCGGCATCCCTCATCGCATCCGCCACCATCCCGATCGCCGCGGTGGCGCCTGGCTGGAGGAAGGAGAACTGCACGTCACCGGGCGGCCGGAATTCCTCCC
>PMHK01000231.1 GCA_003156635.1 Acidobacteriota bacterium | reverse complement strand
TGCGTTCGCTGGGCCACCAGCGGATGCCGGCAAAATAAAAGAGGCTGGTGCCGGGCGTGATGTAGAGGGCCTGGAATGGGGGCTTGGCGTCGGTCATCAGCTTTTGCGCATGAGCGACGCGCTGCTGGTATTCCTCGGGACGAATCGGCTTCACGCGATCGCCCAGCGGCTTTAAGGACGCAAAGGCCGGGGGAAGAGGAGACGCGGGCGGATTCTCCTGCGCGTTTGGATCGAGGGGCGTGGCGCGCAGGACAGGGGAACTCAACGTCGCAGCCGTCGCGGCGCCGAGGGCAGCGAGCGAAGCGGTTTTCAATACATTGCGCCGCGAAATCGTCATGAGAATCTCCGAGTCTTAATGGAAATGCGAGATCAGTACGGCGTCGGTGAGTGCCTGACCCTGGGCGAAAACGATTTGCTTGCCATCGGGAGATTGCGCGAAAGCATAGACGCTACTTTCGGGCGGGAAGCTCATGATCCGTTTGGCGGATATTGTGGGCGCGCCGGTAGCAGTGATGGGTTGGGCCCAGAGACCGGGAGTTTCATCTTTGAGGACGATGAAGATGACGCTCCGGCCATCGTTGGTCCATTCGAGTTTGTGGCCGCCTTCGCCCTGAACCGCCGTCTCGGCGGGAACTTCAAACGAATTGCGAATCTCGCCGCTGTTGATATCGATCAGATTGAGACGAGGCGGCTTGAGGAGATCCGGAACCGAGAAGGCCGCGATGGTTTTTCCGTCGGGTGAGACGCGCGGCGAAGTGAATATTCCCTTCACGATCTGGGTGGGAGCGCCGCCGTCGATACTCACGCGCATCAAGGCCGGCGTGTCAGAAGCGTTCAGATAGACGACCGTCTTTCCGTCCGGCGAGCAGGAAGGCAAATCTCCGTAGGAATCCGAATCCAGTTGTTTAGGGTTGCTGCCGTCGAGATTGGCGCGCCATATCGAAATTCCCCCGCCAGTGTTACGCGAACCATAAATAAAATATTGCCCGTCTGCGCCGCAGGAGGCGGGCGAAAACACTTCGGTGGCGGGAAGAGTGATATCGCGCGAATCGGCTCCGTCGGGCGCGACGGTGGCCAGGCGGATCGAGCCGGAATTGTAATACTCGTACAAAATTTTGCCGGGGGTAGGCCAAGCGACGCCGCCGATGCCGTCCGCGCGTCCGATACCGGAAGTGATCTGGGTGGGCGGAGCAAGAGCGGCACTGCTGCCGAAATTCGTTTTCCAAAGACTGCCGGTCAGGATGACCTGCACGGTCGCCAGAGTGGAACCGTCCGAAGTGATACTCAAACCCTGATAGAAATTGAGATCGTTGGTGATGCGGCGTTTTTCACCGCCGGGAAAACTGAGCGACCAGATTTGCGGATTCGCCGCGACGCGGTTTGCGGCGGAACTGAAGATGACGGCCGAGCCATCGGGGAGCCAGGCCATCTGGCGCGGGAAGGCCCAGGCGTCGCTGCCCAGTGGAGTGCTGGCGCCGGTGTCTGCGGCGACGGTTTCGACGGTGTACTTCGCAAAATCCCCGTTAGGCGTCTGCGCGATGGCGATATTTTTGCCGTCGGGGGACCAGGCCGGACCCTGAAACGAGAATATGGACGGATCGTGGATGGTCATCAAAGGCTTTTCAGCCGAGCCGTCGGCATTGGCGGTGAGCAGCGCCGAAGTCTTGGCTTGCGGAGTCTGGCGGACGAAGACAAATTTCTTGCCGTCGGGCGAAAAACTGAGCGGACTATCGATATCGACCAGAACTTGCGAAGGCGTACCGCCGAGAGAAGGAACTTTGAAAAGCGTGCTGACCGGATTGTTGGGGAAATGCTTGTTGTAGTAGAGATAATTTCCGTCGAGCGAAAAAACAATTCCGGAAATTTCTCCGGGAGTGCCAGACACGACCTGGGCGGTGCTGCCCGTTCCGAGTTGACGGACCCAAACACCGTGCCCGTTTTTTTCGTCCTGGATATAGGCCAGCCATTTGCCATCAGCGGAAATCGTAGCGGAATGGATGTTGCCGCTGGAGGTTAGGGGATTGATGGTCATCTGCAAGAACGAAGAAGGCGTGTCAGGATGAGTGGTGGTGGAGCGCAGGTGCACGATGAGCGCGACCATGGCGATGAGCGCAACGACGACCGGGGCGATTTTGGCGATGAGGGGCCAGCCGGAGGATGGTTGCGCCGCGGTATTTGGCGAAATCGGGCTCGAACTTGATGGAATCGGCGTCGTGGTTTGGGCCGAACCGGAGAGTGGCAGCGACGGGGATCCGCCGGCCACGGTTGCGGATTTCCAGGAGCCGCTGGAGCCGGCCGGCGCACGAGATGAATCGCTATCGCGTTTCAGGCGTTTCAAGTCACCACGCAATTCGGCGGCGGTTTGGTAACGCAGGTCGCGGTCTTTCTCCAGCGACTTGCCGATGATTTCTTCGAGTTTCGGCGGAAGGTTGGGATTTAGCGTGCTGGGCGCGACCGGCGTGCGATTCAGAATTGAATCGAAAATTACGGCGGAGGTGTTGCCGTTGAACGCGGCCTGGCCCGAGGCCATTTCATAGAGGACCGCGCCGAGGCTGAAGAGATCGGTGCGGGCGTCGAGATCTTCGCCGCGAGCTTGCTCCGGAGACATGTAGGCAATGGTGCCGATGGCCGAGCCGGGACTGGTCAGAAACAAATGGTCGGAAGTAGGTTGGGTGACGGTGTTCCCAGTGCCGACGGTTTCGGCGATGCGGCGCGAAGCGCCCTGTTTGGCCAAGCCGAAATCGAGAATTTTTGCTTGTCCCCGGGCGGTGATGAAAATGTTGGCGGGCTTGATATCGCGATGAACGATGCCGCGCGAGCCGGCGGCGTCCAGCGCGTCGGCAATTTGCGCGCCGAATTCAAGCAGGGCATCGGTGGGCATGGCGCGGCTGCCGATACGTTCGCGCAGGGTTTGCCCTTCGAGGAGTTCCATCACGAGGAAGGGCTGGCCATTGTATTCGCCGACGTCGTAAATGGTGCAAATGCCAGGATGATTCAGGGAGGACGCGGCGCGGGCTTCGCGCTGAAAACGTTCGAGAGACGCCGGATCTTTGGCGAGGTCGGGCGTCAGGAATTTGAGAGCGACCTGGCGGCCGAGACGCGTGTCTTCGGCTCGAAAAACCTGGCCCATGCCGCCGCTGCCCAGGGGGTCGATGATCCGGTAATGTGAAATCGTTTTGCCAATCATCTATTCGCTAAACATCGTAAACAAGTTGCGCAGGAGGCGCAAGCCGGGCATCTTTTCGAGTTCCCGAACAGCGCGGCGGCTGAATGGCGAGCGAAGAAAAGTCGAAGTGGAAATGATGTCCCGCAATGACACAAATAGTAACCAACATCATCCGTAAGTCCCGCAGTGACACGAAATGGCACTCTGGATTTGGATTCAGAAATCTTCTGTTCGCGCGAAACTATTCGCAACTGTTCGCAGCTGCGTGGGTTTCACTGAAAGCCAACGTATGACCCTCCTGGGGTCGCTTATCAGGGTTTAAAAACAAGGAGAAAATTCATGGGGAATCCAAAAGCTATTGGTGTGTTCTTAGCACTCTGTGCTGCGTTGGGACTTTCGAGTTGTGGCGGAACGAATTCAGCGACGGCGCCGCAAGTGGGTTCGGCCTCGATTTACACGGTCGGCACGGATGCGCCGCTGCCGAGTGTGGTTTCTTGCGAAATAAATGTCACCGGGATCAATTTGAACAATGGCGGGACGGCGGTAAGCGTGCTGTCGCAGCCGGCGATTGTGGATTTCGCGCAGCTGAGTGGATTGCATCAATTGCTCGACCTGACGGCGGTGCCCACGGGGACGTACACGTCAGCAACGATCACGATCGCGTCGCCGGTGATTGGTTTTATCGATACGTCGGTCACGCCTCCGACGATTAACACGATTAACGGCACGCTGACGCAATCGACGGTGACCGTGAATTTCGCGCAGCCGGTGGTGGTGACGAACGCGGATCTTTTCGGATTGCGAATGGAGTTCGATTTGCGGCAATCGCTGCAGACGGACCAGAACGGGCAGGTAACCGGGACGGTAAATCCGGTGTTTGAAGTGGCGCTGCTCGATTCGACGAACGCGCAAGTGTCCATTGATGATTTTCACGGCGGCGTGGTCGGCGTGACCGGACCGAATTCCTTTACCATCCAGGGACCACACGGGCGGCAGTGGACGGTGGATAGCAGCGCCAGCACGGCGTTGGACGATCCGACCATTCCAATCAGTTCGTTCACTACCACCACCATTGTGGAAGTCACCGGCACGATCGATCCGGTGTCACATGACATCGTCGCGTCGGAAATCGAGGTGGTTTCAAACAACAGCTTCTATCTCGGCGGGCTATTCACAAATATCCGTCCAACGCCGGGAGCAGCGACGCAAGCGGACCTGTACGTGCGCGACGAATTGCCGGCGATCAACGGAATCTCGGACGGGCAAATCGAAACGCTCAATCTCAACGGCTCCGAGAATTATCTGATCGAACATATCAATCTGCCGCTGACGACGCTGCTCTTCAACAGTATGGAATTGGCAGCCGGTCAGCGCGTGGGAATCGGTGGCCTAGTCACGACGACGAACGGCGCAACGACTCTGACCGTGCATCGCGTGGTTTTGAAACGGCAAGGGCAAGCCGGGACCTGGGTGCCAGGCAGCACCATGATTCAGAACAACAACGCCGGAACATTTCAGTTGAACGATAATTGGACGGCCGGGGTGCTGCTGCCGCAGCCGCTGACGGTGATGACCACCAACGATACAAATTTCATCAACCTCACGGGGTTGTCGGCGCTGCAGGGAAGTACAGCGCTTCCGATCCGCATAGTTGGTTTTATCCTAATCAATCAAAGCACCGGACAAGCGGTGATGGTGGCGCGTTCGGTGGAGCAATTGAGTTCGTAGTCCGCCCGGGCAGGTTTAATTACTCCTGCCTGGTCAGGCGACGATGCGTTGGCGCACTACCTCGCTGGAAGCTCAGCGAGGTAGTGTTTTTTTTTGCGCTTGAATGGCGGCGCGCGGGCGCTACAATCGCGACCATGAGCCAAGCGGAGACGTTTACGGAGTTTTGGAGTTTCTATGTGCTGGCGCACCAGCAACTGGCCACGCGGATTTTTCACACGATTGGAACACTGAGCGGATGGAGTCTGTTGGCCGCCGCGATTATTTTGCGCCGGCCGTGGCTGGTGCTGGCCGCGATCGTGGTTCCGTATGCGTTCGCATGGTTCTCGCATTTTTTTGTCGAGCACAATCGCCCGGCGACATTTGGGCATCCGTTGTGGTCCTGGCTGGCCGATCAGAAAATGGTGGCGATGGTGCTAGCGGGGAAAATGGGCGGCGAAGTGAAACGATGCATGGCAAATCAGAGTAACGCGGCCACGACTTAGATTTCTATTCGGTTCTGCTGGTCTGGAAGACACGCTGCTTGAATTGATTTCCTCGAAACGCTACTGCTCGATCTGAACCGCCACAATTTGATTTCCTCTTGCTTTCATTTCGATGGCGAGAGGCGGCCGGACGCCGGCGCCGGAGACGATTGCGCCGCGGACGACGCCGTTGGGGCCCGGGCCGTATTTTTCCAAATCGTAGACCGCGTGGTTGCAGGGATCGACCACCATGGGATGCGCCGCAGTGTAATGGTATTCATTTTCGATTTGAGCCAGGTCGGTGATGTAGCGCATTTCGCAGGAGCCGAACGGCTCGCGCATCGAAATTCCCCAGTAGACGTTGCCGGGAAGATGAACGACGAGAGCCGGAACGTCATCCGCGGTTTGCGGGGCGCGAAAGACAAATCGTTTGGAGGACCAAGGTTTGGCAAGTTCCGCAGCGGACGCTACCGGACCTGGGCCGATTGGTACGGGCTTGCTTGGTTCTGCGGCTGCGGCCGGCGCGGCAGCAGGCGGCGGAACGGCCGCGGTGATTCCTTCCGCCGGCTTCGTTACTTCAGCCGAAGTGGAATGGCTGTGCCAGAACAAACCGAAACCGAGAAGCAGCACGGCAGTCACGGCAATGGCAATCACCACGCGAGGATCGGCAAAAATATTCTGCGAGGGAGCTACGGCCCGTTGCTGGTATCCCTGACCCAGTGGGGCCGGTGGCTGCGGCGCAGGCCGGATGCGCGCGGCATTGCCGGTTACGCCTGGAATGGTCGGGTCTTGCGGCTTGAAAGGATCGACGTGCTTGGGTTCGTCAGCCATGCTGGTTTGACCGCGGTAAGTTTAAGCTTGAGTGGGTTCGCGATCTTTTGCAACGCGCTATTGCGGTGTGAGTTAACGCTTAGGCGACGGAGCGGAATGCGGCGGAGTTAGCGAACGCGACGTCTCGACTAAGCGGGCCTTTCAAAATGCACGTCATGATGCGCGACGTATTCGTGAAGATTGGCCAGGATCAGCAGGAGTTCGAGCATGCGGTCGCGTTGTTCCGGACAGGGCTCTTCGGCGCTTTCTTCCAGATTTTTTACGGTGGCGAGCGCGTCCGACAGCAGCCATTCCAGGCTTTCTTTGCTCAGTGGAATTCCTTCGCGGCAGCGGGTGAGGGCTTGATCGGAACGCACGAAGGCTTCATCGAGAAAATGATCGAGGCACAATTGGGCGCTGGACAGCGCGGGGGGAGCCGAATTGGCGCAGCCTGCGCGGTTGCAATGGACGGAAGTGGCGGCGGTCATTTTTGCTTACCTCTAGATTCGCGCTAGGACTGGGGCCGAAGGATGCGGGAGAGATTAGCATATTTATTTTAGAAGCCAAGCGGAGTGAGTTCTAAGTAGCAACAGGGAGAAACGCGAGCGGTGGGCACACTTTTGGCCTCAAACTTTTGAAATTCGGGCAGGTGAAGGAAATCATTATTGACGGCGAATCAGGCGGCTTCGCCGTGGCACTTCTTGTATTTTTTCCCGGAGCCGCAGGGGCAAGGATCGTTGCGGCCGACTTTCGCGGCAGCGCGAGTGGGTTTGGGCGGCTCGACCGGCGCCGCGCCAGCCTGGAATTGCATCTGCTGCTGCTGGCGGCGCTGCTTGCGTTCGATTTCTTCCGGTGAAAATTGCGAGAGTCCGCGCGGGATGGGCGGCGCGGATGGATTCGCTGGAGCAGCAGATTGCGCCGGCGGAGGAGCATTTTGCGGCGGTTCGGCCGGACGCACGAGAAACAAGAAGCGAACGGCCTCGGTATCGATGCGGTTCATCAATTCGTCGAAAAGAATGAACGCTTCTTTCTTGAACTCGACCAGCGGATCTTTCTGGCCGTAGCCGCGCAGGCCGATGCCTTCCTTCAAGTGATCGAGAGTGAGGAGATGGTCCTTCCACTGGCCGTCGACGACATCGAGAAGAATGTGGCGTTCGAGCCAGCGCAAGGTTTGCGCGCCGAAAAGTGTTTCCTTTTCTTCGTAACGCGCGTGCAATTTGTCGATCAACTCGGCGGAGACCGTTTCATGATTTAACGACGCGAAATCCATGCCGGCAGCTTTGGGGTCAAAGCCGAATTGGTTTAGAACTTCGTTGGAGAATTGGGTGGTATTCCACTGATCGGGATGCTGCTCGCGCGGGCAGTAGGTTTCGACCAGTTCGTCGGCGATGGCGTCGGCGCGCTCGATGACGAATTCTTTCTGGTCGCGGCCTTCGAGGAATGAGCGGCGCAGGTTATAAATCGTTTCGCGCTGCTTGTTCATCACGTCGTCGTATTCGAGCAGGTGTTTGCGGGCTTCGAAGTTCTGGGCTTCGACCGCTTTCTGCGCGTTTTCGATGCGGCTGCTGATCATGCGCGATTCGATGGGTACGCCTTCGGTCATGCCCAGGCGAAACATCAGGTTCTTGACGCGCTCGCCGCCGAAGATGCGAAGCAAATCGTCCTCGAGAGACAGGAAAAAGCGGGAGGAGCCGGGATCGCCTTGACGGCCGGCGCGGCCACGCAACTGGTTGTCAATGCGCCGCGACNNCGGTGCCGAGAATGTGCAGGCCACCCAGCGCGACGACTTCGTCGTGCTCGACTTTGCAATCTGTGGCAAAGCGATCGTAAATCGGCTTCCACTGTTCGAGCGGGACCTGAAAAATTTTGCCTTCGATCTGGAACAGCACCATCGCCGCATTACCAGCGCCATTGGTCGGCGCTTCAGCACCGGCCACGGCGGCGGCGGTCGCGGCGTCGGCTTGCGCCGGGGTTTCGGTTCCGGGCGCGGCGACGATGATCGAACTTGCAGGCGCGTAAGGAAGCGCGAGCTTATTTTTCAGGCAGTAATCGCGGGTCATGGCCTCCGGATTTCCGCCGAGGAGAATGTCCGTGCCGCGGCCGGCCATGTTGGTCGATACCGTTACGGTGCCTTTGCGGCCCGCCTGGGAAATGATGATGGCTTCGCGCTCGTGTTGCTTGGCGTTCAAAACCTGGTGAGGAATTCCGGCTTTCTTCAGGTGCGCGGCAATTTTTTCCGATTTTTCGATGGAGATGCTGCCGACCAGCACCGGCTGGCCGCTTTCGTAATACTGACGAACGCCGCCGACGCGCGTGCCGTCCTCCTGCAGGATGCCGTTCACCGCGGCTTCGAACTTTTCGGCTTCCGTGCGATAGACCACGTCGGAATTTTCAATGCGGATGAGCGCGCGGTTGGTCGGAATCGCGACCACTTCGAGCTTGTAAATCTTATCGAATTCGGGAGCTTCGGTATCAGCGGTTCCGGTCATTCCCGCAAGTTTCTTGTACATGCGGAAATAATTCTGAAAGGTAATGGTGGCGAGGGTTTGGTTTTCGCGCTCGATCTTCACGCCTTCTTTGGCTTCGACGGCTTGATGCAAACCGTCGGACCAACGGCGGCCAGGCATCTGGCGGCCGGTGAATTCGTCGACGATGACCACGCCGTCGTCTTTCACCACGTAGTCGACGTCCTTGGTGAACAGCGTGTGGGCGCGCAGGGCCTGATAGACGTGATGAATGATGTCCATGTGCGCGGGGTCGTAGAGGTTGCCGAGGCTCAGGAGTTTTTCGCATTTGGACACGCCCTCTTCGGTCAGCGTCGCGGTGCGATGCTTTTCGTCGAGCGTGTAATCGATGTCAAGAATCAGCTTCGGAATGATTCCGTTGATGCGGTAATACTTGTCCGTGGATTCCTCGGCCGGGCCGGAAATGATCAAAGGCGTTCGCGCTTCGTCGATCAGGATCGAGTCGACTTCGTCGACGATGGCGAAATGATGGCCGCGCTGCACGCACTGGGCCAGATCATATTTCATGTTGTCGCGCAGGTAGTCGAAACCGAATTCGTTGTTGGTGCCGAAGGTGATGTCGGCGGCGTAGGCGGCGCGGCGCTGGACGTCGTCCAGGTCGTGCACGATGACGCCGACGGTCAGGCCCAACATTTTGTAGATGGGACCCATCCACTCCGCGTCGCGACGCGCGAGGTAATCGTTTACGGTGACGATGTGAACGCCCAGACCGGTCAGCGCGTTTAAATACGCGGGAAGGGTGGCGACGAGAGTTTTTCCTTCGCCGGTTTTCATTTCGGCGATTTTGCCCTGGTGCAGGACGGAACCGCCGATCAGCTGAACATCGAAATGGCGCATGCCCAGCGCGCGGCGGCCGACCTCCCGAACCAGCGCGAATGCGGGAATCAACGAAGGTTCGGTGGCTTCGCGCAGACGCTGCTTGTAATCCGGATCGGCCGGGTCGAGCTCGGCGAGGCGGGCCTGGACTTCGGCCTTCAGCTTCGGCGTCAGCGCCGAAAGTTCGGCGTCGGAGAGCTTTTTCATCTCCGGCTCGAGGGCGTTGATGGCTTCGACGACCGGGTTCAGGGATTTCACGTCGCGTTCGTGCTTGGTGCCGATGAAACGCGCGACGACGCTATTGATGATTTTCTCTACGTCCATGTTTTGAGTGTAGGCGCTTTCGAGCCCCGCATGAGGGCGCTTTTGGATTTCCGGTCCCAAGGCGCGGAACACCGGAGCTGCAGGATTGCGCGGCTAACGTAAATCGCAAAACGTACAGACACTATTGTATCCGCTCGCGCGGTTTGGTGCAAAGCGGACATCCGCAGGCATGTTTCCGAGCGCGATTTCGAGGGGGAATGGCGCGTTTGTTGGGATCCGGCGCGGCCTTGCCGCTGCTGGCGCGGCAGTCTATCATTGCAAGTTGAAGTTGTGACGCGGAAGGCCGTGAGCAGCGCGGCTTTCGCGAAAGGAACGCAATGCCTCCCGGACATGGACATGCACATCCAGCGGCGCCTGGCGCTGGAATGGAAAAGAAACCGACGATTGAAGGCGTGAAAAACCTGGTGGCCGTGGCCAGCGGCAAAGGCGGCGTGGGCAAGACCACCGTCGCGGTAAATCTGGCGATCGCGCTGAAAACACTGGGCGCGAAAGTCGGCCTGATGGACGCGGATGTCTACGGGCCGAACGTGCCGGTGATGATGGGCACCGACGAGCAGCCGCGCGCGGTGAACGAGAAGACCATCATTCCGGTGGAAGCCTACGGCGTGAAAATGATTTCGATGGGCTTGCTGAATCCCGGTGACAAGCCGCTGGTTTGGCGCGGGCCGATGCTGCACAGCGTGATTCAGCAATTCTTGCGCAGCGTGCAGTGGGGCGAGCTGGATTATTTGCTGATCGATTTGCCGCCAGGAACGGGCGATGTGCAGCTTTCGCTGATCCAGAACGTGTCGGTGACCGGGGCGGTGGTGGTGACCACGCCGTCGCTGGTGGCGCTGGCCGATGTGCGCAAGGCCATCGAAATGTTCCGGCAGGTGAACGTGGAGATTCTGGGCGTGGTCGAGAACATGAGCTACTTCAATTGCCCGCATTGCGATGGGCGCATTGACGTGTTCGGCCACGGCGAAGGGCAGCACATGGCGAAGAATTTTGGCGTGCCGTTCCTGGGGGAAATTGAGATCGATCCGCAAATTCGCATTGGCGGAGACACCGGGAAGCCAGCGGCATCGCATGGCGAAGACGCGCCGGGAGCCAAGAGCATTTACGCCGTGGCGCGGAACGTGGTGGCGCGGCTGGAAGAAGTGAATTCGGGGGCTGGCGCGCCGGTGGTCGAAATTCTGTAGAGAGCGGCCGACGGTTGCTGCTTCAGGTCGTTGCGGTTCTGTTCCACACCACAATTCGTTCGGGAGTTTCCGTTGATTCGTAGCTTTCGCGGGTATTTGCCGCAGATCGCGGCCAGCGCATACGTCGATCCGCAGGCGGTGGTGATTGGCGATGTGGTGATTGGCGAAGATTCGAGCGTGTGGCCGTGCGCGGTGATTCGCGGCGACGTGCATTACATCCGCATTGGGGCGCGATCGAACGTGCAGGATGGCTCGGTGCTGCACGTGATGCGGGACACGAATCCGCTGGTGCTGGGCGATGAAGTGACCGTAGGGCACAGCGTGACGCTGCACGGCTGTACCGTGGAATCGCGGTGTCTGATTGGAATGGGCAGCATCATTTTGAATGGCGCGGTGATTGGGACGGGCAGCATTGTCGCGGCGGGTACTTTGATTCCGGAACGCACCGTGATTCCGCCGGGAAGTTTGGTGATGGGTTCGCCGGGGAAGGTGAGGCGGGCTTTGACCGCGGACGATCAGACGTCGATCGACAAGTATTGGAACAATTATGTGGGCTACAAAGAGCAGTACAAAAAAGAAACATCTGGAAGCTAGTCGTTTAGCGCTTACTTCGTGACGGAACAAAAACAATTTCGAGCGATCAAGGGCACGCGGGACATTCAGCCGCCGGATTCCACTTTGTGGAATTGGTTCGAGCAGTCCGCGCGCGACGTTTTTGAGTCGTACAATTTTCGCGAGATACGGCTGCCTATATTCGAAGAGACTTCATTGTTTGCGCGTTCGGTCGGGGGCGAGACCGATATCGTCTCGAAGGAGATGTACAGCTTTCCGGACCGATCGACATCGTCAGACGCGACGGCGGACGCGGGAGATTTGATCAGCTTGCGGCCCGAAGCAACGGCGAGCACGATGCGGGCTTACATCGAGCATGGAATGCACGCACTGCCCGGCAACGTGAAGTTGTATTACATGGGCCCCATGTTCCGGCGGGAGCGGCCGCAGAAGGGGCGCTACCGGCAGTTTTACCAGATTGGCGCGGAGGTGTTGGGGCAGTCGGATGCGCCGGCGATCGATGCGGAAGTCATCGAGATGCTGATGACGTTTTTCAGCCGCGTGGGATTGATCCGCACCACGCTGTACATCAACTCGATTGGCGACAAGAATTGCCGGCCGCAGTATGTCGAGTTGCTGCGCGCGGAGTTGCGCAAGGTTAAAGATCAACTGGGCGCGGACAGCCAGCGGCGGATCGAAACGAATCCGTTGCGCGTACTCGATTCGAAGATTCCGCAGGAGCAGGAGATCATCGCGAAGCTTCCAAAGATTTCCGAGCATTCGTGCGACGCCTGCCGCGAACATTTCGCCAAGCTGAAAGAAGAATTGAAGTTGCGCGGGGTGAGCTATCAGGAAAACTGGCGGTTGGTGCGCGGACTCGATTACTACACGCGGACGACGTTCGAGGTAATCGCCGAAGGGCTGGGCTCGCAGAACGCGGTGTGCGGCGGCGGGCGTTACGACGGGTTGGTGGAATTGCTCGGCGGCCCACCGACCAAGGGCATCGGATTCGCCATTGGCACCGACCGGGCGATTTTGTCGATCCAGGAATCCGGGAATCTGCCGAAGCTGCCCGGGCTCGACGTCTTCGTGGCCTGGCTGGGATTGGAAGCCTACCCGACGGCCGTGGGCTTGACGAAAAAGCTGCGCGAAGCGGGGCTTTCGGTGGAATTGCCCGGCGAAGAAATGAAATTCAAGAAGTCGCTGAACCTGGCGGACAAGCTGGGCGCGCGGTACGCGTTGATTATCGGCAGCGACGAGGTGGCGACGGGCAGGTTCACTTTGAAGCGGCTCGCCGACGCCGATCAAAAGAAGCTTTCGGAATATGAACTGCTAGAATATCTGGAATCGGAGCGGCGCGGCACCCGCGGTTAGCTGGCGGTCGGCACCATTTCTGATTCGAAATCCGCGCAGGCGAAAGGGACGACTATTTTGTTCGACACACTGGGAAACCTAAAACGCACGAATTACGCGGGAAATCTGCGGGCCGCGGACGCGGATGAAAACGTGGTGCTGATGGGCTGGGTGCATCGCCGCCGGGACCTGGGGCAGCTGATTTTCATCGATCTGCGCGACCGCGCGGGGGTTGCGCAGATTGTGTTTAACGCCGAACTGCATCCCGAAGCGCACAAGAAAGCGGAAGAGTTGCGTTCGGAATTTGTGATTGCGGTGGAAGGGAAAGTGATCAAGCGGCAGAAGGCGAATCCGGAAATCGCGACGGGCGAAGTAGAAGTGATGGCCACCCGCCTGCACATCCTGAATAATTCGAAGACCCCGCCATTTCAGATTGAAGACGAAGTGACCGCATCGGAAGAAACGCGGCTGCGTCACCGGTATCTCGATTTGCGGCGCCCCAAACCGCACAGCAATATTGAACTGCGCCACCGGATTTTGTTCGAGATGCGCAAGACGCTCGACGCGCTGGGATTTTTCGAGATTGAAACTCCGATCCTGACCCGGTCGACGCCGGAGGGAGCGCGGGACTGCCTGGTGCCCAGCCGCATTCACCACGGGCAATTCTACGCTCTGCCGCAATCGCCGCAGATCTTCAAACAGATTCTGATGATTTCCGGGATGGACCGCTATTTCCAGATTTGCCGGTGCTTCCGCGACGAGGATTTCCGCGCTGACCGGCAATTGGAGTTTACGCAGCTGGACCTGGAAATGTCGTTCCCGCGGCAGCAGGACATTTTCGACGTGATCGAGCAGGTGATGATCCGCGCGCTGCAGGTGGTGGACATCAAAGTGCAAGGTCCCTTCCGGCATCTCGACTACAAGGATGCGCTGAAGCGTTATGGGTCGGATAAACCCGATCTGCGTTTCGGAATGGAACTGCGTGAAGTGACGCAGCATTTCGAGCCGGCGCGGGCCACGATGAATTTTGAAGGGAAGATGCAGGCGGTGGTCGCACCGGGCGCGGCGACCTGGTCGCGGAAGCAGCTCGACGAACTGGCGGAATTTGCTAAGGGTGCTGGCGCGCGCGGCGTCTATACCGCGAAGGTCACCGCGGAAGGCATTTCGTCGGGGCTCGAGAAGTCGTTGGGCGCGGACGGATTGAAAAAACTGGCCGAGGCGGTCGGGGCGAAGGCCGGAGACTTGATCGTCGCGACGGCGGCGCGCAAGCAAGTGGAGCACGACGACACTTCGCTGGGAGTCGCGGGGCAGGTGCGGCTGTATCTTGGCGAAAAGCTGAATTTAATCGACCGCAGCAAATGGGAAT
>PMHK01000041.1:6353-12267 GCA_003156635.1 Acidobacteriota bacterium | reverse complement strand
GCTACACTTTTCAACTCATGAAAGTTAGTCCCACCGAAGCCTCGGAGACGACGATCCGCGTGCGTTATGCGGAAACGGATCAGATGGGCGTGGTGTACCACGGGAATTATTTCGCCTGGTTCGAGGTGGGCCGCGTGGATTTCTGCCGGCANNGCGCACTGCCGCTACAAGCGCCCGGCGCGGTTCGATGACCTGCTGCTGATCCGCACGACCATTATTTCTTCGCAGAAACGCACGGTAAAATTCGGTTACGAGGTGATTCACTCGGAAACTAAAGAATTACTGGCCACCGGCGAAACCTTGCACGTATTTTGCGACAAACTTGGCCGGCCGAAATCGCTCCCCGAAAAGTATCGAAAATACTTCCCTGCTACCGAAAGGCACCGGGTCGCGGAGCACGCGACCTCCCCCAAATCATGAACGCAATTCAAATTGATGGCGAGCACCTGAGTTTTGCGCAGTTTTACCAAATCGTGCACGAGCACGCGCTGGTCGAGATTTCTCCGGCGGCGCGCGAGCGGATGATCGCTTCGCGCAAAGTGATCGAGCGGCTGGTGCAATCGGACACGGCGGTCTACGGAGTGAATACCGGATTCGGGAAAATGGCCTCGGTGCGAATTTCGCGCGAGCAGATCGGCGAGTTGCAGGTGAACCTGGTACGCAGCCACGCTTGCGGAGTCGGCGCGCCGCTAAGCGAAGCGGAAACGCGTGCGATGCTGGTATTGCGCGCCAACGCTATCGCGAAGGGCTTTTCGGGAGTGCGGCCGGTGGTGGCGGAAACACTGTGCGAAATGCTGAACCAGCGCGTGCATCCGGTGATTCCGTCGCAGGGCTCGGTGGGAGCGTCGGGCGATCTGGCCCCGCTGGCGCATCTGGCGCAGGTCGCGATTGGCGAAGGCGAGGCGATTTTTCAAGGACGCAGGATTTCCGGCGCGGAGGCGATGAAGGCCACGGTGATTACGCCACTGGCGCTCGAGGCCAAGGAAGGACTCGCGCTTCTGAACGGTACCCAGGCGATGTTGGCGTTGCTTTCACTGGCGCTGCGCGAAGCGGAGATCGCCGTGAACACCGCGGACGTGGCGGCGGCGCTGTCCCTCGACGCGCTGCGCGGCAGTCCGGCCGCTTTTGACGAACGCATTGCGATGGTTCGGCCGTATCCCGGGCACGCGACCACGGCGCGCAATTTGCGCAGACTAAATGCGGGCAGCGCGATTCGCGAATCGCATCGGCCGGCGGACAAAGACCGGCGCGTGCAGGACGCCTACAGTCTGCGCTGCACTCCGCAAGTACACGGTGCCGTGCGTGACGCATTGGCGCAAGTGAGAGCGACGCTGGAAGTGGAATTGAACAGCGCGACGGACAATCCGTTGGTGTTCGCCGGTTCCGGCCCGGATCGGGCGGGCGAAGTCATCAGCGGCGGAAATTTTCATGGCCAGCCGCTGGCCATTGCGGCGGATCAATTGGCAATAGCGTTGGTGGCCCTGGCGGGCATTTCCGAACGCCGAATCGAGCAGATGACCAATCCGCAGACCAGTTTGCTGCCCGCTTTTCTGGTCAAGGACGCGGGGCTCAATTCAGGTTTTATGATTTTGCAGGTTACAGCGGCGGCGCTTACGAGTGAGCTGAAAACGCAAGCGGCGCCGCATTCGGTAGATTCGATTCCGACCTCGGCGAATCAGGAAGACTACGTGTCGATGGGCATGGGGGCGGCGCGGCGGATTCAGCCGATGCTGGCGAATCTGCGGAATGTGCTCGCGATCGAATTACTTTCGGCGAGCCAAGGAATCGATCTGCTCGCGCCATTGCGCACGGGAGCGGGAGCCCAAAAAGCCTACGATATCGTACGGGCGTTTTCGAGGATGGTAGAAGAAGATCGCTCATTGGCCCCTGACATCGCGAAGGTGGAGCAAGAGATCGCCCGGAACGCCTTCGGCAAAATTCTGGAATAGGTTAAGCCTTACGATTTGCTACCGCTTTATTTTTGCGGCGATTTCGCCTGGCTGGCGACGCGGCCGGCGGAGCTGATCTTCACCGAATCCTGGGCAAAGGACTGGCCGGCGGGCTTCTCGGTATTTTTGGGTTTGGCTGCGGGCGTTGGCTGGCTGCGGCTGGGGTGGCATGCGTCGAACTTGAGACGGAATTGATGTGAGCTGGCATCGGGTTCACCTCGAACCCCTCATCGGCAGGTCCGTGGCAAACCTTAGAAATTTTCTTCGTAGCGTTATCCGCTTATTAAACGCTTGCTTTTGCTGACCTACGCCAGCGCCTGAAACAGAAATGTTCCAAAGCGGTACCCTACGGCATAACTAAACGGCGCCACCCCCATGGAATAGTGACCGCACGGCAACGACAGACTCTCGTACGGAACTCCCTTTCGTTTCATTTCAGCTAGAAATTCCTGAGTTAACTCGTTCGGAAAGGTGGGGTCGTAGCGGCCGCTTATGGCCAGAACTTTTTTGCGCGTCCCCGCGAGACGCGCGACGTACGGGTAGGGGCTGATCGGGGACCAGAAATGGCGAACTTCTTCGAGGGAAAAATCCTGGTGCAGCGCTTCCCAGACATTCGTGGTGGTCAGGCCGGCCGCGACCACGTCGCCAAAATAGGTGGAGACATGGAGAAAGGCTGCGGCGCGCAAAGCCGGTTCGTGGGCCAGGGTAAGGAACGCGAGGCAAGAACCAATGCTGGTGCCGAGCAGGCCGAGGCGGTCGTAGCCTTGTTGCTCGAGCCAGCGCAGCGTGCGGCGAACGTCCAGGACGGCCTGCCGATTGGCTTGCAGGGTGCGGCCGATATTCGCGCTGACCAAGTGGTCGGCGCGCGCATGCCCGGGAATGGCGCGGCGATCGTGATATGGCAGGCTGATTTTCACGGCGGTGATGCCCAGGAACTGCAGCCAGCGACAGACATTTTGCTGCTCTTCCCAGCGCGAATTCCACTGGGCGAGCACGACCACGGCGGGGCCATGACGACGGGCTTTGAAAACCTGGGCGTGGACTCGATTGTTTTCGAGCCAGGGCGATTCGATGGCGCTGGTAAAGGTCAGAACATCTTCTTCCAGCGCGTAATCGCCGGCGGGTGTGGTGGTGAACCATTCGTCGCTATGGGCCAAGGTGCACGCGATGAATTGGTCGAGCCAGGCTCGAGGATCGCGGTCGTGCGGATCGCCGCCAACGTGTTCCAGGCCCCATTCGAACGGCAGCACGCGGCGGTTCTGCTCCTGCGCGAAGCGCATCTGTTCGTAAGCCAGGACCTTCTGTTCGAGCCAGGACATGAGGTGTAAACCATCGAATATAGCGTAGCTACGCGACGCGATTCAAATCCATGCGGTCCGTTTAGACCACCCATTCAATCGCGCGTTAGAAGTCGGGCACGATGGTGGACGGTTCGCTTGAGGCTGGCTGGGACCTGGGGCAGACTTAGAGCGTGCTCCCCGCGCCTCTTATCGGTGTGTTCGTATTTCTCTTTGGCCTGATTATCGGCAGCTTTCTAAACGTTTGTATCCTGCGGATTCCGAGTGGCAAGTCGATCGTAATGCCTTCGTCCGCGTGCCCAAAATGCGGGCATTTGATCCAGCCGTACGACAATATTCCGGTGTTGAGCTACCTGCTTCTTGGCGGCAAATGCCGGGGATGCAAAACCAAGATTTCGCCAATGTATCCGCTGGTGGAATTTCTCACCGGCGTGCTATTTTTCGCCTGCTACTGCGCTTTTGGGATTTCGCTCGATACCCTGAAGTGGGCGACCTTTTCAGCGATCATGATCGTGTTGGTGTTCACCGATCTGCGCGAACGGATTTTGCCGGACCTGGTGAATTTCACCGGATTCGGTTTGGGTTTGTTGCTCAGCCTGTTCATGAAACCGACCGATGGCACGGCGTTGTGGCTCTCCAGTCACATTTTCCAGTTTCCTCCTCCGGATGCGGTGCTTTCCCTGGTAGACGCGCTGCTCGGTGCGGCCGTAGGCAGCGGTTTGCTCTGGCTGGTTTCGGAAGCGTATTTCAAATTGCGCGGGCGCGAAGGCATGGGCCTGGGCGACGTGAAAATGATGCTGATGGCCGGGGCGTTCTTGGGCGCGAAGCGGACGCTGCTGACGATCATGGCGGGGTCGATACTCGGCAGCATCATCGGGATCGTACTGATTCTGGCCCGGCGCAAAGAAGCGGATTACGAATTGCCGTTTGGAACATTTTTGGGCGCCGGCGCGCTACTGGTAGTTTTCTTTGGAACGCCGGTGGTGGACTGGTATCAATCGCTCTTGATGATGCGGTAACGATATGCTGAACTTCGCCATACTCGCTCCAGCAGCCAAGCACATGACGCCCGTACCCACGGAGAATGTGCAGATCTCCATCGCTTTGCTGGTGATTCTGATCGGGGGGATCGTTTTTCTCATCCACATGCTGCGTAAATTCATGCGCAGCCAAGCTGCAAGCGCCACCGAAGACTGGACCAGCCCCAACGCGGATATCGAGAATCCGTCGGCGTTCATGACCGCGTCGATGCAGGGCGTGATCGAAAAGCTGCGGGCGCAGGAAAAAGAACTGGCCCGCCTGCATTTGCTGGCGCAGGAACGTGCGCAGGAATCGGAGCGGCTCACCGAAGAAGTGACCCGCAACATGCCGACTGGGCTGTTGCTGATCAGCGCGACCGGAGCCATCACGTCCACCAATCCGGCCGCGGAAGACGCGCTGGGAATCCGGACGTTGCGTTACCGCTCGTACAAAGAAATTCTAGGCTCCGATTCCGACTTGGCCAAAATGCTGACCGCCTGCATCCGCGACGGAAAAACGTTCCAGCGCGGCGAGGTGGAACATTTGACCTCGGAAGGCGAAGTGCGGCATTTGGGCGTGACGATCTCGCCGATCTACCGCAGCGTACGCGCGCCGGTGCGCATGGCCAACGACCTGGTGCCACCAGCCGCGGAAATGAAAGTCAGCGGCGCTTTGTGCCTGATGAGCGACCTGACCGAATTGACCGCACTGCAAAAACAAATCCGCTGGAAAGAGAATTTGGCGGCCCTCGGCGAAATGTCCGCAGGCATCGCGCACGAATTCAAGAATTCCCTGGCGACCATTTCCGGCTACGCGCAGATAATCCGTAGCGAAGTAGCGACGGGAGAAGTGCGCGATTCGTCCGAGCGCATTTTGGACCAGACCCGGGCGCTGACCCACGTGGTCACCGAGTTTCTGCGCTTCGCCAAGCCGCTAGAAATTTGCTACGAGACGGTTCCCATGCAATCGGTGGTGGCCAAGGTGGCGGAAGAGCTGCAGGAAACCATTCCGGGATGTGTGGTGCAATGGGAAGGCAGCTTTGAGGAGCTCCCCGGAGATGAAGCGTTGTTGCGGCAGGCGCTGCTGAATCTGGCGCGCAACGGCGTGCAGGCTGCCGAAGGCGTCAGCGCACAGCCGCGGGTAAGCATGTCCGGAACCATCGAGGAATTGGCCGGTAAAAAGTGGCAACGGATCTGCGTGGCAGACAATGGAGCGGGAATTCCGGAAGCGGACCTGCAGAAAATCTTCCTGCCATTTTTTACGACCAAATCGGAAGGTACCGGGTTGGGTTTGGCGGTGGTGCAGAAGGTCGCCTTGCAACATGGCGGCAGCATCGAAGCCCGCAACCGGGCGGGGGGCGGGGCCGAGTTTTTGCTATGGTTACCTTTGCGGCAGGAGCCTACACCATCCCCGATTGCCTCGCGCAGCGCTCGCATCTAAACTCTAGTCAGTAGTAGTCGTGGATGCCCTTCCCGGGAGGTTTCGCCATGCGTTCGACCCTCGTCTGTGCGGCCGTGCTCGCCATGCTGAGCGTTTCGGCCAGCGCCTATGCCCAACAGCCGGATCAGCCGCAGCAACCGCCGGTCAATGAGGACAAGGTCAAGGAACCCAAGGCCGCGGTGGACAAGGCTCCGCCACCGCCTCCGG
>PMHK01000041.1:0-6346 GCA_003156635.1 Acidobacteriota bacterium | reverse complement strand
CGGCGCCTGCGGGTAGTGCAACGCCGGCAGAAAACGGCGAGAAGGCCTGGCGCGACCGGTTTGCCAAGCTGCGCGCCAAGCTGCAGCAGGATGAAGATGCACTGAGCATCATGCAGCGCGAACTGGGCGTGCTCGACGTGCAGTATTACAACGACCCTAACAAGGCCCTGCAGCAAAACTTGACCCGCGGCGACATCAACGCCAAGACCGCGAAGATCGACGCCGGCAAACAGGCGGTGGAAGCGGACAAGCAAGCCATTTCCGACGCGGAAGACGAGCTGCGCAAATCCGGCGGCGATATCGGCTGGTCGCGCTAGAAGCAGTCGACGATGGAACCGGTCCTACTGGTCGAAGATAAAGCCGAGCTTCGGGCCATGCTGCGCAAAGCGCTCGAGCGCGCCGGGTACACCGTAGAAGAAGCTCCGGATGGCAGCACCGCCATCGAAAAAGTCCGCACGCGAAGATATCAGTTGGTTCTTTCCGATTTAAAACTCCCCGGAAGTTCAGGCCTGGATGTGCTGCGCGAATCGCGCAAGGTCGAGGCGACTTTGCCGGTGATTCTGATGACCGCGTATGGCTCGGTGGAAGAAGCGGTCACGGCAATGAAAGAAGGCGCCTTCGATTTCATCCAGAAACCGGTCGATCTCGATCACCTGAAATTGCTCCTGGATCGCGCCGCGCAACAGCAGGAATTGCTGCGGGAAAATCTGCTGCTGCGCGAAGAATATGCGGTGCGCTACGGATTTCCGCGCATTCTGGGCGAACATCCGGCGATGAAAGACGCGAGCCAAATGACTCAGCGGGTGGCGGCGACGGAATCGACCGTGCTGCTGCTGGGTGAAAGCGGAACGGGAAAAGAAGTTTTTGCGCGGGCCATTCACCATTTGAGTTCGCGGGCCGGGGCGCCATTCGTGGCGTTGAATTGTGCGGCGATCCCCGAAGGCCTGGTGGAAAACGAATTGTTCGGGCACGAGCGCGGGGCCTACACCGGCGCGGGCGCGCGCAAGATCGGCAAAATGGAACTAGCCCATCGCGGGACTTTGTTTTTGGACGAAATTGGGGAATTGCCGCTAGCGACGCAGAGCAAGCTGCTGCGTGTGCTGGAAGAAAAGCGGTTCGAGCGGGTGGGCGGCACGCAGGAAATTGAAGTAAATGTTCGGATTCTAACGGCTACGAACAAGGATCTGCGTGCGGCTGTTGCGGATAAATCGTTTCGCGAGGATTTGTTCTTCCGGATTTCGGCGGTGCCGATCACGATTCCGCCTTTGCGCGATCGCGGCGACGATGTGCTGCTGCTTGCGGAATATTTCTTGGAAAAATTCCGGCGCGAATTCCGCAAACCCGGCTTGACCTTGGGCAAGCAGACCCGCGCGCGGTTGCTGACTTATTCCTGGCCGGGAAATGTGCGCGAGTTGCAGAACGCGATCGAGCGCGCGGCGATTTTATCGAACGGCAGTGAAATCGACGAAAGCGCGCTGCAACTGCCGGAGGCCCGACCGTCGGCGTCGCAATTGCCTGGCGGGATGCTGGAAGAGGCGTTCTTGTGGGAAGGGCCCCTCGATGAGGTTTCGCAGCGGGCCGTGACGCATGTGGAAAGATTCAAGATTCAGAATGCGCTGCAGGAATCGAAATGGAATAAGACCCGGGCTGCGGAACGGCTCGGCGTGTCCTACAAGACTTTGCTGAGTAAGATTCGCGTGTTAGGTCTCGAGAATTAAGGCTGTCTTGGCTCCACGATTGCGTCGCGTGAGATTTGACTCGTTGAGATCCTTCGTCGCTACGCTCCTCCGGATGACGACGGTCTAAAGTTTAGCGGCGAGCAGGGTCGCGGTATGAAGTAAGACGCTGCCAAAATTCCAGCGGGCGATGGTGATGTCGGTGAATCCCACTTTTTTCATCATCGCGGCGAGCTCGGCGCTGGTCGGAAATTTGGAAACGGAACCGGGCAGGTAGCTGTACGCTTCTTTGCTTCCGGAAATCGCCGCGCCCACCCTCGGCAAGATCTGTTTGAAATAAAATTTGAACAGGCCCGCAGTCAGACCCACTCCCGGCTCAGAAAATTCCAGAATTGCCAGCTCCCCACCCGGCCTTAGGACGCGGGCAAATTCGCGCAGGCCCGCCTCGTAGTTGACCAGATTGCGAAAACCGAACGCTGTCGTAATCAAATCAAAATTGGAATCGGCAAACGGCAAATGCAGCGCGTCAGCGGTAGTAAAAATCGCCGAGCGCCCGTGGGCCAGCGCTTTCTGGTGTGCGCGATCGAGCATCGGTTGAGCGAAATCGCTACCGAAGAGCGGCGTTCGATGCGCGGTGGCGTCGCGCAGTTCGTGCACCCGAACGCGTTCGAGCGCGAAAGTCAAATCGCCGGTGCCACAGCACAAATCGAGGATGCGCGCGTCGGTGCGGCGCAGAGTGCGCCGGAACAGCCGTGCCACCCGCCGGCGCCATAGCCGGTCCAGCGAAAACGAAAGTAAATGATTGAGGAAATCGTAGCGCGGCGCGATGCGGCTGAACATCTGCTGCACGCGCTGGGACGCTTCGCGTTCGGTGCGGGTGCCGCCAGGCCTGGTGCCGGGAAGCCGGGGAGGGTCTTCGGTAAACGTTCTCATGAATTGTATAAAAGTATCGCTAATTCGAGGTTCCGGCAAAAGGCGGCAGCGCCGCGAAGGTTCGTGAAACGAGCGTCCAGGGCAGTTCGACGCCCCATTCGACTTTTCCTATTCGTCGCGGCATGACCCATCGTATTTTTCCGCCTCGTGATTTCTTGTCACCGGCCAGAATTGACCGCAGTTGCGACGCGCGAATGCCGGAAAGGCGCGGCAGCGGGCCGACGCTGGCGATCAGTCGAATGAAACGCGTCGCGTCCGCTTCCTTAAACCGATCGGTCGCGACGCCCAAAAGAGTGGCGTAAATCATGCCCCAGGCAATGGCTTCGCCGTGGCGGAAGCGGCGGTATTTCGTGGCGGCTTCCAGTGCATGACCCAGGGTGTGGCCAAAATTCAGAATCTCGCGCAGGCCCCCTTCGCGTTCGTCGCGGGCTACCACATCCGCTTTGATTCGAATGCATCGGGCAATAACCCAGGCGAGGGCGTCCGCATCACGCCGCAGTAGGGCGAGCATACGACGTTCCAGGAACATAAACAACTGGAGGTCGGCAATCAGCGCGTACTTGATGACTTCATAGAGGCCGGAACGGTATTCGCGATGCGGCAGGGTCAGCAGCAATTCGGGATCGGTGACCACCACTTTCGGCGGGTAGAAGGCGCCGACCAGANNTTGACGCCGGTTTTGCCGCCGATGGAGCTGTCCACCTGCGCGACGAGAGTGGTGGGGATGTGGATTAGGCGCACGCCGCGCAGGTAGGAGGCGGCAGCGAATCCGGCGACGTCTCCCACCACGCCGCCACCGACGGAAATGATTGCGGCGCGACGATCGGCTCCGGCCAGAACGAGCTGGCGGGTGAGGGCTTCGATGGTCTGAAGATCTTTCGAGGATTCGGAATCGTCGAACAGAATTATTTTTAGCGGCTTGTGTCTGGCCAAGGCGCGCATCACGCCGCGGCCGCAGTAGCTCCAGACCGTCGGCGAGGCGAGGATGTAGACGCCGGTCACGTCTTTAAGGCGGGAGAGCAGCGAGCCGGCCCGGCGCAGCGAGCCGAAGGCGCAGTGAACGTCATAAGCGCCCGCGGAGGATGAAATGCGAATCGTTGGCATGAATTTTATTCTAGAACGAAAGCAAGCAAGGCGATTTCTATTTGAATTTCTTTTGCAACTCGCCCACGGATTCCAAAACCACGTAGCCTACGATGGCCACGTTGCGCGGGCTGATTTTGTCCAGGGTGTCCTGCGGCGTGTGCCAGTAGCCCGCCGAAATGTAGTCGTTCAGGTCGATGATGTCGAGCGACGGCACGCCGCGCGACAAAAACGACTGGTGGTCGTCGTCTATGCGGCCGACTTCCTGGTTGATGAAGACGTCCTTGTGGCCGAGGCGGTCGGCGGTTTTCCAGACCAGATCCGCGAGCCATTTGGTCGAATCGGATTCTTTGGGAATTTTCAGGCCGTACTGGCCAATCATGTCCGCCAGAATTACCGCTTTGACGCGCTTTAGTTCGCCGGAAACGGACATCCGGGCGGCGAGTTCGCGGCTGCCGTAGGTGTGGTCGTTGTCTTTGTCCCAGTTTACGAAGGACTCTTCGCCATCGAGGAAAGCGATCCATACCGAATTGGGGCCCTTCTGCGCGCAAAGATGACGCGCCAGTTCGATCATCATGCCGGTGGAGGAGGCGCTGTCTTCGGCGCCTACGAAATTCTCCACGCTGCCCAGCGAATCGTAGTGCGTCAGCAGCAGAATAATTCCGGGCCCAGTTCCGGCCGCTTTGGCCACGATGTTCTGCATGGCGACATCGCCTTTCGGAGTGGATGCGTGGAAGTCCTGCTGCTCCACCTGGCACCCAAAACTTTTCAGCTGCGTGCTGATGTATTCCTGAACTTTATGGATGCCGTCGGAAGCGGGAGGGCGCGGCCCGAAACTGACGATCTTGGCCACCTGGTCGAAGGCCTTCGCGCCGTCGAATCCGCCGGTTTGATCCGCGGGCGGAGCCGGCTCGGATTGAGCCGCCGCCGGAGGAGCCGCGACACTCGTCGCCGGGGGCGCGGTGGTGGACGAGGCGGAGGTGGGCTGACCGGAGCCTCCGCAGGCAATCACGCAAGAGACTACGCCCGCACCGGCGGCCATCCATAATTTTTTCCAGCTGGCTGACACGCGATTACGCCTCCACCTTGGCCGTCGCCGCTTCCTTGCGGCGCAGCACCACATAAGAAACGAAGACTCCGAGGAAGTACAGCACAATCATCGGCGCCATGAAAACCAGCATGGTGGTCGCGTCGGGTGTTGGTGTAACCACGGCGGCCACCACAGTGATCAGCAGCATTGCGTAGCGGAAATTCTTCAGCAGAAATTTCGGTGTGACGATTCCAAAGAGCGAAAGAATAAAAATTAAGACCGGCAGCTCAAAAATAACGCCGAGACCCACCAGCACGATCAGGATCAGATCGAAATACTCGTTGATGCTGATCAGCGGTTTCACCGGGCCGTCGGTAGCGAAACGAATCAAGAATCCGAGGGTCTGCGGGAGCATGACGTAATAGCCGAAGCCGATTCCGGCCAGGAAAAGTACCATCGAGGAAAAAATGAATCCGGCGACGGCGTTTCGTTCGTGTTTGTACAGTCCGGGCGCCACGAAAAGCCAAATTTGATAGAGCACGAACGGCATGGCCAGCACCACGCCGAGATATAGGCCGAGATTGATCACCAGGCCCATGTACCCGGCCGGGCTGGTGAAGTACAGCCGGTCTTCCATGTGATTGGCGCGCAGCGCTTCCTGCATCGGTCGAGCGATGAAGGCGATGAAATGCTTGGAAAGGGCCAGGCCGATTCCCGCGCCAATGGCGATCGCGATGGCCGAATTAATCAGCCGTTTTCGCAGGTCGACCAAATGGTCGAAGAAAGACATACGGGCGCCGGGCTCTTCGGGCGCGGCGGCAGGCAAAGCGGCGGGATCAAGCTGGGCGGGATCGGACATCGTTCGCTTTTTCGGGCTCGGAGTCGGGCCGTTCGCCCGCGTGAAGCTGCTGCGTTTCAAATTNNGGACGCCGTCGGCGGGATCGGCGGTCGCGGTGTTGCTTTCGGTCGAGACCGGCAATCTGGTCATCAGGCTGCCCTCGCCAATAGGATTTTCGGTTCCGGTTTGGAGGTTCGCCGGTTGGGTCGTGACTTGGCTGGCGGGTTGGTTTTCGCGCGTTTTGCGCAGGTCAGCCTCGCGCTCGAGGTCGCGCATATGGCCTTCAAACGTCGAGCGCAGGTCGCCTGTCGCACGGCGAAATTCGCCCATGACTTTGCCCAGGTTCCGGGCAAGATCTGGCAACTTTTCCGGCCCAAAGACGACCAAGGCGACCACGAAAATGATGACGATATGTGCGATGCTGAACATAGCTGCCCTGTGGTGACTCGTCCTTGCCAGTACTACGCCAGGANNTGAACTTGCCAGATGTTTTCGTGCGGCGTTCGAGATAAATCATACCATTTATGCAGAGCCAAAGTGGGACGGCCTGCGTCAAATCACTGAATAGGTATGCTATAGTTGGGCTTTAAGGCGTTTTTAAGAGTCGAAGCGAGGATTCATGGAACCGAAGGGGTCGTCCGGACGCGGCATCGCAGTTCTGGTGGTGGTACTGGCGGTCTCGGCGCTGCTGGGTGGGCTGTATGGCCCGTCCGTGCGGGCGACGGCAGCCGGCCAGAATGACACTCAGGATTCGGTCAAGAGTTTCACCCACGTCCTCTCCGTGGT
>PMHK01000180.1 GCA_003156635.1 Acidobacteriota bacterium | reverse complement strand
CGCGGAAATCCTGAATCGGAAATACCGAAGCGAAAACCGACTGCAATCCCGAATCTTCCCGCTCGCTCGGCAGCAATTCCATCTGCAAGAAGCGTTGATACGATTTCTTCTGCACGTCAATCAGGTTCGGAATTTNNTGATTTTGGCGAAGTCCAGGCGTGCCCGTTCCCGATTGGCTCGATTACCGTTACGATTGCTCATGGACCATCCTCATAAATGATGTAACGCCGGAACGGACGACGCGGATAGACACCCGCCCCGTCAGTCCGGGTAGGACATATAGTGAGGTTTCATTTTCCAGAAATCTAAGAAGCACGCGCGTACGCGACTTCCTTCGCGGCTCTACCAGGTAGCGCGAGGGCCGCAGCGACGGGCAACTACTTAACTTCGACTTTCGCCCCGGCTTCTTCGAACTTCTTCTTGATCGTGGCCGCTTCGTCTTTGTTGATGCCCTCTTTTACCGTCTTGGGGGCGCCATCAACCAGATCCTTGGCTTCTTTCAAGCCCAGGCTGGTGACTTCGCGCACGGCCTTGATCACATTGATCTTGTTCGCGCCAACTTCGGTGAGCACGACGGTGAATTCCGTCTTCTCTTCCGCTGCGCCGCCCGCTGCCGCGCCACCGCCGCCGGCCATCATCACCGGGGCTGCCGCTGCTGCCGACACGCCGAACGCTTCTTCCATCTTCTTGACCAGGTCCGAAGCTTCGAGCAGCGTCAAACCCTTGATTTCTTCCAGAATCGATTCCACTTTGCTAGCCATCGCTGTTACTTCCTCCTCAAATTAAAAGCTGGGTCGAACAAAATCTTTGCAAAAATCCGTTAAAGCAAACCACTCAGAAATTCTTTGGTGCGAAAACTAGGCTTGCGCCGGTTCAGGTTCCGGAGCCGCTGCCGGTGCTGCCGCAGCCGATCCGCCAAATCTGTTGGCCTTCACTGCCTCGCTGGTAACCACCGCCAGGTTGCGGGGCACCGCATTTATCACCGTGGCCAGGCGCTGCGCCGGAGCGTTCAGCATGAACATGATCTTGCTGATCAATTCTTCCTTGCTCGGCAACTCGGCCAGCTGCTTGATCTCTTGAATCGAGATCACGCGGCCTTCCACCCAGCCCGCCCGGAACTGAAACGCCGGAACATCCTTCGCGACTTTCGTCAGGATCTTGGCCAGCGCCACCGGATCGGTCTTGGTGTAGGCGATCGAGTTGGTGCCCTTCAAGTTCTTGAGCAGGTCGCCGGTCGGCGTGCCTTCCATGGCATGTTGCGCCACGCGATTCTTCAGCACCTGATAGGTGCCGCCCGCCGCTTCCACCTCGCGGCGCATCTTGCTGTCCTGCTCGACGGTGATTCCCTGAAAAGTCGAAAGGATCACGGTCGATACGGACGCGAGCTCCAGCTTCAGCCCTTTGCCCTGTTCTATCTTCTCGGCCTTCTTCTTCATTGCCGCCAACTCCCTTGTCCCAACAAAGTCTTTACCGAGAAATCTGAATTACGCCGCTACCGCAACCGCTGAATCCGCTTCTGCTTCTTCGATCAGAATCCCCGGACCCATCGTTGAGGTCAGCGTAATCTTCTTGATGAACTTGCCTTTTGCCGCCGCCGGCTTCGCCTTGATCACCGCTGCCAGCAACGCCGACGCATTCTCGGCCAATTTCAGCGCGGTGAAACTGATCTTGCCCACCGGCGAGTGAATCAACCCGGTCTTGTCCAGCCGGAATTCAACTTTACCGGCTTTGATTTCCGCAATGGCCTTGGCCACGTCGGTGGTCACCGTTCCGGTCTTCGGATTCGGCATCAAACCACGCGGTCCCAAAACCTTTCCGAGCTTACCGGCCGAGCGCATCATGTCCGGCGTCGCGATCACCGCTTCGTAATCGGTCCAGCCGCCCTGAATCTTTTCGACCAGGTCGTCGCCGCCCGCAAAATCGGCGCCTGCGTCCAACGCCTCGCGAATCTTTTCGCCGCCCGCGATGACCACCACGCGCTTCGATTTGCCCAAACCATGCGGCAACACCACCGTGCCGCGCACCATCTGGTCGGACTGTTTCGAATCGACGCCCAGATTCAGCACCAGCTCGACTGTCTCGTCGAACTTTACGAAATGAACCTTGCGCAGCAACTCCGCCGCTTCTTCCAGCTTGTACGGACGTGCCTCAACCTGCTTGCGCGCCCGATCGATATTTTTCCCGCCGACTTTCGCTGAACGACCCATCTCTGTTCTCTCCTGCGCAGTCTAAAACTACTTGCGTTCGAATTTTTCGAACTCCTGCGCGTGCCGCAA
Source organism: Acidobacteriota bacterium (assembly GCA_003156635.1). Lineage (GTDB taxonomy): Bacteria > Acidobacteriota > Terriglobia > Acidiferrales > UBA7541 > Palsa-295. Next base: position 1,842 of record PMHK01000180.1, on the reverse strand, counting down.
AAACTATTCGCTGACTTCGATGCCCATGTTGCGGGCCGTACCCTTGATCGAACGTACGGCCGATTCCAGGCTCATGGTGTTGAGGTCGGGCAGCTTCAACTTGGCGATTTCTTCCACTTGCTTCAGCGTCAACTTGCCCACTTTGTTGCGGTTCGGCTCGGGCGAGCCCTTGACGATTCCCGCCGCGCGCTTCAGCAATTCCGACGCCGGAGGCGTCTTCATGATGAAGGTAAAGCTGCGGTCGCTGTAGATGGTGACCAGCACCGGGATGATCATGCCGTCCGGCTCTTTCGCCGTCTTGGCATTGAACTGCTTGCAGAAGTCCATGATGTTTACGCCGTGCGGGCCGAGCGCGGTGCCGACCGGCGGCGCCGGCGTGGCTTTCATTGCCGGCAATTGCAATTTCACGGTTGCCTGTACTTTCTTAGCCATTTTATTCCCTTGTCCTTATTAAGAGGCGCGTTCGCGTAGCGCTACGCGACTTTCTCTACCTGCGCGAAATCCAGCTCCACCGGCGTCGAGCGCCCAAAAATTGTTACTGAAACCTTCAGGGTCGACCGGTCGGAATTCACTTCTTCCACCACTCCGGTAAAATTCGCGAACGGACCTTCGCCGATTCGCACTTTTTCGCCGCGATCGAACGACAATTTCGGTTTCGGCTTTTCCGCCGTGGTCGTCGCGCGGTTCAAAATGTTCTGCACTTCTTCTTCGCTCAGCGGCGAAGGAGTCTGCCCGGAACCGACGAAACCCGTGACCCGTGGCGTAGAGCGCACTACGTGCCAGGTGTAATCGTCCATGTCCATTTCCACCAGCACATAGCCCGGATAGCACATGCGCGGCGAAATCACTTTCTTGCCGTTGCGCACTTCCACCACCGATTCGGTGGGGATAATAATTTGCCCGATCTTGTCAGTCAGCCCGAACGCCGCCACGCGGCCTTCCAGGCTTTCCTTCACCTTCTTCTCAAATCCAGAATAGGTGTGCACGATGTACCACTGCTTCGGCGTGCCGCCTGCCTCGGCTGGCACTACGGCCTGCGCTTCGGTCACTTCGGCGCCTTCGTTGCTCAAATTGGACTCTTCAGAATTTCTTTGCATAAGCCATCAACCCGCCAATCAGCTTGGTAAATATCGAATCGGTGAAAAAGAAATAAATGCCGAAAAACGTAACCGTCAGCGTCACCACGATCGTGGTCGAAATCACATCCGCGCGCGACGGCCAGTTGACCTTGCGCATCTCGACCCGCACATCGTGAAAAAAAGAACGGAGCCGCTTCCATTGCGCGGTCGCTTTTCCAACCGGCTCCATCAGCGCAAATCCGCTGACGTTGTCGTTGTTCGCCTCTTGTTCCTTGTTGAACTTTGCCGCCTGCGCCATTTCAGAAACCGCCTTCGAATTGCCCACTTCGAACTACTCGTACTTGCTTCCTGCTCCGAACTGGCAGGGGAGGAGGGATTCGAACCCCCACTCTCGGTTTTGGAGACCGATGGTCTACCGTTAAACCTACTCCCCTAAACCCGAGCCTGCGGCTCGAATTTAGTGCTAGAGCCCGCAAGCGATGGCGGCGGAGACTCTCGCCGGCATCCTTTAGTTCCGGTCTACTTAACTTCCTTATGGCCGGTGTGCTTCCTGCACGTATTGCAGAACTTCGAGGTCTCCAACCGCTCGGTATGCTTGCGGCGGTTCTTCGTCGTCGTGTAATTCCGGTTCTTACAATCGTTGCACTGCAGTGTGATGATCTCTCGCATGATATTTACCGGGCTCTTGGCGGCCACCGCTCAGGCTGCCCTGAAGCGGATCCCGCAGAACCGTCTCCTCAGTTATTCGATGATCTCGGCGACC
>PMHK01000214.1 GCA_003156635.1 Acidobacteriota bacterium | reverse complement strand
CGCCGGCTTTGAAATCGCAGTTCGACGGACGATTTGCGATGTCCGCGTTCAAGGATTTTCAGCGCGGACGCACCACCTGGTCGAGGCCTTGGAGTCTTTACGTGCTGAACGAGTGGGTTAAACGAAACCTGCGGGCTGAACGGCCCAGCGCCGCAGAACAACTTCGGGTGCAGCCGGCGCAAGTAGCTGGCACCAATGGTTAGGATCGAAGTACCGGGCCAAAGTCAGACATGATAATTCTGGGAATCAACGCGTATCACGCCAATTCATCCGCGGCGATCGTGGCCGACGGTAAGTTGCTGGCGGCCGTCGAAGAAGAGCGGCTGAATCGAGTGAAGTATGCCGCCGGGCTTCCGGCGCGCGCGATCCGCTATTGTCTCGATCAGGCGGGTGTAAAACTTTCCGAAGTGGATCACATCGCGATTCCGCGGAATCCGTGGGCGCGGATGGGAACCAAACTGCGTTTCGCGATGCGCATGCCCAAATTCGCGCTGGATCGCGCGCGGGTGATGAAACGTTTCGCTGGGATTCAGGAAGACCTGGCTACGAGCTTTGAAATTGTGCCCGATGCCATTCGCGCAAAATTCCATCGGATCGAGCATCACGCCGCGCATCTGGGCAGTGCTTTTTACGTTTCTCCGTTCGAACGCGCTGCGGTACTTTCGGCCGACGGTCTGGGAGATTTCGCCAGTTCGATGTGGGCGCTCGGCGAAGGTCCGAAGATGCGGCATCTCGGCGAAGTGACCTTTCCCCATTCGCTGGGCATGTATTACACCGCGCTGACTCAATATATCGGCTTCTGGAAATTTGGCGACGAATTCAAAGTAATGGGCCTGGCCGCTTACGGCCAACCGGAATTTCTCGACGAGTTTCGGCGGATCGTTTACGCCGACGGCCCGCTTTCGTTCCGGCTCGGTCTGGAATATTTCAGCCATCAGACCCAGGGCGCGGATATGACCTGGCGCGACACCGATCAAACGCCGGTGCTGGGACGATTGTTCTCGAACTATCTCGAGCAGCGCCTGGGGCCCGCCCGCAAGGCGGATGAACCGCTCGAGCAGCGTCATCGCAACCTCGCCGCCAGCATGCAAGCCGCGCTTGAAGAAGTTCTGACCGCGCATTGGATCGAGCTAGCGCGAAAGACCGGGGAAAAATCTCTGTGCCTTGCAGGCGGCGTGGCCTTCAACTGCGTGGCCAACGGAAAAATCTTTGATAACTCGCCTTTCGAACGTGTTTACGTTCAGCCTGCTGCGGGCGACGCCGGGCTTTCGGTCGGCGCGGCGTTCGCGGTGAATCATCAAATTCTCGGGCGCCCGCGTGAGTTCGTCATGGACCACGCCGGATGGGGACCGCAATCCTCGGCGCAGGACATTCGCCGCGCCGTCGAAAAATTTCAAGGCGCCAGCGATGAAATCCAGATCGAGCAATTCGACGAGGACGCATTGGTCCAGGCCACGGCGCGGCACATTTCCGAAGGAAAAGTTTTAGGCTGGTTTCAGGGCCGCGCCGAATGGGGCCCGCGCGCGCTGGGGCAGCGCAGCATACTCGCCGATCCGCGCCGTCCGGAAATGAAAGAAATTCTGAACCGGCGCATCAAGCATCGTGAAATATTCCGGCCGTTCGCGCCCTCGATCCTGGAAGAAGTAACGGGCGAATTTTTTGAGAAGACTCAGCCGTCACCGTTCATGACTTTCGCGTATAGCGTCCGGCCGGAAAAACGCGGCGTGATTCCGGCGCCGACGCACGTGGATGGCACGGCGCGCCTGCAGACCGTGAGCCGCACCGCCAATCCCCTCTATTGGAAATTGATTCGGGCGTTCGGCGATCTCACGGGCGTGCCGGTGGTCCTGAATACCTCGTTTAACGACAATGAGCCGATCGTGTGCCGTCCCGAAGAAGCGCTCGATTGTTTCCGGCGTACCCAGATGGACGTGCTGGTCATGGGAAACTTTATTCTCGAAAAGAAAACCGCCGCGGCCATCGATCCGGAACTGGCGGCGCGGGGCGCGAACCGCGCCGGCTAAACAGCTCAAAGTTTCAACAGCGGCAAGCGCACCGTTCTTCCCAGCCCGAGCTGCGCTGCTTCGAAAAATCGATCACCATGCATATCTTGCTTTTGAACGAATACTATCCTCCGGACACTTCCGCGACCGCGCGCATGGCTGCGGTGGTAGCGGAACGTTTGGCGCAACAACACGACGTGACCGTGGTGGCCGGTCGCCCTTCGTACGATCCCGATGAGACATATCCGTTCGCGCTGCTGCACCGAACCATCCGCAATCATGTCGCGGTCGAATGTGTGGGTTCCACCGCCTATCCCCGGCACCAGATGCGTCGCCGCGTCTCGAATTACCTTTCGTATTTGGCTCTCGCCGTGCCGCGTGCTCTGGCCATCCGGCCCGATGTGATTCTGGCGATGACCGATCCGCCGGTCGCCGGCATCGCCGGAGCATTCATCGCGCGCCTTTCCGGGCGGCCCTTCGTGTACAACATTCGCGACCTGTATCCGGACATGGCCCTCGGCGGTGATATCGTCAGCAAGAAACCCTGGGTCGAACGCTGGGAACGAATGCATCGCAGCGCCTTGAAACAAGCCGCGCGAGTCATCGTGCTCGGCGACGACATGCGCGATCGCATCCTGGCCAAAGGCGTCTCGCCGGAAAATGTAGTGGTGGTTCGAGACGGCAGCTCGCCCGCGGGCCCGATGCCGGAGGCGAGCGACCCGATCGTTGAGGAGATTCGACAGGGCTTTCCTTTTGTCGCGCTCCATGCCGGGAACCTGGGCTTTTACGGCGCCTGGGAGACGCTGCTGAAAGCAGCGGAAATTCTCAGCAACGAAAATACCGGGCTGGTGTTCGTAGGGGGTGGGGCCAACCGCGAATCCTTGGGCGAGGCGGCAGCCCATCTACGCAACGTCAAATTCTTGCCCTTTCGGCCGGTAGAGCAGGTACCTCAGGTCATGGCCGCCGGTGACGTGCAAATCATCACGGTCAAGCGCGGGCTAGAGGGAGTGGTGGTGCCCAGCAAACTCTATTCGACCCTCGCCGCCGGACGACCCGTGCTGGTGGTGGCGGCGCCTGAATCCGACGCTGCTCGAATTGTAACCGCCGCCGGTTGCGGGCTGGCCGCCGATCCCGATGATCCCGCAGGGGTTGCCGCGGCCATCCGGGAACTGCGCGCCGCTCTAGCTCGGCTGGCCGAAATGGGCCGGAGAGCGCGGGAAACCGCGAAAAATTATGCTAGAGTTGACGAGTTGAACCGCTTCGTCGCTGCTGTAGAAGGTGCAGTTCCGGTCCGTGGCCGCGGGCGTACGACCACCAATCCGCAGACGGCCCCCGTAAGACCATAGATCACAGGCCCGCTGTTGGTGTCGGAAGTGGAGACGGCGTAGAAATGTCGATTCGTACCGAAGTTATTGTGTTCGCGATTGCGCTGGCGGCGTCGCTGGGGCTGACCGTGCCCATTCGCCATTTGGCGCTGCGCTTCGGAATGGTCGATAAGCCCGGACCGCGCAAGGTGCACCTGAACCCGATCCCGCTCCTCGGTGGAATCGCCATTTACCTCGGTTTCGTCTTGGCCCTGTTGCTTACCCGCCACGGCGTTCCCCAACAACAGATCGTGGGCGTGCTGGCCGGCGCCACATTGCTGGCCATCATTGGATTTCTGGACGACGGCGGCCTGCTGCATCACCAGGTGAAGCTTTTTGTCGGGATGCCCATCGCCGCGCTTTTTCTGATTGCTTCCGGTATCCGCGCGCAGCTTTTCTCCCAATTGTTCCCAGGCGCCCTGGGCTTCGTTCTCGATTTTTGTTTGACGATCGTGTGGGTGGTCGGAATTACGGCATCCTTTAGCATCCTGGACCACATGGACGGGCTCTGTGCCGGAATCGCCGCGGTCGCGGCGGCGTTTTTCACCATGTCGGCCATGATGAATGGCCAGGTGCTGGTGAGTACGCTCGGTGCCGCTACCTTAGGCGCCTCCCTCGGATTCCTCCGCTGGAATTTCAATCCCGCCAAAATTTTCATGGGTGATGGCGGCGCAATGTTTCTGGGATTCCTTATGGCCACCTTGGGCCTGAAAGTCCGGCCCGACGGAACCCCGTTTCCCTTGAATTGGCTGGTACCGGTTTTGATTCTGGCCGTGCCCATTTTTGACACCACCCTGGTCTCTATTTCCCGCGCGCGCCGCGGATTGCTTCCTTTTACTTCTCCGGGAAAGGATCACACCGCCCACCGCCTGTCGAATTTGGGCATGGGACATCGCGGAGCGGTTCTGGCCATGTACGTCGGAGCGATTGTTTGCGGAACGATTGCTTTGTTTATCCCGAATTTTTCGCTGGGCACCACGTACACCGTGATCGGGCTACTGGTAGTCGGAGCGTTGGCGGCGGTCTTCGTCCTGGAGGGTCTGCCGTACGATCGGCAGGTCAAGCTCCCCAAGCCCACATCCGCCTCTTAAAAATTTCCTCGTTTCGCGCGGCGTTCGCTTTGGAGTGGCTCGTCCGCTGAGATATAATTCTGGTCCCGATGCGGGGTCAGGCGGGGCGGGCAGCATCACCGGCATCCGTAATGTTGGAATCAGCCCGACGACTTTTTAATTCGAAATTCCAAGCTCATGAGGCAGATCGCAAAAACCCACGATGGCGCTCGAATCACGCGACGCGCAAAGCGTCTCCCAACCCACCCCGCGCGCGAATAGCCAAAAGATAGCCGTTGTTGGTGGATCGGCCGCCGGACTGCTGACCGCTTCGCTACTGGCTCGTCAGGGCTTACCCGTTCGTGTGTTTGAGCGCATCGAGACGCTGGAGCACGCCGAACGGACCCTGATTGTGACGAACCGCATGCGCCACCTGTTGGGGCCTGCTGCCGAACACAGTATCGTTAACGAAATTCGCCGCTTCGAGCTTTTCACGGATGGGCGCTCCGCAACATTCGAACTCAATGATCCCGACCTGATCATCGAACGCCGGGCGCTGATCCAGGGCTTAGCCCAGGACGCGGCGCGCGCTGGCGCCAGCGTCGAGCTCGGCCGCCGGTTTCATAGCCTCCAGCCCAACGGGCGCGGCCTGGTATTGGAAGTCGAGCGCTGCAGCGATGGCAGCCGCGAGGAAGTTCACGCCGACACCGTGGTGGGCGGCGACGGCGTTTGCAGCCGCGTCGCGCGCGCGGCCGGATGGGCGCCACTCGAAACGGTTCCGCTCGTTCAAGCCATTGTGAAATTACCGCAGGACCTGGCGCCGGACACCACGCGCGTGTGGTTCGTCCCGCAAGATACGCCGTATTTTTATTGGCTCATCCCGGAATCGAAAACGCACGGAGCGCTGGGAGTAATCGGCGAAACGGTGGGTGAAACCCGCAAGCATCTTGAGAATTTTCTCGAGAAGCGAGGCCTTACTCCGCTCGAATTTCAGGGCGCGCGTATTCCGGTCTACAAAAAGTGGATTCCGGTGCGGAAGCAAATCGGCAACGGGTCGGTTTATCTCGTGGGAGACGCGGCCGCCCAAGTAAAAGTCTCTACCGTCGGCGGAACGGTGACGGGTTTCCGCGGAGCGTTGGGCGCCGCCGAAGCGATCCTGAACGGTGGCGTGAGCCGCGAGCTGCGTTCGCTGCGGCGCGAACTCGATGTGCATCTGTTGCTGCGCCGTTCGCTCCACGATTTTCAGCAGGCGGACTACAGTGAACTGGTGGACCTGCTGAACGATCCGGCGAAGCGATCTCTCGGCAAATATTCCCGCGACGAAGCCTGGAAAATCCTGTGGCGCGTTTGTTTGAGCCAGCCGCGATTGATCCTGCTGGGCCTGCGCGGTTTACTTTCGCGCAAAGGCTCATTCGGTCGTACCAATATTTTTTAGAAGAATAGCTCCGGGCATTTGCACCGGACTCGCGAGTTTTTCTTCTTGGACTGATCACAAACCTGGAACATGTATATTCTCGGAATTTCCGCGATGTCGCACGACTCCGCAGCCGCGTTGCTCGATGATTCGGGTATTGTCGCTGCGATCGAGGAAGGAAAACTGGCGCGCACCCGCACCATTGGCGGAATTCCGCGCACAGCCATCCAGTTTTGTTTCGAACGCGCTGGTATCACTTGGAATGACGTGGCGCACATTGCGGTGGCCCGCCAACCATCCGGATCATTTTCACGGCAAGCACGCCGAGCACCCGCGAGGCGCGCGCCGGAATCCCAGGATGTTGCCGCCCTCCGGCGCCTGGCCGGCGGCAAACCGGATCGCATCAAGACGCTCGACCATCACATGTGTCATGCGGCTAGCGCATTTTATCCCTC
>PMHK01000210.1:415-32665 GCA_003156635.1 Acidobacteriota bacterium | reverse complement strand
ACTGCCAGGAAAAACAAGGTTCTGTTCCTCATGACGATCACTCCTTCTGCTGAGATCCCAGCTACCCATTTTTAAATGATGGGAATCGTCGCGGCAACGAAAACCTGAGCTTGCGGAGCCCCCGGTTTTCTGCAGGTCGATTATTTTTGCCGTTCTGAGCGATTCTACTTGACGGCATACACTGTATGGTACATAGTATGTATCAGCCAGTATGAATGCCAACTTGGAACCTGGAATCTTCGATTCGCTGCGGCTCGAACTAAGACGTGGATGCCTCATCGTCGCCGTTCTGGCCCAGTTGCGCGACGAGCACTATGGCTACACCTTGCGCAAAGCATTGGCCAGCGAGGGCTTGGCGATTGAGGAGAGCACGCTCTATCCCTTGCTCAGGAGGTTGGAGACGCAGGGTTTGCTGACCAGCGAATGGCGGGAAGAAGACAAGCGAAACAAGCGTTTTTATCGATTGTCGCCCGAGGGCGAGGCCATCCTGACGCAACTGCTGGTGGAGTGGAACGGCATCAATGAGTCGCTGCACAAAATTCTGAAAGAAAAGATAGCGAGGTAAAGGTATGGACTTACTGGAGCGTTACTTGCAGGCTGTGGGGCAGCATCTTTCGCCGGAAACCAGGGACGACATGCTGGCGGAGTTGCGCGTGAATCTGCTGGCGGAGATGGATGCTCGCGCGGAGGAGCTGGCAAGGCCGCTTACCGAGAGCGAGGTCGCAGCCCTGCTGCAGGCGCACGGTCGGCCGATCCTGGTTGCAGCGCGCTATTCGCCGCAACGCTATTTGATTGGCCCTGCTGTGTTTCCTATTTACATGCTTACTTTGCGCAAGGTGGCGCCTTTTGTGGTGTTCGGTTACCTGGTGGCCCGCGCGTCGACCATAATCTTTTCAAAAAATGCAGGCGGTTTGGGGGCAAATATCGCCGGGGGGTTGGTGCAGCTTATTCCGGTGCTATTGCTTTTCTGGGCCGTGGCGACCATGACGTTCGCGATCCTGGAATTTGCACAAAAGCAGTATGGGGAATGTACGAATTGGGAGGCGTGGGATCCTGCCACGCTGCCCTCGCTGACGCGCCCAAAGAAGGAAAAATCGCTGGCCAGCCGAATCGCAGACCTGGTGGTGCATTGCTTTTGGATGCTCTATGTGTTCGCAATTCCGCGCCACCCATTTCTGGTGATTGGTCCGGGAGTACTGGTCGTGAACAAGCTATCCGCGGGCTTTGCACCCATATGGCACGTCTTCTATGTGGCGCTGGTCGTCCTGTTGCTGGCACAGCTTGGAGTCAAACTCACGGCACTTAGCCGCCGAGCGGATCGGTGGATACCACCGCTCGAACTACTAACGAAGCTTCTTAGCGTGGTGACGACGGGGGTGCTGGCATTTACCAAGGTATATTTCGTACCCACCAGTCCGGCGGCGAACCTGCACGCTTTGGCGGGGATCAACAACGGGTTGAACCTGAGCTTCAGGATACTGTTGGTTGTTGTGGCTCTGGGGCTGCTGGTGGAGGTCTGGAAGTTTCTGCGCCCTATGATTCCGGTCGAGCGGCTGGCATTCTAAGAGAAGCCTCAAGAGCCTTCCCCTGCCAGCAAGGCGGGTGCCCCAGACCCGGATTTCCTGTCGCTTTGCCAACGCCGACAAAGAGACAGGAAATCCGGAGGAGCGAAGTGGAGGGACCTGCTTTCACCCATTCGTGAATTCCGAGGAAGTACCCCTTGCCATTCCCGACCAAACCGGAGCCGAGTTCAGGGAGGATGCCGCGTGCTGTTCGGCTCTGCTTACAACTTCACTATTCGTTTCTCAGTGTTTCCATAGGATCGACCCCGGCAGCGCGCCGCGCCGGAATCCAGGCCGCCCCCAACGCAATCACGACCATCACCACGGGCACACAAAAGAACGTAACTGGATCGAGAGCGCTGATTCCATACAAAAACCCGCGCAAAAACCTCGTCAATAGCGCAGCAGTCATCAGGCCACAGGCAGATCCGGCGACACCCAGCATCAGGCTCTCCTTGACGACAGCGCTCACAATCCTCCAGCGCATCGCCCCCAGCGCCAGCCGGATCCCGATCTCCCGCCTCCTCCAGCTCACGACATAGGCGATCAGGCTATAAACGCCGACTCCACCGATCAGCACTGCCAGCGCGCCAAACGATAACAGCAGAATCGCCAGCGACCGCGGAGCCGACACCGATGCGGCAACCACTTCGGTCAGGCTACGCACCCGGGTCACCGGCACCGACGGATCGATTTCCGCCACCGCTCTGCGCAGCCCAGCCGCTGCTTCTGGAGCACTCGCGCGCGTCCGCAGCAACACATACATGACCGGCTGCTCACGAGTGTTTGTCATCGGCAGGTACACTTCGTCCCCGAATCCGCCCGCCAAGCCGCCCCCATGCGTGTTCCCGACAACCCCTACCACCACCGAGGCTGCCTTGGCATCCCACACCGCCGGAACGGGCTCGTCTTTGACGTCGAGAATGTGCCTTCCCAGCGGATCCTGATGGGGCCACAACCGTTCCGCCATGCTGCCGTTGATAACTGCCGCATGGCTCGCTCCGGAGGCATCCTGATCCGTCAGCAAACGCCCACGGGTCAGCCCCACTCCCAGCGTCGAGAAGTACTCCGGAGAAACCGTGCGGCCGGTCCCCTGCAATGCCGCTTGCCGGGCGTCGCGGGGATGGCCTTCTCCGTCGTAGACATAGTTGTTATCCCTCCCACTCAGCGGCAGGGAATCCGTCACAGCGACGGCTTCCGTTCCCGGGATGCCATGTGCATGGTTGAGCAGCGTGGCAAAGAAAGCGGCGCATCGCCCTTTCTCCCGGCACGCGTCCCCATCGAGTGCAACCTCGGCTGTCATCACGCGCTCCGTACGAAATCCTGGATCCACCTGCGACAGGTTGTAGAGACTGTGCAGCGTGAGCCCTGCACCCGTGATCACCACAACCGATAATCCGACCTGGCCAATCACCAGCGCCATCGACACACGAAACTGCGATGCCTTGCCCGTCACCGCTCGGCTTCCGGCGCGCAACATCCCCTGCATGTTGGGCGAGGCCATCTTCCACGCCGGGATCAGGCCAAACAAAAAACCGGTCATCACAGATGCAGCCGCGGCAAACAGGAATACCGGCCAATGCAGGGATATCTCGGTCAGCCGCGGGGTGTCTGCCGGCAGCAGCCGCACCAGGCCCTGCATGCTCGCCGCCGCCGCCATCAGTCCGGCGATCCCTGCCAACGCACCCACCAATACGCTTTCCGACAACAGTTGTTGGATGAGCCGGCCGGAAGAAGCTCCCAGCGCACCGCGGATCGCCATCTCCCGCTCGCGGCCCGCCGCGCGTGCCAGCATCAGGTTCGCGACATTGGCGCACGCAATCAGCAGCACGAAACTGACCGCGCCGAGCAAAAGCCACAAGGTCGCGCCGGCGTCGCCCACCTCCGGACGCAGCGGCTCCGCCACAAATGACCGGCCCGCGTTCGATTCCGGATATTGCTTCGCCAGTTGTTGCCCAATCACGCCCAATTCCGTCCGCGCCTGCTGCAGCGAGATCCCTTCGCCGAGCCGCGCCACCACATTGATCCCCGGATGCCGGTCGCGGTTCCGCAGTCCGGGAGACTCGTCCTGCCCCAACGGAGTGAACACGTCCACGTTCTCGCCTAACTGGAAACTTTCCGGCGCGATCCCGACTAGCGTGTACGCCTTTCCTTCAAACTGCACCACCGAGCCAATCGCCGACCGATTTCCTCCGAACATTCGCTGCCACAACCCGCGGCTGATCATCATCACCGGAGTTCCGCCCAACGTATCTTCCTCGGGCAGAAACCCGCGCCCCTGCAGCGGGCTGATTCCCAGCACCGAAAAACTGTCCGACGAAATCTGCAAGCCATCCACATACTCCGCGCCACCCGCACCGCCGATCGTGCCGCCCCCATAACGCCAGGCCGCCATCGACGCGAGCGTGCGCACTTCGCGTTTGCAATCCAGATAATTCGGGTAGGCGAAGGCCCACACGTAGCCGTATTGGTTAGGTTTTTCGGTTCTTTCCTGCACCGTGACCAACTGGCTCGGCTGCGCATACGGCAGCGGCTTCAGCAGCACGCCGTTCACCACCGTAAACATGACCGTCGTCGCCCCGGTGCCCAGCGCCAGTGTCAGCAGCACCACCGCCGCGAATCCCGGCCGTTGCCCCAGGGTGCGCAGTGCGTACCGAAAATCCTGCGCGAAATCCTCCAACCATCGCGTTCCGCGCGCCTCGCGGCACCTTTCTTTCACTTGTTCCGGACCACCCAGCGCGATCCGCGCCAGCCGCCGCGCCTCTCCGGCGCCGTATCCCTGCGCCTGCAGTTCCGCGGTTTGTTGTTCGAGGTGAAAGCGCAGCTCTTTTTCGAGCTGCTCGTCCATTTCTTTTCGCCTCCAGACCCGTTGCCACCAATTCATTCCGCACCTTCCGGCGACAATTTCATAATCAATCCCACCGCTTCCGCCAACCGCTCCCAGCTCGCCGTTTCCGTTTCAAGCTGCGCCCGCCCCTTGCGCGTCAGCTTGTAGAATTTCGCCTCGCGCCCCGTCTCGGTCTCGTTCCAATCCGCCGCGAGCAGCCCGCGGTTCTCCAACCGGTGCAACGCCGGATACAGCGACCCCTGCGGCACTTGCACCACATCGCGCGACACTTGCTGCAACCGTTGCGCAATCGCATATCCGTGCACCGGCGCCAGCGCCACCACCTTCAAGATCAATAAATCCAGCGTGCCCTGCGGCAGATCTGATTTTTCTTTCACCATCACACCTCGTTCTTCTACACGTATAGCAAACAACGTGTAGAAGCGCAAGGTGTAATGCTCAAAATTCTCGAAGGCGGCGCATCTACTCTCGGGTGGTCTAGGAATCGGCCCGTGTCTCGCCGCCGCCGAAAGTCCGGCGCGTCCCATGGTCGAACAGTCCCGGCCCGGCCATCATCTTTCCGCCAACAAACTAAAGTACTTGCGCTGTTGCACGGTGGCTCTATCCTTGCAACGGAAGCTCGCGTCGGACTCCGTCCTTGTGGTGAGGTGAATCGATGAGCGCGATCGGGCAAAACCTGCGTTACGCGTTACGCATGCTGGCCAAAAATCCCGGCTTCACCCTGATCGCGGTCTTAACGCTCGCGCTTGGCATCGGCGCAAACACTGCGATCTTTTCGGCGGTGTATTCCGCGCTGCTTAAGCCTCTGCCGTACTACCAGCCAGCTCAGCTCGTAACCATCGGCCAAGGCCGCCTCCAGACCAAGGGGAACGAAGCGCTCAGCACCAACGCTTCCAATCCGGATTATCAGGATTGGAAAAAAATGACCAAAAGCTTCGAAGCTCTCGCTTCCTATGGCTTCGACGCGTTCACCCTCGCCGGTAACGGCGAACCCAAAAATGTTTTTGCTACTCAGACCACGCCCAATTTCTTTCGTGTGCTCGGCGTAAAGCCTGTGCTGGGCCGCGACTTTCTGGACGGCGAGGATGTCGCCGACGGCCCGCACGTTGCCATCCTGACCAACGGATTCTGGCGCACCGATTTTGGCGGCGACCCGGGCGTCATCGGCCGCACCATCCGTCTCGACGGCAAGCCCGTCACCATCGTCGGCGTGTTGCCCCGCGATTTTCAATTCGCTCCGACCAGCGATTTTCCTCTGTGGATTCCCATGCACGCCGACGGCGACCTGGTCACCCGGCGAAGTCTGCGCTGGCTCCATGTCGTGGCGCGTCTCGCGCCTGGCGTGTCGCTGACCCAGGCCAACGCCGAGATGGACGCCGTCACCGCCCAACTCGCCCGCGAATATCCCAAGTACGACGGTTCCGTGTACGTGGCCATGCACACCCTGCGCCATACCATCGTGGGGAAGATCGAACCGCTGCTGTTGGTCCTCTTCGGCGCGGTTGGTTTTGTTTTGCTCATCGCCTGCGCCAACGTCGCGAACCTCATGATGACCCGCTCCGTCGGCCGTCGCAAAGAATTCGCCATCCGCACCGCCTTGGGTGCTACGCGCCGGCAAATATTTATGCAACTGCTTACCGAAAGTTTGCTGCTCGCCTTCCTGGGCGCGGTCGCCGGATTTCTCGGAGCGCAATGGGGTGTGACCGCCCTGATCTCCGCGATCCCGGAAAGCGTCTTGCAAACTTTGCCCAATCTGCGGACCGCCGGCATCAACTGGGCGGCTCTGTCGTTCCTCGGTGGCATCGCCCTGCTCACCGCCGTATTGTTTGGCATTGTCCCGGGCATTTCCGCCTCGCAGGCCGGCGTAAATGAAGCGCTGAAAGACGAATCGCGTGGCGGCACCAGCCAGGTGCATTCGCGTCTTCGCCACGCCCTGGTCATCGCCGAGATCGCGATTTCTTTGGTCCTGCTGGTTGGCGCCGGTTTGATGGTCCAAAGCCTGCAAGGCCTGCTTCGTCAGAATCCCGGGTTCGATCCGCAGCACCTGCTGACTTTTTCCGTGAACCTGCCCGATGATTCCTACCCTGGGCAGAAGGACTATCCCAACGACAATCCTTCCGCGATGAAGTTCGAGCACCAATTCAGCGAAAAGCTGCGCAACATTCCGGGAGTCGAAAGCGTCGGCGTCACCACTGCTCTACCCATCGGAGGCAGCGGCGGAACCATCCGCTTTGTCGTCGAAGGACGCCCGATCGCCGAGGGTCAGGACGCCGAAGCCGACATCATCACCACCACTCCCGGTTATTTTTCGACCTTGAAGGTGCCGCTGGTCAAAGGCCGGCTCTTTGCCGAGACCGACCAAAGCGATTCGCCCCCCGTGCTGGTCGTGAATCAGGCTTTCGCTCACAAATATTTCTCGAACGAAGATCCCATCGGCCAGCGTACGCGCTTCACCTTCAATCCCAAGGAACCGTTCCGTCAAATCATCGGGGTCGTCGGTGATGTCGCCCAGGACGATCTGGCCAGCCCCGCGCCTCCGGTCATCTACTTTCCGAACGATCAAAGTCCATCCAGCTACTTGACCTATATGGTTCGGACCACCGGAGCACCCGAAGCGTTCATTGGCACTGCCCAATCCGCGCTGCACCAGATGGATTCGCAATTGCCATTGATTCAACCCAAAACCATGGCTCAATTCACCAATGAATCTCCGGCTGTCTTCCTGCGTCGTTATCCTTCGTACCTGATCGGAACTTTCGCCGCGCTGGCCGTGGCTCTCGCGATGATCGGCCTGTACGGCTTGATTTCTTTCACCGTCTTGCAGCGCACCCGCGAAATCGGAATTCGCATGGCGCTCGGCGCGAAGCCCCGCGACGTTCTAACCTTGGTCCTCGGGCAGGGCATTGGCGCCACCCTCATCGGCATCGCCTTGGGCATCGTCGCCGGCATCGCGCTCACCCGCACCATGGCCAGCTTGCTGTTCGGAGTCAAACCTACCGATGCCTTCACTTTCGCGTCCGTGGCCGTGTTATTGCTGCTGGTCGCCATCACCGCCAGCTACATCCCAGCGCGTCGCGCCATGCGCACCGATCCCCTCGCGGCTTTACGTCATGAATAAATTACATGCACACCACAGATTTTTGAGGGAATGACCGACTGCAGAAATAGGTTGGGACGATTTAGGCCAGCACGCGCAACGACGGCTTCGACGAAGCCGAAGCCAGCACCTGCACCTCGGCCAGCGGCGTTTCGCGCTTGTGGTATTTCGTGGCAATATAATCTTCGACCAGCTTCTGAAACGCCGCACTCAATTCCTCATACGTACCTTCTAAGGTATTGAAATGTTTGCCGTCGATGTACACCGGGCAGCGCGGCGCTTCGCCCGTTCCCGGCAAGCTAATCCCAATGTTCGAAGCCTTCGATTCACCCGGGCCATTCACAATGCAGCCCATCACCGCCAGTTTCATTTCTTCCACGCCTTCGTAATACCGCTTCCACTCCGGCATTTTGTCGCGAATGTAGCCCTGAATGCTTTCCGCCAATTCCTGAAAAGTCGTGCTGGTGGTGCGTCCGCACCCCGGGCAGGCCGTAACGCTCGGCGAAAACGAGCGCAGCCCCAATGACTGCAGCAGTTCGCACGCCGCATATACTTCGTCGCGCCGGTCGCCGCCCGGCCGCGGCGTCAACGAAACCCGAATCGTGTCCCCGATCCCTTCATCCAACAAAATTCCCATCGACGCCGACGACCAAACCAAACCCTTCGCGCCCATCCCCGCTTCGGTCAATCCCAAATGCAAAGGCTGCTCGGTCTTCGACGACAGGTCACGGTAAATCGCCACCAAATCGTGCGGCCGCGATACCTTGCACGAAATAATAATTTGATCCTTGCGCAATCCGTTTTCCAGCGCGAGTTCCGTCGACTCCAGCGCCGAGAGCACCATGCACTCGTTGATAATTTCTTCGGAAGTCTTGCCCAGATCGCGGTCCGTGTTCTCCTGCATCTTCTTCATGACCAATTCTTGGTTCAGCGACCCGCCATTCACCCCGATGCGCACCGGCTTGCCGTTATCCCGCGCCACTTTGCAGATCGTCGAAAATTGCTCGTCGCGCCGCTGTCCCGCGCCCACATTGCCTGGATTAATCCGCAACTTATCCAACGCCTTCGCGCAATCGGGATACTTCGTCAGCAGCACATGCCCGTTGTAGTGAAAATCCCCAATCAGCGGCACATCGCAACCCGCATCCAGCAGCCGCTTCTTGATTTCCGGCACCGCCGCAGCCGCCTCCGGAATATTCACCGTGATCCGCACCAGCTCCGACCCAGCCTGCGCCAATTCCAGACACTGCTGCGCCGTCGACGCAATATCCACCGTATCCGTGTTGGTCATCGACTGCACCACCACCGGCGCGCCGCCGCCCACCTGGATCTTGCCCACCTTCACGCCCACCGTCTTGTGCCGTTTCTGCGTCATATCTTCACTATTGTATCGAATTCAGCCAAGGATGGGGTAGCGCAGCATTCGTGCGCGGCGGACGCAATGAGGCACGACAGATCTAAACATTCAGGGGAAGGAAATCGAAGTTCAGGCCACGGCGTCAAGCCCTGGGGAACCTAGTACTCTGCGCGGCGCGCAGCCTGGGCCGGCGGTTTGATGTTCGCGCGCGAAGGCGGCGGCAAAATCGTCGCCATCTTGCGAATCATGGCCAGCACCAGCTTCTTGTCATCATCGGAAAGCGTGGTGGAGTACTTCTTGATGTCGGCCAGGAAGCGAATTTCTTCTTCCGAAAGCTCGCCCAGCATTTTGCGGGTTTCGCGGTCGCCGGCCGTGTCGCTGCCGGGGAAGAAGTCCGCCAAAGAAATTTCCATGGCCTCGGCAATTTTCGCGAGGGTCTCCAAAGAGGGGACGGTGTGGCCGTTTTCGACCCGCGACAAATAGCAACGCAGCAAGCCGGTGCGGCGCTCGATGTCGCCTTGCGACAATCCTCGGTCCGCACGATACGATTTGATGACTTCGCCGATGTTAACTTTGGGCTTCTCTTTGGGCATGGGTAGCTTTCCTCTAACTGGGGCGTATCTTACGAGTAACTCCCAAACCTCTGCAAACGTTATTTTCGAGAAATGTTCCTGGCAGGAACACATCCCGTCGGCAGGAAAGGCCAAACGCCGTTTGATCCGACTCGGGTCGCTCCGACACGCCGCCGCCTTTAATGCGCCGCTTGGGGCGCCGTCACCACTCCGGGTATCGCCATTCCGGAAGCCTGTTTTGCGGCGCGCTTGTCTTCGTACAAAGCTACATCGGCGCGTCTCAGGAATTCCTGCATGGTATCGATCGGCCTGAAATCCGTCCAGCCTCTCGAAAATCTTAACCGTATTTTCTGCTCGTCAAATTCGAAATCCAGCCCCTCGATGCGCCCCAGCACCCGATCCACCTCTTCGCACTTGCATTCGGGCAGTATCGCCATGAATTCGTCGCCCCCCAGCCGCACCGCCAGATCCGACCCGCGAATCGCGCGCTGCAACCGGTCGGCGAAGCTCTTGATCACCGTATCGCCCGCCGCGTGTCCGTGCTTGTCGTTCACCGTTTTCAATCCGTCCAGATCCATCAACAAAATTGTCAACGGTCGTCCGTGTCGTTGCGCCCGGCTCATTTCTTCAGCCAGCCGCTGCTCGCCCGAACGCCGGTTGTACAGCCCAGTCAGTTGGTCCAGCGCCGCCAGTTTGTACACTTCCGAAGCCAAAGTCTCCACCTTAGCCAGCGAATCGATTTGCGCGCTCAGTTCAGTTCTGAGTTTGGTGATCTGAAATTGCTGGTAGACCAGGTAGACGCTGAATAGCAACACCAGGCCCACCAGCGCGCGTACCGCCTGATTCAAAAGGAATGAGTACGTTGTCTCCTCGCGATCCAATATTCCTGGAAACGCGAACGATGCCACACACAACGTCAGCAACAGAACCACCGCGACCGAAGTGGATCCCAGCCACCATTGGCGCCGGTCCAGATGCTCCAGGTTCTCGCGGATCAGCGCTGGTTTGTCCAGGCTCACGCCTAATTCATGCGTCGCACCTGGCGCGGCCGTTTGGCTTGAACTCTTCATCAGATTGTCAGTCATCGGGCTGGGCTCATTCTTCTTCTGATGAGAATGACAGACCGCCCCCGAAACTGGATATCCGTAACTTCCGTAGCGTTTCCAACTGAGTAACTATACTTTCCTCCGCCAGTCGCTTTCGGCTTTTCACTTTCCTTTCCGACCGTCAGCCTCATTGTCAGCTCCAGCGTCGCACCCAACGCGGGTTGTCCGCCCCCGTGCTTGCGTCGCCATCCGCAAATCAAAAACCCATTTCGGGAAGTTAGCTTCGTTTACCAAGCAAATCCTCCGCTGCGATGCCATTTCTTCGCCTCTTCTTTACTTTCGTTCCTGACCCTCGGGTCAAAAAAAATTCAGAAATTCAGGAGATCGCGATGAACCGAACGACTCGAACCACTTTGCTTGTGCTTGGAATGGCAGCACTTACCGTACCGGTCTTGCAGGCCCATGGTCAGTTCGCCGCTGACGGCTCCCCCCGCGCTGTCTTTCAGCCCGCAGCCCTCCTCGATGGCACCCAGCCGCCCCTACCTCCCACCAAACACTTGGCGCTGGATGGCACGCAGCCACCGCTACCTCCCACCAAGCATCTGGCGCTGGACGGCACCCAGCCACCGCTACCTCCCACCAAACACTTGGCGCTGGATGGCACGCAGCCGCCACTACCCCCAACCAGGCTCTTGGCCATCGACGGCACTCAGCCGCGGCTGCCGCCGACCAAATCCTGATTTTTGAGTAGCGCGCCACCCTGCGCAGATGTACTATTCAGTATAGAATCAGGATTATTACAAATGGGGCAGATGGAGGAGAGTCTAACGCCTCTCCTCCATCTCGTTTGTGTTAGTATCCGCCCGTGCATCGTGTTTTGAACCTGATGTGGTGGTGGGCGGGCCTTTTACTGGAACCGGTCATCCTGATCCGCAGCTTGTGGACCCGGATGTTCAAGTGGTATCCGATTTTTTATCTCTACCTGCTGTGCGTTTTTGTGGGCTCGGGCGTACTTTATATCGGTACGTCCCACAACCAACATTTTTACGTGCAGTGGTATTGGCCAATCCAACTGGTAACGCTGGTCATCGGATACGGTGTGATTGTGGACGTCTTGCAAAAATCGCTTCATGCTTATCCGGGCGCCGATCGCGCCGCGCGAAATGTGGGATTCGCCATATTTTTGGTCGTTTTTTTATGGATCGCCGCGCTTCATGCCTGGGGCCCGCACTGGCCGTTGAGCCGTTTCGTCACCCGGCTGGAGCGTGATTTGCGATTGGTTGAAACTCTCTTTCTGGCCACTACGATTGTTGCGGTGCGTTATTACGGCATCGAGCTCGGCAGAAACTTGAAGGGCCTGGCGGCCGGTATGTGCCTGTACGTCGGCATCAGCCTGATCTGCCTGGCGCTATTTAATTTTGTTGGCCACCGCTTCGATTTCACCTGGCAAAATCTGCAAAGCGGCGCCTACACCGTTGCCATGGGCATCTGGGCCTACGCGCTGTGGAACTACGCCCCGGATCCCACCGTTCCCCCGGATGACAGTGCAGGGGGATATTCCGCGCTCGCGGATCAAACCCGGGCAAGACTTACAGCTCTAGGCCGGCACCTCGGCGGGAAGGAGCAGCCGTGATTGCTCTCCTTTTTTATATTGGCGCCGCCGTTTGCCTTTTCTTCTTGATGTTTGCCTTGGCGCGGCCCCAGCGTGCGCCGGTCGAAGGCATCGCTCACCAATTCGTCGAGGCTCGCAGCTCTCTGCAAACTCTACAACAGGGCCTCCTTCCCGCCGATCTTCTCAATCGCATTTTTGACCGTCGTGACCTCGACTACATCGACGGTCAGGCCGCGCCCGAGATTCGCCGGCTTTTCCTGTCCCAACGTAAAGCCATTTCATTGATGTGGGTTCGGCGCGTTCGCTCCGAAATTCTAAACCTGATGCATTTTCACCGCAGCCATTCTCGATTTCATACCAGTATCAGCATCTTGACCGAGATGCGCCTGGCTCTCGATTTCGCGGGCTTGTTATTCGTGTGCCGTATTCTCGAAACCATCTTTTCCTTGCGCGGTCCGTATGCCGCGCCGCGTTTAGTGCAGTCGGTGGCCTCGGCGGCGTCTCGCTTGTGCGCCGCCTCCGAGAAATCCCTGGCCTTTCTCAATGTTCCTGGCGTTAACGCCTTCCGCGGAGATTCGACGCCAGGGAACGCGGCCGTTTAGTCCGGATTAGGTCAAATGGGAAGTGTTTGTCGTGAATCTTAGCTCGAACCAGAACGATGCCATCGCGGCGGCCGATGATTTGCGCCGGCGCACCCTCGCGCAACTGCCCCTCGCTCTGGAGCGCCTGATTTATCTCGCGTCCACCCGCGACTACAACACGGGTCTCTACCATCATCAGGGTTTAGCGCAGCGCTATTCGGACGCGGCCGCCTGCGAAGGCTTGGCCAATTGCCATCGCGAGTCTTTTCAGGAACTTCTCTCCGCATCGCTCGAGGAGCTGGTTCGGCAGTTGCACGCCTACGCGGGTTCCATCGGCGCTTTAAGCTCGAACTTCGTCACCGCCTGGAAAGCACTGGAGCCCTATCGAGTGGCTGTTCCGGTGGGCACTGATCCGTTGGCCGCCGAATTCGTGTTTTCGAATCTCAAAGTCGCCTTGACGATTTTTGAGCATCGTTTATTTCAGCCGCTTCCCGCGCCTCGGGCCTAGCCTCCAGCCGCATCGCCACCGCCGTGACCCGCCCTAAGACCTCGGCTTCGTCCGGGTGCGCAAACTGGCTAGTCGAACATCCCGACAGCGGGTGCGGAATCAAGGTCAATCTCGATCCGGTCAATTCCGCCCACGAGCACGCGTAACTGTCTCTCAACTCAACGAAATAGATCGGCCGGTCAAATTCCGAATGCCATTTTGCGGCGTTCACTCGGTTACCCTGCCGGTCGATCTGCACAAACGACCCCGGCCGCAGCAAGGGATACATCGTGAAGTCATCCATTCCAATAAACCCGTATTGACAATGCCGTACGTCGAGATTTTGAATCATCGAAATAGGCACTTCGCCCCACAATTCCACCATCCGCGATATCAGGTTAGTTTTCTCCATGCTGAATCCGCGATCGAATCGAATCGGAAAGGTGATCGGCTTGTCCCGATCGGACGCCTCTACCGAAGCGAGGTGGGTGTGATCCAGGGGCATGCAGGACTGCAGCCGCGCCGCATCGCTCAGTACTACTCCGAACATCGCCAGAAGCTCGCTGAAGTTCATCCGGTAAATAACGCTCAGGGTGAAAAGCTTGTAAATGCTGGGTACCGAGCTTTTATTCTCGAGCTGGGTCAGCCAGGCATTGGAGATGTAGAACTCTTCGCTGCCCGACTCAAGCCCCACCTTGCGGCTCAACTCTTCCACTTCGCGCGTCGTTATCCCAAGGCGATTGCGCGTTTGCTTCAAGTACTCGCCAGCGCGAAATCCGGGCTCCATTTGATCAGAGTACTCCCAGAGGCATGGTGCCCACAGAGCCGGGCAAGACCACAGATGTTGACCTCACCATCCGCTAATCAACTGCATTATATCGGGGTACGCCACACGGTTCCACGCCGCCTGCCCCTCGGCAACTGACTAACGCGAGAACCTGCTTCGAATTGAAAGCAACTTTTATTTTGTTCGCTGGTTTTCAAGTAATCCAAAGCCTTCGGCGACGGCGGGGCAGACCCCACGTTTTGCCCATACCTGACCCGTTTGATCGGCTTGAATCCTGAAAAGGTGCAATCTCTCCCATTAGGTTTATCACGTTTCGTTCAGCGCGTGCATCCGTACAACTACCCACACGGGCTACGCATTCTCACGCGGCCGCCCTTCGTTATTCTGCGGTCGAGGCGAAGGGAAGGCGGCGGTATATTTTTAGCGTCATCGCACCCGCTCCGGCCTCGCCACTTCAACGCGGAATGTGCCACTCTGAATCACCGGCTCCACGCTCCACCAGGGGGTTTTTTATGGGCACGTTTTCCGGCTCGCCGTCCAATCCGGGCGCTTACCCCGAGCATCGCGAATTTCCGCGCTTCACTTTCATCGCCCACATCGAACTGCGCGAGCCGCGCACCGACATGCGTATCACCGGCCGCATTTCGGAAATCAGCCGCAAGGGTTGCTTCGTTGATTCCTTGGTGACGCTACCGCAAGGTACGAATTTGAATATGCGCATCAGCTGTGATCAAGGCGCCTTCGAAACCAAAAGCAAAATTATTTACGTGCATGAAGGCATGGGTATGGGCATCACCTTCGTCGATCCTGCCGAAGATCAATTGAAAATTCTCGATTCCTGGCTGGCTCAGCTCACTTAGTCTCTTCCGCTTCGCAATCCGGTTACCTGCATTCTCTTTCCGTGCTCGATTTTGGTATCGGGTCCGCTTGCGCTAAAATGAAATCGTATTCTTACCGGGGGCTTTCCTGTGGGTTTTAGTGCCAGTACCAGGCAGTTGGGAGATGTAACGATTGTGGATGTAAGGGGTCGCTTTACCCTGATCGAAGGCGAAGCCGTTCACGAACTGCTGACCGACCTGTTCGAAGATGGCCGCCGCCGCATTCTTCTGAATTTTCGCGATGTGACCTACTTGGACAGCTCCGGCATTGGCCAGCTGGTGCGTGGACTCTATTCCGCTCGCAAGAGTAACGCCGAATTGCACGCGGTTGACCTAAATCCCCGCGCCCGCGAAATCCTGCACATGACCAACCTGCACACCGTTTTCGTCGACTTCCCGGATGAGCAAACCGCGTTGCGCGCGTTCGCCAAAAACAATTAATTTCTTCTGCCCTACGCGGCGCGGCGCCTTTTAACGCGCCCCTCGCTCGACAGACTACTTCTGTATCACCCCGCACGCAATCCGGGCTCCGGAATTTCCCGCCGGATCGGTTTTGTAATCGTCCTGCATCGCGTGAATCACGATCGACGTCCCGCCATCGTGAAATAACGAATTCGGCCCGTCACTCAGCGTCACGTTGGTGTCCAGCAGCGAAGTCGTGGCCTTGCCGTCCGGGCCCACTTCGATGTTCGGCAGATCTCCGTTGTGCGGTCCCGCCGGATTGTCTCGCCCGTGTTTTTTGTCGGCTGGATTGAAGTGTCCGCCCGCCGTCTTGAAATCCGGCCCTTCGCATTTTCCCACCGTATGAATATGTATCCCATGCGTTCCCGGCGGCAATTGCGACACGCTCACGTCCACGCGCACTCCACCCGCCGTGGGCACGAACGTCGCGGTTCCAATCTTCACTCCCGTCGCGTTCACGATGTCCGCATGCGCCGTCGACGCCATTTGCACCGAAGACCGCATCGCCACGGTTTGGGCTTGGCCCTGCGCTCGGGCTGGCCCGCACCAGCCGGCGCTCAACAGCGCGACCGAAAACATCACGACGGATCGAAACCCTTCCGGCCGGAACTTGAATTTCCACTGGCTCATTGCAGCACCTCCACGGCGCACATCCTTGCCCGCGTATTGGGCCGCGGCATCCTTACTTATAGATGCGCCAGCCTGTTCAATGCAATCGGGAAAGAACCTGACTTCGTCCGCCGCCTGATTCTCATTTTTACCTACGCCAATTTGTCCTTTGGGAAAAAAATCCCGGAATGCCGCAGTTTTACTCACCTCGCCCTCAGGTGTTTCCAGTACGCCCGGTGTTCTACTTTCACCCCAAGTCCTAGTTCCAGTGGAACTTCGTTCATTTCACCCCATTTGGCAGACCACTTGCCCAATCAACCTTGAAGGTTGACGTTGAAAAAATGAACGCGAGTTTCAATCTCCAGAGCAAAGGAGCCACGACATGAATTCGGACCAACTAGAAGGTAAATGGAAGCAGGTCAAAGGTGAAGTTCGCGAAAAGTGGGGCAAGCTGACCGATGACGATATGCACGTAGTCGCCGGTCGCCGCGAACAGCTCATCGGCAAGGTTCAGGAACGCTACGGCATCGCTAAAGAGGAAGCCACCCGTCAGGTCGACTCGTTCGTGAAAAATCTGAACGACCAACCCAACTTCAAAGAAGCCGACGACGCCATCGGCAATCGCAGCAAAGCTCACACCGCCGGTGGCCGTTAATCCGAAACGCGGCACGTGGCCTTGAAAAAAAGCAGCCCGGAACAAATTTTTTGTTCCGGGCTGCTTTTGCGTTCAACTGAATTGTTTTCGTAACCGGTTTAAATCTGATCCCGGTCCTGGTATTCCGGTGGCACGTCGTCTTCCGGCACTTCGCTCGTAGTGACTTCGCCCTGGTCCGGATCCTTCGCGTTCTCCACTCCACTTATTACTTCCGCTTCATAATCCTGTCCTTCTTCCGCCAATTCCGTCACGCTCTCCGAATCCGCGCTTTCTCGCTCCGAAAGCCCCTGCGTGTCGCCCGATTGGCCGCCGGACGCTGAACCGAGCCCGCGTCGTCCGCGTATCGCCACCGGGTTCGTCACTTCTTGCGGCCCTCGCGGAGTTCTCCGCGCTTTGCGCCGAGCCGGTTTTTTCTTGGCCGCAGCCTTCTTCTTTGGCGCAGCCTTCTTCTTCGCCGCCAACTTCTTCTTAGGCGCTGCCTTCTTCTTGCTCGCCGCTTGCTTCTTCTTTGCTACTTTTTTCCTGGCCATGGACCCGAGTCTACCAAACAGATATCGCAGCCACAACCCGGCCTTCCGTGCTTCGGGTCACCACCAAATAGCGCCATCCCGAACGCCTTTAGCTCATCCAATCGAGATATGGGTTCGTCCCGTCTTACCTTTCAACCTGCCCTTGGCGCGGTCAATTGCCTATCCAATCGCGCTATAGTGATGGCTGAATGAAAATACGCCCCAGCGGCCAACAAAAATCGGGAATCGATAAAATCGGTTCGCGCGTGTCCCGGCAGGAAACCAAAGCCGGCAAAACCAAAACCGCCAAGCAGAAATTCGATTGGAGCCAGCTGCCCGACGTGCTCGCGCTGCTCAAGCCGCGGCGCGGAATCATTGCGCTCGGTTTTGTGCTGATGGTCGTGAACCGCCTGTGCGGCATGGTTCTTCCTGCTTCCACGAAATATCTTCTCGACGACGTGATGCTGAAGAAGCAGACCCACTTGCTGTACCCCATCGTCGCGGCGGTTTTGGCGGCCACCATCGTCCAGGGACTCACTTCGTTTTCGCTCACCCAGCTGCTCTCCAAGGCTTCCTGGCGCATGATTTCCGAAATGCGCGAAAAAGTGCAGGCCCACATCGGCCGCCTGCAAATCGCTTACTACGACGCCAACAAAACCGGCGTGTTGATTTCCCGGATCATGAGCGACGTCGAAGGCGTCCGCAACCTGGTCGGCACCGGCCTGATCGAATTTGCCGGCGGCATCATGACCGCGCTGTTTGCCCTGGTCTACCTGCTGCACACCAGCGTGCTCATGACTGGCGTCGCCGCCGGCGTGCTCCTCGTTTTCGGTGTCGCGCTGAATCAAGCGTTCAAGACCATCCGCCCGATTTTTCGCGAGCGTCCGAAAATCAATGCCGAAGTCACCGGCCGGCTCACCGAATCGCTGGGCGGCGTTCGTGTGGTCAAGGGCTACCACGCGGAAGACCGCGAGGAAAAAGTTTTCGCCGCGGGCGCGCAGCGCCTGCTCGAAAACGTGCTGAAGACCCTCACCGCGACCTCGATCATGAGCCTCTCGGCGACCAGCCTGATGGGCATCGTCAGCGCCATGATCATGTACCTCGGCGCGCGGCAAATTCTCGCCGGCACCATGACTCCTGGCACGTTTTTCTCGTTCACCTTTTTCCTCGGGTTGCTGATCGCGCCGGTCTTTCAAATTGTCGGCATCGGCCCGCAGATCACCGAAGCCCTTGCCGGCCTCGAACGCACCCGCGAAGTGCTGAACGAAAAGATGGAACAGGAAGATCCCCGCCGCACCCAATCGCTGGGCCGCATCCGCGGAGAGGTGCAGTTTGACAACGTCAACTTCGCCTACGACACCGGCAAGATGGTCCTGCACGACGTCAGCTTCGACTCGCAGCCCGGCACCGTCACTGCGCTGGTCGGTCCTTCCGGTGCAGGGAAGTCCACCGTCATCGGACTCATCGCCGCCTTCTACGTTCCCGCTTCCGGTCGCGTTCTGGTTGACGGCATCGATCTTTCCCAGGTCAAGCTCGATACCTACCGCACGCAGCTCGGCGTCGTCTTGCAGGAAACGTTCCTCTTCGACGGCAGCATTCGCCAGAACGTCGCCTTCTCCCGACCCGAAGCCACCGAAGCCGAAATCATGGACGCCTGCCGCATCGCGCGCGTCGATGAATTCGCCGAACATTTCGAAAAGGGCTACGACACCATCGTCGGCGAACGCGGCGTAAAGCTTTCCGGCGGCCAGCGCCAGCGCGTTTCCATCGCCCGCGCCATCCTCGCCGATCCGCGGATTCTAATTCTCGACGAAGCCACTTCCAGCCTGGACTCCGAATCCGAATCGTTCATCCAGGAAGGCCTGCGCTACTTGATGCGCGGCCGCACCACCTTCGTCATCGCCCACCGCCTCTCCACCGTGCGCCGCGCCGACCAGATTCTCGTCGTCGAAGCCGGCCGCGTCATCGAACGCGGCGATCACAAGTCGCTGTACGATCTCGGCGGACGCTACTACGAGCTGTACACCAAGCAGTACGGCCTCGAATCGAATCTGTTCTTGGCTCCCGGCGAAGGCACCGGCAACCAGCCCGATGGCGCAGACCCCAATGGCGCGAATGGCTCTAACGCAAACGCCACCGATGCCGCAGCCCTACCCGAAGCCATCCGCATCATCCGCAGTGGCGGGTCGTAGCACGGCTCCTACTGCTTCGGAGGGACTCCATCCTCGCACCAGAGCAACACCGTCCGGCTCCCGGAATCTTCCGCAAACACGTAGCAATTCTTGCCGTGACCCGAAACCACATCCACGTGGTACGGTCCCGGGCCGGTCACTTTGTACCAGGTGAACTCGCCCTCATGCGATCCCGCATACATTCCCACCGCCAGCGCCAAAATAATTGCCCCACCGATCAAATAGCGCTTCATCGCCATCGCCTCCTGGCGCCGCGAAAAATAAAATTGCGCACCGCGGCGGCCCCTGTTGTTGCTCGTCACCGCCGTTACACGCTATTATCTAGACGCACCGCGAGCCATCGCGTTGCGCACGCGAAATTGCCCGGATGGCGGAACTGGCAGACGCAGAAGACTCAAAATCTTCCGGTCGCAAGGCCGTGGGGGTTCGACTCCCTCTCCGGGCACCAAAATTCCTGACAAATTTTTCTAGAGTTTTTTCCGCAGGCCTGCGACAGCGCTAAGCAGGCTTCTTCAGGTTACTGAGGATGTCGTAGACAGGTTTATTGTCGGCGTACACCTGCCACTTCTGAATTCGTCCGTTATTCACTAGGGCCAGCCAGGCTGCCGGAATTTTCCATTTATTTTCTGGCGAAAGTTTCCCGCCCGCCGCCGCGATCGTGCCGCCCGCCGCGCCGATCACCGCGACTTGGTTGCCTTGGGCGAAAACCTCTTCGTGCGAAACCCAGTAGTCCGGACAAAACGCGAAATATCCGCGCCAGCCCTTCAGCGCATTTTCCTTGCCCTGCATGGTTTTGCCCAGCGAATCCACGAATTCGTGATCGTCCGTCACCAGCTCCACCAGCTTGTCCGCATCGTGCTGGTTGATCCGGTCCATGAAAAGCAGAACAGATTCGACAGGTTCCATAGCCTGCACCTCAATAAACTTCGACGGTCATCGCACCGGCACTTTCAAACGATCCGTGGCGAACGCAACCGGCCCGGAAAAATTCGCGCGTATCGACGCGCGTACCGCGGCCTCGCGGCTTTCCACGTCCGGCGCGGTATGGCTCAGCAATATACTTTTCACCCCGGCCGCTTTCGCCGCTTCTCCGATTTTCTTTGGCGGCGTATGCAATTCGTACAACTGCTTCGGCGAACCGGGCGGGTCCAGCACCGCGCAATTGAAAATCAGCAAATTCGCGTCTTTGGCCAGCTTTTCCAGGTTCGGAATCGCCGAGGCGTCCATGTCTCCCGAAAAAACCACGGTCACGCCCTTATAGCTAATCCGGTAGGCCACCGACGGGCAATCCCCGTGATGCGTGGCAATCTCATCGATCGTCAAACCCTTTTCGTCGACGATCCGCGTTTCGGTCGGGTTCAGATTGATCGCCAGATCTTTCACCACAAATTTTTCGTCGGCGCCAAACGTTGTCTGATAGGCGAAAGCCCCGCCATCGCCCACCAGCAAATCCACAAACCGCGATGTCTTGGGAAAAAGCCCCGCGCCATCTGGCCCAAAAATCTTGTACGTAATCGGCCCATCGGCGCTCAGCGCGCGCGCATTGAAAAACGCCGGCAGATCGCCGCTGTGATCGATGTGCAGATGCGTCAGCAAAACCGTATCCACGTCCGACAAATCCAATCCCAGCTCGCCAATCCGTACGAACGCTCCCGGGCCAGCGTCCACCAGAATTCGCGGCACGCCGTCCACTTCCACGACGTAACTCGACCCGCCCCGTCCGAAAGGCCGCGGCCCACCCGACCCCAGCACTATCACTTCCAGTGGAGCCGGTGCGGCCTTCGCTGCCCACACTTCGGCCGGCCAAAGCAGCGCGAGACAAATTCCAAACAGGGCTAGAGATTTAAACTTTCGGATTTTTCTGCGGATTTCCATGCGGACCTGCCTGTACTTATTCTTCGTTCGTGGGTTTCAAGAATTTCTTGTTCTGCACGACGGCCCGAAATACTTTTCCCCGGCCCAGCAACAAATCGCCCGACCGCGCCTCGACATCGAAAACCAAAAATCGTCCCTGATATCCAACCAGCCGCGCCGTCGCCTTCACCGTCGCGCCCTCATGCACCGCCTTCAAATGATCCACTTCAATTCTCGTTCCCAGCGAAATCGCGCCCGGCGGCAATTCCGACAGCAGGGAATTCGACGCTGCCACTTCCATCATCCCAATCATCGCCGGCGTGGAAAAAACCGGAGGAAGATTCGGGTCGTACATCGCGATGGTCCACTCGCGGGGAACCACCTTCTCCCACGAGCCTTCCAGCCCCAGCGGCATGCGCCGCTCGTCCGCCTCCTCGCGCGCCCGCGTCGGCATATCTTTCGACTCGTTCGAATCCGGCGCGCTCATCTCGGGGACTCGCCGGCGTTCCCGGCAGCCGCTGCCTCCGAAAATTTCATCCGCCGCGGGCTCAATAGCGTCCGCGTAATTTCCGCGAACGTAATTCCCAGCTGGTTCCAGCAGCGCCGCTTCAGGCTCCGGTAATCCTGCGATCCGCTGAATACATCGCGGATCAAATCGCGAAACGCCGGCGAATAATTCAGCATCTGCACCATCCGCGTCGTAATCGCATTCCCCAGAAAATTTCCGCGGAAAATCCGTGCCGCGATCCGCGCCGCGAATTCCAGATCCGCCGAAAACGCGTCGCGCAATTTCTCCGGATACATTTCCGGTGCGCCCTCGGCAATCGCCTCTGCCAGCAAATCCCCGGAGCGCAGCGCGTAGTACAAGCCCTCGCCCGTAATCGGATCCACCGTCGCTGCCGCGTCTCCCGCCATCGCCCAATTTCGCCCGCTGATCCGCCGGCTGCGAATCGTATGCGCTTCCGGCGAAGGCAGCACATGACTGTAAAATTTCGCCCCCGCCCGCGGAATTTTCTCATCCTCCACGAAATCGTCCAGATGCTGCCGCAAAACCTGCGTCGAACTCTGCCCCATCTTGGCGCAAATCCCCACCGACAAATGGTCGGCCCGCGGAAACGACCACAGGTAGCCTTCAAACTCCTTCAAAAATTTCACCTTAATAATGTCTTCTTCGGTCGGCACGAAATATCCCAGCGTAACTTCCAGGTCCTTCGACCCCAGCGCCGTGGTTTCCGGCAACAATTGATTCCGCGCGCCCCCCGCCAGCACNNCCCGCGCCCCGTTGGTGTCCACGTTCGTCACCCGCGAACACACGGCGGTGCAGCCGGCCGCGATCGCGCGATCCAACAACAGTTGATTCAAAACTTTCCGCGCGTAAATCACGATGGGCCGGTTCATTTCGAATTGCGCCCGGTGCCCGCCGCTCGAAATCAGTTCCGCTTTGCGTACAATGCGCTTCGGTTGGGGAGAATCCAGAAGAAAGGGATACGCTTCGATGGCTTTGTAGGTCAGCCCGCCGCCGCACGGTTTTTCCCACGTCATGCGTTCGTCGTAAATCGTTACTTTAAAACCCGCTGTCGCCAGCCGTTCGCCACACAGCGACCCGGCCGGGCCGCCACCCACGATGGATATTTCTTTCATGGCACCCGCTATCAATAACTCTGCTTTACGTCAGTGGGAACAAACTTGCGATGAACCACGCGCCGAGTATAGCACCAAATAAAGCGGTGGCCGTCGCCGCCCCGGTGCGGGCTCGCAATGCGTCACTGGCCAGCCTTTGTAATATGGAAAATATCGCCAGATACACAAAAAGTATCACCAGCAGGACCTGTCCGCTCGCCAGCGCGTAATAACCCAGCGTGCACGCCAGAAAAATTTCCAGCCGCAGCAGCAAGAACACGCCAAACCGTTTCGCCCGCGCGCCCCGCGACCGCACCGGCCCCAAAACCACCTCTTCCGCAAAAAAATAGAGCCACAAAAACGGCAGAATCCCCGCAAACCGCATCCAGCGCGGCGCGTTCAACCACGCGTCTGTCAGTTGCCAGTTCAGCCATCCGCCCAGCGCCAGAAACGTCGCGAATCCCAGAATCACCGCGCCAATCAGCCGCGTCGGTCTCAGCGACGCGTACTCCAGCGCAAAACCAAAATTCAAGATCAACAGCAGCAATCCCACGACCGTCAGCAACGAAACCAAATATGCGCCGGTAAACAAATGCAAAAATCGAAGCGGCACCCCGACCAGCAGCAACAGCACGCCGATCATCGCGCCAATCGCCACTTCGATCAGCAGCAGCGGCACCCGCGGCGTCAAACCCGGAACTTCCGGCGATGTCGGCCCCCCGATCTTCGCCAATATCGACACCGCCAGCGGAAAAATCAGCAGAATCCCGATGAATCCGAGGGCGCCGCCCGCCAGCCGCCGTCTCCCGCTGCCAAACGTCTCGTATGTCGCCAGATCCAGATTCAGCGCAATCGTTTCCGCCGAAATGTCCGGAAATAAGGTCCGCATGGCCCACTGTTCCGAATTGTGCGCCACCCGCCGGTCCGAAAGCAGGCTGGTATGCGTCGAATGGGGCAGTAATTGCAATTCAAACGCGCGTCGCTGCGCAAAATCGTCCGGCGCCGTGCGCGTGCCGCCCGCCAAATCGGACAAACCCTTCGCCGCTTCCTTCAAAATCTTCAAATCCGCGCTGGCGCTGAACACCAGCAAATTCGTCGGCATCCGCTTCGGCGCAACGGTCGGTCCGGGCGAAATCGCAATCGTCGCCGCCACCGGGTCGCGATCCGCCATTCGGATCGCAATCGTCCCGCCCATCGAATGTCCCACCAGAATCGTCGTTTTTGGATCGATCGCGTGCGCCTGAGTCAGCGCTTCCACCGCCGCCGTCGCGCAGCCCTCGGCCCGCGCAAACGAAAACCGATCCTCGCTATCGCCGTGCCCCGGTAAATCCATCGCATACGATTGAAATCCGTGCCCCGCAAAATCTTCCGCCAGATACATCATCAAACGCCGGTTCGCCGAAAGCCCGTGGATCAAAATCGCGCTGCCTACCGGCTGCACGTCCGCCGGCGGCTGCAGAATCGTCACCGGCGTGTTGCATCCGCCCGCCGTCAGAACAATTTCCTGCTTGGGCAATTCCGCCACGCGGATCCAGTGCGCGCCCAGGAATAGCAGTACGATTCCGGCGGCGGCCAGCACCATCGTCCACAGTCCGCGGAGTCTCCGCGCCTTCACGCCGCCCGCCAATGCATTTCTGCCTCACATGGTAGAATGATGAATTGCTGCTGCGTCGCGTTGACCTTCCGCGGAACGCGGAAGTCGCACCGGAGAAGAGGGCATTGGCAATCGTTTCGCAAACGGATTTGATTCTCCAACGTCGCGAGTGGAAACGCAACGGAAAGCGCGTCATTTGCGCCACCGGAGCCTTCGATTTGCTGCATCCTGGCCAGGTGCGCCTGCTCGAACATGCGCGTGGCCTCGCTGACATTCTCGTCGTCGGTGTGCGCAGTGATGCCAGCCGCGCCGCCGAAGACGCCGCCAGCTCCACCCCGCTCGCGCCTTTCGTGAATCCGGGAAACGAACGCGCCGAAATTCTCGCGAATCTCGCCGCCGTCGATTCCGTCACCCAATTCGACGAACCAACCGCGCGCGAATTTATCGCCCGCCTCGCACCCGAAGTCGTCGCTAAAGGCGGCCAGCTCACTTCCAATCAGAACGAATTTCTCGACGACGAAGCCGCCCGTGCTTCCGGCGC
Organism: Acidobacteriota bacterium; assembly: GCA_003156635.1. Lineage (GTDB taxonomy): Bacteria > Acidobacteriota > Terriglobia > Acidiferrales > UBA7541 > Palsa-295. The sequence goes on along the minus strand of PMHK01000210.1, from coordinate 7,802 downwards.
CAAAGTCATCCGCATCCCGCTCGAGCCCGGTTTTTCCACCGCGCGCCTCCTCGAACGCATCAAACATCTCCCGGCATGATTCTTCCCATCGTCAGCGAGCTTCTCGCGCGAGTGGCCCGCCGCTCCGTCGCCGACGAAGCGTTCGAAGCTCTGCGTCAGCGAGGCGGAGAAGTCCGCCTCGCCGGCCTCACCGATCCGGCCAAAGCCCTCATCATCCCGCTGGCTTTTGCCGAACTCGGCCGTCCCTTCGTCATCCTGGTCGAAACCAATCAGCGCGCTGAAATGCTACTCGAGCCGCTGCGCTATTTTTATCGCGCCATCACCGGCAAACCCGATCGTCGCGTCGTCCACCTTCCGGCTCACGAAGTTTTGCCCTACGAAAATCGCTCTCCTCACGCCGAAATTTCCGAAGACCGCGCCGTCGCTCTCTGGAGCTTCGCCACCGGCGAAGCCGACCTCCTCATCGCTCCGGTCCAGGCCGCGCTCTGGCGCTTGCGCGACCGCGAATTTTATTCGCAACTCGCGCGCACCATCTCACGCGACGAAACCATCGAGCATCAGGACCTGATCAATTTTCTCTCCAGCGCCGGCTACGACAAACAAGTCACCTGCGACATGCCTGGCCAGTTTGCCGTCCGCGGCGGCATCATCGACATCTATTCGCCCGAATCGCTGCAACCCGTCCGCGTCGAACTTCTCGGCGACACCATCGAGTCCATTCGCGCCTACGATCCCACCACCCAACGATCCACCAGCCCCATCGAGCGCACCACGCTCTTGCCGCTCACTGAATTTCCGCGCCACGCCGAAATCCTGGAAAAAATGCGCGTCCATTCCGCCTCTGGCCGCGAAGACGACTCCGCGCCCGCCGGATTTTATCCCGGCTGGGAATTTCGCGAAGCCCTGCGCGAAACCCGCAACGCCACCCTCTTCGATCTCGCCAATGAACCGCTGATCGTCGAAGACGAACCCTCGCTACTCGCCGCCTCCATCGAAAAATATCGCGCGCAACTCGCTGAAGCGTTTGCCGAAGTGGAAGACCCTCTCGCCGAGCCGCCCGAAAAATTCATCTTTGACGACGAAGAATGGAATCTCGCCCGGCAAATGGCCCCGCGCTTCTCACTCGAGCACCTCGCCCTCGAAAATCCCGCAACGGAGCCGGCAACTCCCGGCCAGCCCGCGATAAACCCGCCAGCCGAATTGCGAGTTCTGCAAACTCAACCCACCACGCGCTATCACGGCAACGTCCCGGCCTTCATCGCCGAAGCCCGCACCCGCATCGCCGCCGGCGATCAAGTCATGGTTTCCGCCGCCAGCACCGGCGAACTCGAACGCCTCGCCGACATCTGCCACGAATTTGAATTGCCCTATCGCATGGGCGAACTCGAAGCCAACGCCACCGTCACCCGCCTGGCCCAGGAAGAAAGCAGCGCGCCCGGCGCTGGTATCGTGCTCACCAAAGCGCCGCTCTCCGAAGGCGTCGCTTTCGTCGACGCCAAAGTCGTCCTCTACGGCAACGCCGATCTTTTCGAGACGCTTCCCGCCCCTTCTCAGCGCGCTCGTTCGCGCCCCAAAACCTCCAGCTTCTTCAGCGATTTCAGCGATCTCAAACCCGGTGACTACGTCGTCCACGTCGATCATGGCATCGGCCAGTTCGAAGGCCTGCGCCAGGTCGCCATCGAAGGCGCCAACGGCGAATTCATGCTGCTCAAATTCGCCGGCGACGCCAAGCTCTACGTCCCGCTCGCCCGCATCGACCTGATTCAGAAATACACTTCGCTGGGCGGCGTCGAACCCCAACTCGACCGCCTCGGCACCACCGTCTGGGAAGCCCGCAAATCGCGCGTCAAGAAATCCGTCAGCGACATGGCCGACCAGCTTCTCGAACTCTACGCCGAGCGAAAACTCGCCGTTGGCCACACCTTTGCCCCGGATACCAATTTCACCCGCGAATTCGACGACGCCTTCGAATTCGAAGAAACCGCTGACCAGCAGCGCGCCATCGACGACGTCAAACGCGACATGGAATCCAATCTGCCCATGGACCGCCTGCTCTGCGGCGACGTGGGCTACGGCAAAACCGAAGTCGCCATGCGCGCCGCCTTCAAAGCCCTTGCCGACTCCAAACAGGTCGCCGTCCTCGCGCCCACCACCGTGCTCACCTTCCAGCATTTTCAAACTTTCAAACGCCGTTTCGCCGCCTTTCCCGTCCGCGTTGAAATGATCAGCCGCTTCCGCACCGAAAAGGAACAAAAAAAAGTTCTCGAAGAAGTCGAAGCCGGCAAAGTCGACATCCTGATCGGCACTCACCGCATCCTTTCCAAAGACGTAAAATTCCAGGACCTCGGCCTCCTCGTCGTCGACGAAGAACAGCGTTTCGGCGTGGCCCACAAAGAGCGCCTGAAAGAAATGCGCAAAAATGTCGACGTTCTCACCATGTCCGCGACGCCCATTCCGCGTACTCTCCACATGTCGCTCGTCGGCCTGCGCGATATGAGCGTCATCGAAACCCCACCCAAGGACCGCCTCGCCATCCAAACCACCGTCGCGCCCTTCAGCGAAACTCTGGTCCAGCGCGTCATCCAGGAAGAAATGGCTCGCGACGGCCAGGTTTTCTTCGTGCACAACCGCGTCGAATCCATCGTCTCCCTCGCCGCCATGATCAACCGCCTGGTCCCCGCAGCCCGCGTCGTCGTGGGCCACGGCCAGATGCGTGAAACCGAACTAGAGAAAGTCATGCTGAAATTTATTCGCGACGAAGCCGACGTCCTCGTCTCCACCACCATCATCGAAAACGGTCTCGACATCCCGCGCGCCAACACCATCATCATCAATCGCGCCGACCGCATGGGCCTTTCCGAGCTCTACCAGCTGCGCGGCCGGGTTGGCCGCTCCAACCAGCGCGCCTATGCCTATCTGCTCGTCCCGCCCGACTCCACCCTCAGTTCCATCGCCCGCCAGCGTCTCGCCGCATTGAAAGAGTTCAGCGATCTCGGCGCCGGCTTCCGCATCGCCGCACTGGACCTCGAACTCCGCGGAGCAGGGAACTTGCTCGGCCGCGAGCAGCATGGCCACATCGAAGCCGTCGGCTTCGACATGTATTGCCAGATGATGGAACGCGCTGTCGCCGAGCGGAAAGGCGAAGCCGTCGCGCCCGAACGCCGCGCCACACTCAACCTCGGCCAGGATATCCGCATCCCACCGGAGTACATTGATAGCGAGAATCTGCGCTTGCGGATTTACAAGCGCATCGCCAGTGTCACCTCGGAGGAAATGCGCGTGGAAGTTCGCCGTGAACTCGAAGATCGTTTCGGCCCCCCGCCGCCGTCGGTAGAAAATCTGCTGGAATATGCGGTGCTGAAAGCCATCGCCGAAAAGCTTCTGGTCGCCACCGTCGACCGCAAAGGCGATCAGGTCGCCATAAAGTTTTACGACGACACCCCGCTGGGGCCCGACCAGTTGGTCAAATTGCTCCGCAAACGCCGCGGTATGCGTCTCGATCCTACCGGCCTGCTGTGGGTCGAGTGGAAGGGCTACCAGGGTGGCCCCATGGGCGCCGTCAAAAACGTATTGCTACAACTACAATCGTAGAGATAAAATTTGAACTGAGAGAACCCCATGAATAAACACACTTTGCGCCAAGCCCTTCGATTCGCCGCCACCGCCTTCGCGCTGGCCTGCATTGCCGCCGCCCTGATGCCTTCCTCCGCCCGCGCCCAGGCCAAGGCCGCCGTCGTCGAGGAAATTATCGCCCGCGTGAATAACGACATCATTACCCAGTCGGATTACCAGCACGCCGATCTGCAGCTGAAAGACGAAATTGCCCACGACTGTCAGAATTGCCTGCCGGACCGAATGGCCGCCGAATACAAGGACCAGCAGAAAGATCTGCTGCGCGGTTTGATCGACCAATCTCTGATGGTCCAGCGCGCCAAGGACATGGGCATCAGCGTCGAATCCGACCTGGTCAAGCGCCTCGACGACGTCCGCAAGCAAAACAATATGAACAGCATTGAAGAACTGGAAAAGGCCGTCGAAGGCTCAGGTCTGCCCTGGGAAGATTACAAAACCCAAATTCGTAACGGCATGTTGACCCAGGAAGTGATTCGCCGCGAAGTCGGTTCGCACATTAATATTCCCAGCGAAGAGGTGAAGGCCTACTACACGGCCCATTCCGATGAGTTCACGCGCCCAGAGGAAGTGCAGCTAACGGAAATTTTCCTCAGTACGGACGGCAAAAGTCCGGAAGAGATCGAATCCGTCCACAGGAAGGCGGAAGACCTACTCGCTCGCGTGAGGAAAGGCGATGACTTCAACGAAATCGCCAAGCGTTACTCCGAAGGCAGCACTGCAAAAGATCAGGGCGGAGATCTCGGTGTGTTCAAGCGTGGTGTTCTCTCTCCCCAACTCAATGACGTCGTGTTCAAAATGGAGAAAGGTCAGATCACCGACGTGATTCAGACTAAGACTGGTTTCGAAATCTTGAAAGTGGAGGCACATTTCGTAGCCGGCTTGCAGCCTTTGGACAAAGTCGAAAACGAAGTCATGAACAAGCTCTACATGGTAAAAATGCAGCCCTCCATGCGCACTTACCTCGGGGAACTGCGCGAGGAAAGCTATGTCATGGTCAAGCCCGGCTACACCGATTCCGCCGCCGTTCCCGGCGCCAGCGTAATTCAAGAAGTCCAGCCCACTCCCGACGTCGCCACCAAAAACAAAGCCAAGAAGAAAGTGCCCCTGCCCAAGGCCGGTCAATGAAGTCTCATTTCGTCTCCGACCTGCAGGACGGTCAGGCTGTTTCCACGCTTTTTTTGGTCTGCGAGAAGGGCATTCGCACTTCGGCGCGCGGCAAATCCTGGCTCGAGCTTTCGCTTCGCGACCGCACCGGCGCAATCCCCGCGAAAATGTGGGACAACTTCGAAGCCATCGCCAAAACTTTCGAGTGCGATGACGTCGTGGTCATCCGCGGCCGCGTGAAGCTTTACAACGGCGTGAAGGAAGTCACCCTCGAGCAGATCATTCCCGCCGAAGAACGCGAATACGACCTCGGCGATTTTCTAGCCCACACCAAATTCGACATCGAAAAACTTTATTCCGAGCTTCGCGCCGCCATCGCCGGCCTGAAGAATCCGTTCCTGAAGCGCCTGCTCGAAAGCATCGTCGAAGACCCGGCCATCGCGCCGCGCCTGAAACGCGCTCCCGCCGCGATGATGATGCACCACGCCTTCGTCGGTGGACTGCTCGAACACGTCGTCAGCCTTATCGGTCTCAGCCGCGGCGTCACTGCCCAATATCCCGAACTCGACGCCGATCTGCTGCTTTCCGGAATCGTTCTCCACGACATTGGCAAAATCGAGGAATTGAGCTACGAGCGCGGCGTGCAATACACCACGCCCGGCCGCCTGCTCGGCCACATCACCATCGGCACCGGCATCGCCCGCGACCAAATAAAACTAATCCCCGGCTTTCCGCCGGAACTCGCGATTTTGGTCGAACATCTGATTCTCAGCCATCACGGTTCGCTGGAATTCGGTTCGCCCACGCTCCCGCAAACCCGCGAAGCCGTCGCTCTCCACTTTCTCGATGATCTGGATTCCAAGATGGCCGCCATGCGCTCGACCCTCGACTCTGAATCCGGCAACGCCGAATGGACCGAGCGCAATCCCGCTCTGCGTCGCGCGATTCTGCGCACCGACGCCTACTTGGCTCAGCAGCCGAAGCCAGTCCCGGTCGCAGCCTCTAAATCCGTCGAAGCCGCCGCGCCCCGGGGAACCGCCCAGCTCGATTTCGAGCCGCGAAAAGCATGAGCATCGCCGTCACGTTCGCGCTGGAGTGCTCCCGATGAGTGAGGTCATCACCCGCCTGCCGCCTCCGCGCCGCTCGGTCCTCGACCTCGCGCCTCTCGAGCTCGATTGCATGAACACCCTCTGGCCCGTGGGCCAGGCCACCGTCCGCGAAATACGCGACTTGCTCGCGCCGCGCCGCCCCCGCGCCTACACCACCATCATGACCATCATGGATCGACTGGCGCGCAAGGGAATTGTCGAACGCCGGAAAGTTGGCCGCGCCTACATTTACCGCCCGAACCTCAGCGCCGAAGAAGCCCGCGCCCAGGCCCTCGGCCAGGTCGTCGAAAATTATTTCGGCGGCTCCAAGGAAGCGTTGATCGCGCAGCTCGATCGCACCGGCTTCTCGAATGGCTCACTGGTAGCAACCGCCGCGCGCGTCGCTGGTTCGGATCGCGACGAGGAAGATTAAACTTCAATCAGGCCAAGTCATGTTTCCCGCTGAACTCAAAATTCGCGACACCATCATCCAGCCCGCCACCATCCTCGCCCCCATGGCCGGCGTCACCGACACCGTCTTCCGCCGCGTGATCCGTTCCCTCGGTGCCTGCGGCCTGATCATGACCGAATTCACCAGCGCCGAAGGCCTCACCCGCAATTCCGCGCGCACTCTGCACTATTTGTATTTCGACGCCGACGAGCATCCCATCGCGGCCCAGATTTTCGGCTCCGATCCCGCCGTCATGGCCTCGGCCGCCGCGCTCACCGAAGATCTCGGCTTCGATCAAGTCGATATCAATCTCGGCTGCCCGGTAAAAAAAGTGGTCAAATGTGGCGGCTCCGGCCTGCTGCGCGACCTCGTGCATCTCGAAAAACTTCTCGGCACCGTCCGCGCCGCGGTAAAAATTCCGCTTACCATCAAAATTCGTTCCGGCTGGGATGAAAATAATATTGTCGCGGTCCAGGTTGCCCAAATGGCCGAGCGCATCGGCATCGAAGCCATCGCCGTCCATCCACGCACCCGCATGCAGGGCTACGCTGGCTCCGCCGACTGGAACGTGATTCGCGACGTGAAGGCCGCCGTAAAAATTCCGGTCATCGGCAATGGCGACATCCGCACTCCGCAGGACGCCGTCCGCATGATCGCCGAAACCAATTGCGACGCCGTCATGATCGGCCGCGCCGCCTCTTCCAATCCCTGGATCTTCCGCCAGATCGCCGACTACCTCGCCACCGGCCGTTACACCGAGCCTACCGACGCCGATCGCTATCACCTGCTCAGCGGCTATTTCCGCAGCCTGCTCGCCGCCGAAATGCCCGACGCCGTCGGCAAAATGAAACAGTTCGCCAGCCTCTTCACCCACGGCGTGCGCAACGGCTCCGAACTCCGCCACAACGTCCACCACTCCGACAGCGGCGCCCAAATCCTCGAAAAAGTCGACGCCTTCTTCGCCGCCAACACCGCAAATTCTGCCTCCACCTCCGCCGACTAGCGTTGCGATCGTTTTCAATCAGTCTTTGAGTTCATCGCGCGAACGCACGCGTCTGCTGCAATTTTTCCAGGTGAGAAAATCGGTCATCCCGAAGCGCAGCGAGGAATC
>PMHK01000210.1:181-410 GCA_003156635.1 Acidobacteriota bacterium | reverse complement strand
AACCCCCGCTCCTTCGCCACTTCCTTCAACGCCGCTTTATTATCGATCTTCCTTTCCTTCATCACTTGCTCCACTCTCCGCGCCAGAGGAATTTTCGCTTTCTCGTCCTCCACCTGATGTTGCGGCGCTCCATCCGCCGGCCCAATCAGCAAAGTAATTTCCCCGCGCGGCGCCTTCTTCCTTACCGCCGCCAGCAAATCCTCCAGATGCCCGCGCACGAATTCCTCGT
>PMHK01000210.1:0-160 GCA_003156635.1 Acidobacteriota bacterium | reverse complement strand
CGCCAGTGCCCGCAACCGCTTCCGCCGCTCCGTCGGCCGCGACGGCAAAAACCCTACAAACGTAAACTCCTCGATCGCCATCCCCGACCCCGCCAGCGCCGTCACAAACGCGCACGCCCCCGGAATCGGCACCACCTGAATTCCATGCCGCAAACACAAA
>PMHK01000117.1 GCA_003156635.1 Acidobacteriota bacterium | reverse complement strand
CGTTGAATTGCAGCCAGGAAAAGTGCCGGTTGAGAAAATATTGCGGTTCGGTCAGTTGGTGGGTTGCCATTTTCGCCTTGAAACCTAACGCACGCGTGTTACAGCTATGTTACCGGATTTCACTGGTACGAACCTATATCGTCGCAGCTGCCGGCGGGCTCCAGTCAGGATTTCATGCTAAAATTTTAGGGTTGACGCCTGCGAGTTGAAGCTTCCTGGTCTGGCATCCTCCGCATTATCGAGGCACGATTCTGCGGCGCCGCGGTTTTGGGTTTGGCTTTCAGGGCGATGCGGCGGGCNNGTGTTAAAAATAAAGCAGATCAAAATCATATTGTGGATCAACCGGGAACGTCGGCACCCTCAAGTCGATAGCCGCTCTTTGGGTGCTTGTGGGTCCTGCGCCGAATGAAGTCATTTTCCGAATTGCATCTGAAGACCTATATTCTGATCTTTTTTATCGTAATTTTCGCTCCAACCGGCAACGTCCTTCTCAGCAAGGGCATGAAGACCGTTGGCGATGTGGCCATCCACAGCCCAACAGAGTTTTTCCAGCTGGCCGTTCGGGTTCTGACGTCCCCGTTCATCTGGCTGGGTATCGGTTTCCTGCTTTTGTTTTTCGTCTCTTATCTTCTGGTGTTGTCCTGGGCCGACTACAGCTTTGTGCAACCCGCTTCGGCGAGCTCCTTTGCCGTAGTCGCTTTGTTGGGGCATTTTGCATTGAAGGAACCGATTTCGCCCACGCACTGGCTGGGAATCATCGTTATATCCTTAGGGGTGCTGACCGTGGGAAATACCCACCCGCGCACGACGGAGCAAAAGTAATGAGTCTGGGTTGGGAAGCAGTGCTCTTGCTTTTGATCGTGGTCGCCGGCACCAGCGGCGAGCTCTGTGTGACCCGCGCAATGAAAACGATAGGCGAGGTGAAGGATTTCCGTCCAGCGTCGCTCGTACGTGTGCTGATCCGCGCCGTTCAAGTTCCGTGGATGTGGCTGGGCATCACGCTCATGGCTGTGGCGTTTTTCGCGTTACTGGGTGCGCTATCCATCGAAAACGTGAGTTTCGTGGTCCCGGTCACCGCTCTCAGTTACGCCGCCGGCGCATTCGGTGGCGAGATTTTTCTGGGCGAGCGGGTTTCGCGCCGCCGCTGGGTCGGGGTAGCGCTCGTTTGCGTGGGCGTCACGCTGGTCTTCATCGGCAGAAAATAGCCAAATTTTCGATTTTGGCGCATTATGTTGGGGAAATTTGCGGCGTATTCAAGTCGTTTGATTCGTTGTAGATGATAAGTTCGACTTTGATACGATTGGATTGAAGGATAACTCGGGGCACGCGTAGGCATTTTTTCTTCATATTGGTTAACAATTTGCTGCACTGACTGGTCGGCGGCGAGCATCGAACTTTTGCGAAAACGGGATGGGAGAAACCATGAAGATAGCAGTCCTCGGGGGCGACGGTTACTGCGGGTGGGCTACGGCCCTTTATTTGTCCAAGCAAGGCCACACGGTGGCGATCGTCGATAACTTTATCCGACGCCAGTGGGATCATGAACTGGGCGCTCAGACGCTCACTCCGATCGCGCCGTTAAATGAACGGCTCAAGGTCTGGAAGAAAATCACGGGCCATTCCATCGACTCCTACGTCGGGGACATCACCGACTACGAATTCTTGTGCTCGGTGATTAAGCGCTTTGAGCCCGAAGCCGTCATCCACTTCGCGGAACAGCGCTCGGCTCCCTATTCCATGATTGACCAGCGCCATGCGGTCTTCACCCAGACGAACAACGTGGTCGGAACCTTGAATCTGCTGTTTGCGCTGCGCGAATTTCAGCCCGATTGCCATTTGATCAAACTCGGCACCATGGGCGAGTACGGCACGCCGAACATCGACATCGAAGAAGGCTACATCACGATCGAGCACAATGGCCGCAAGGACGTGCTGCCCTTCCCGAAACAGCCTGGCTCCTTCTATCACCTGTCCAAAGTCCACGACAGCCACAACATGATGTTCGCGTGCAAAGCCTGGAACCTACGCGCCACGGATTTGAATCAGGGTGTGGTGTACGGCACGGTGACGGACGAAGTCTCGCTGGATGATGCGCTGATCAACCGTTTCGATTACGACGAGGTTTTCGGGACGGTGCTGAACCGCTTCTGCGTGGAAGCCGTGATTGGACATCCGCTGACGGTTTACGGCACCGGCGGCCAGCAACGAGGTTTCCTCGACATTCGCGACACCGTGCGTTGCCTGGAATTGGCCTGCCTGAATCCGGCAGCGCCCGGGGAGTGTCGCGTTTACAACCAATTTACCGAGCGATTTTCAATTTTGGAGCTGGCTGAAATCGTTCAGAAAGCCTCGGCAAAAATTGGCCTCCACGTCGAAATAACCCACCTCCCCGATCCGCGAGTCGAAGCGCAAGAGCACTACTACAACGCAAAACATTCCAAATTGGTCGATCTCGGCCTACAGCCCCACTTGCTGTCGGACGCGCTACTCGATTCGCTGCTAAAGGTCGCCGTGAAGTATAAGGATCGCGTAGACGAGTCGCTGATCATGCCCCGCGTGAATTGGCGGCAGACCCACAACGATCACTCGCACACACCGCAGAATGGAAACGGAAATGGCGACAAGCCGGCGCGAGCGGCTCAACCAGCCGTGGCCGGCTCGCAGCGCCGCACGCGTTAAGTACTGACGTCGGGGAACCTGGGAGTTAAGGTCGCTCCCAGGCTCCGGAGTTTGCCGACCGAAACACCGCTTCGATTACCGCCATATTCGCGATGCCGTCTTCAATCGAGACCGGAACATCGCCTAATCCCAGCACGGCACGCGAGAACACATCCCCCTGAATCGTGTATTGATTGGTCAGCGGAATCGTCTCGGTCACGATGCCGCTTCCGTGTACATCGCGGCCATCATCGATGAAAATCCGGGTCTCTTTATCCAGCGGCGCGTTGAACGGAATCTCGATTTCGATTCGTCCCTTGGTCCCAAAGATTTGCATGCGCTGGTAATGGACCATTTGCGTGCTGCAGGTGAATGTCGTCGGCCCGGAAGGAAAATCCAGGATCGCCGAAGCTAGCCGGTCGGTCTTGAAGTCGGGATCCTTTTCGATCAGCCCTACCACGCGCGTAGGCTCTTCTCCAAAAATAAACCGCGAGGTGGTGATCGGATAGCACCCGATATCCATCATCGCCCCGCCACCGATGTCGGCCATATTCCTGACGTTCGCCGGATCCCGGTTGAAGTAGCTGAACGCCCCGCTAATGGCTTTTAGTTCTCCGATCTTTCTCGCTTGAACCAATTCGCGCGCGCGCAACCATTGCGGATGGGTGCGCACCATGAATGCTTCGCCCATTTTCACGCCTGCACGCTTCTGCGCCGCGAGCAAGGTCTTGGCCTCCGCCACCGTCATGCTGAGCGGCTTCTCACACAATACGTGCTTCCCCGCTTCCGCCGCCTTGATCGACCACAGCACGTGCAAATGGTTGGGCAAAGGGTTGTAGATCGCTTCGATCTCGGGGTCCGCCAAAAGTTCCTCGTAGGATCCATACGCTTTGGCAATCCCCAGACTCCGCGCGGCTTCCTGCGCTTTCTTTAAATCGCGCGAAGCGATCCCGGTCACCTCGCTCCACTCACTTTGCTGCATCGCGGGAATCACTTTTTTCAGCGCGATATTCGCCGCCCCCAACACACCCCATTTCACTTTGCGCTGATTGGCCATCGGTCATCCTCCGAGACGCACCATCATCTATCAGGCGCAGCTCCGCACCAAAAGAAATCAGAAAACGCAGCGTTTGTCGGATTGGCGCTAAAGCACTTCGCTAAGACTTGGTCAACCTGATTATATTTGGTGCCCGAAAGAGGACTCGAACCTCCACTCCCTTGCGAGAACTAGCTCCTGAAGCTAGCGCGTCTGCCAATTCCGCCATTCGGGCACTGCTTGCAGCAAGTTACGAGGCTCGACTATCTTGACGCCTGCCCCGAAGTTTGTCAACGCAGCACAGCGCGATCATCAAAACTTGACGGCTGGGGCCGGCAGTTCTAAATTGTCAGCGTATTGTGGCGGGTTACGTGGTTAAAGGAGAGCAAATCGAATGGCCAGCGCCCGCGCAATGATCGAGCGACGCCGCTCCAGCCGCGTCCTGATTCGAATTCCGGTGCAGCTTTTCACCAATGATATCCACGGCGAGCCGGTCGACCGACTGGCGGAGGCTATTGCAGTCAGCCGGAATGGCGCGTTGATTCGCGGCACGTTTGAGCCAGTTCTCGGTTCACGTATCGAGGTGCTGAACGGCCTTTCCCAAGAGATCCAGGAATTTCGGGTGATCCGCGTAACCCGCGGCGAGGAATCTGGGATCTTCGAACTAGGCCTCGAAATGCTCTACCCTACCCGGAGTTTCTGGGGTGTCCAGTTCCCCGACGAGACCCTCTAGCGGTTGACGTAGGCAATTCCAAAAGTGGTATACTCCGCGAAAGTAAGCCCTGAAAACGAGCCCGTTCGGGCCAATGCTCTGTAAGTTCCCAAGGCCTGTGGGCGTTGGAGGAGCCATGCCGGAAATTCACGGCCCACTGCTCGATGTATTGGTGGTCTGGGGAGTCGTTACCGCGGTCCTGGTTATTCTGCTGGTGTATCGCGGCACGCTGGAAGTTCGCGAAGACGATCAGATCTTTCTGGACAGTGCCGGCGACTCCATGGCCCAGGAGCAACGCGTAATTGTTGCTCGGATCGAGAGACTTGCCCTCCCAATCAAAATGTTGATCATCACTTCGATTGTGTTGCTGATTGCTGCCGGCGGTTTCTTCCTGTACGACGGATATCAGAGGTTCTAGGGTCGTTCGTCGGAGCTGGATCGAAATTGTGTCGCGATCCGGCCCGGCTATGAATCCCGTTAGTCCTGCGGTGCCCGTGTATTTTCGCGCGGAGTCTGGCTTAACAAATTCACAAATAGCCGATATGCTCCTGGAACTCCCGCGGGCAATTCCCGAAAAAACGAAATCCCGGTGTAGATATAGACGCCCTTGCCGTCGCGCGCGTAGAGTAGCGCTCCGTTCGCTTCGGGCTCGCCCGGATCTTTGAATCCGAGGACCGGGGTGTATTTCGGATCAAAACGCCCCCAGAAATAAAGTCCGCGCTCCTGGACCCAACCGTCGAAATCCGCGAGCGTCACTTTGTTGGGAGAATTTAGCAGCGGATTATCCGGCGCGAGAAATCTTACTGGTGAATTGGCGTCGGTTACCCGTGAGGTCGAATCGGGCATCGTGGCCGGAAACGGGGCGGGCATTTCCTTGTTCCAGGCAAAATCTCGCTGATATTGAACAAGCAGCGTCCCGCCTCGTTTCACATAATCCAGCAGCCGGGAATTGGAGCGCATCAAGTCCGGACGCAGCTCATACGCGCGAATTCCGACCGTGATTGCGTCGTATTGATCGAGTTCACCGAACGCGAGGGTGACATCGTCCAGCAGGTCGACGCGAATTCCAATTTGCCGCAGAATCTCGGGCAGCGTGTCGTTGTCTGCGGCGATGTAGCCGATATGCAGACCGGCCGGCACGTTCAGATTCAACACATGGATGGTGGCGTCGGCCGGTTCGCTCCAATCTCGCGTCGGAAGAGTAGGGATCGGTGCAAGCGACGTGCGAAAAGTTTCGCTGCCAATCTGCGCATATGGGTGTAGCACGTAAGGTCCGGCGGCAACTCCGCTGGGCGGCTCAACCACAAATTGGACGAGTTGGTCGCCAGCGGCCGAGAATTCCAATGGTCCGGTAAGTTTGGGCGTCTGAATTTTCCACCCCTGCGGCTGGTCGACGCCGATCGTAACTTTCGTGGGCTTCGAGCCGTGATAACGGACGCGCGCCAGGAGGTTCAGCGGCGTACCGGCCCGTTCCTGCGGCATCATCAGTTGCTGCGGATCCAGCGTGAGCGTCACCAGCGGAATCAACTCGAGCGGGTAGGTGAGGATTCCGGTGGTCGAAGCCTCCACTGAGTTGATCGTGCGCTCGATCCGAAATGAATAGCCATCGACAGTCACCGGCAGGTTTAGCTGGATCAAAGGCGGCGGGAACGGAAGTATTCGGTCGCCGGGTGATGAGGGCGGTTTTGCGCCGGCCGGGATGGCCACCTGAAATTTCGCGTCGTCGCTGGTCGCTTTGGATTCTGCCGGCGTAATCGTCCAACCCGCCGGAACGAGAAAGCTGGACGCATCCAAAGTCCATTTGGCGGGAACCACGGGCGCGCCACCGATGGTCACCTCAACCGTGAAATTCTCTCCAGCCACAAGTTCGTGGCGATCGGCTTGGGTATCGATGGGAATCGCCAGGTCGTCGGCGAGCGCGCGATCGATTTTTGCGCTGACGCAGGCAAGCTCCCACTCCGCGGCCTTCGCATCGTCTCCGGGCTGTTTCGCGACTTGCTCTCGCAAAGACTTGATGCTTTTCCCCGCTGCCGCCAGCGAACTTGCCGCCGCTCCGCGGTCTACTTGCGCGATGGACTTAGCTGCGGCCGCGAGATGCTCGTCGGCCCTAGACAAAACTGGCGCCATCACGCTTTGTAAACTCCCAAATTGGGCGCCCAGAGAAGAAAGCGGCTCGGCGAGTAACTTGCCGTCGAACTTCCCGAGTTCACCTTTCGCATTTTCGGCTACAAGATAAATCGGCCGCCGGAAAAAAGGATTGCCAAAAAACGCCGGGGTGCCTTGCGAGCGGTGCTGGGCGTGACCTTCCATTCCAATTTCGACGTAACTCTTTCCCCATAACGGCGAGGTCTTATTCACCGGCAGCTCAATCGCGTCGGCGGTCTGCTCGCGCGCCAGTCTCAAGTCCAATTTTGCTTTCCATGGCGAGAGACCTGCGGCGATTTGTTCGGGATACATTTTGGGATCAGCGGCGGCCACGACTGCCTGCGGCGTGAGAATTCCGCTGGCTTGATGATGTCCGTGCCCCGAATGAACTCCGCCCCAACCGTTGATGACCACGTCCGGACGGTAAGTGCGAATCACTCGCACCATGTCCTCGAGCGCCAAGCCGTCCCACACTTTCATCGCCTGCTCTGGACTTTTCAAATATCCGGTGTCTTGCGCGCGGGTAAAAAACTGCCGCACGCCGTAATGGCTTCCCGCGGCGAGTAACTCTTCGGTGCGAATCACGCCCAATTGGCCGCCTTGCTCCGGGCCAATCGCGTTCTGGCCGCCCTGTCCTCGAGTGATGGTCAACAAGGCCACGTCGGCATTTAACCCGTGCGACAGGTAGGCCAGCAGGCTCGACCATTCGTCGTCGGGATGCGCGGTAACGAAAAGAATCCGGGTGGTGACTCGCGATTTGTTGATGGCTTCGACTGTTTCGGGAAGCGATTGGGCGGCGGCCGACGGAGCAAACGAGAGCGCCGTCCACGCCAAGAGAATCGCTGCCACAAATCGCATCGCGAAAATTTTCGCTTCAGTCACCGAAGAGTCTCCTTGTCTTAACTTGCCACGTCCGTTTGCTCGAAGGGCCATTGGCCCAGCATTCGCGCTCGTCCCATATAGACCAGCAAACCCACGGTCATGGCCCCGAGCGAACTGATAATCGGACGGAGTCCTGTGGAAAGAAAAATCCCGAGCCAGCCAGCAATCGCCAGTAACACCGGCACGGGGTAAAGCCACATCCGAAACGGCCAGCGTTCCGCTTTCCATTTTCGATGCAACAGCATCAACCCGCAAGCCTGCCCCACAAATTGGATGAGGCAGCGCATAGCCAGGATGGCGCGAATCACTGAAAAAAGATCAAAGAAGAGACAGATAATCGCGGAGGTCAGGCCCAGTGCAATCAACGAAATATATGGAAAATGCTTGGTCGGATGCACGCGCGCAAAGATGGAAA
>PMHK01000025.1 GCA_003156635.1 Acidobacteriota bacterium | reverse complement strand
AAAGGTTCTTCGTTTTCAACGTGCTGTAGAACGCGATCGTCGGGCCGTCGGTTAGAATGCCGTCGACCTCGCCGCCTTGCGACCGATCGCCCGGCGTGAACGCGCGAGCCTTCGTAAGGTGGGGCGTGGGCTCGAGGACGAAATCGGCGACGTTGAAAACGTACGCACCGGCCCACAAGTTGGGGTCGAAAATGTTTGGCCGCTTGACCCGTTCGGTCCAGGTGAATTTCAAACCGTCAGCAGTTATGGCGGCGTGCGTCAAGGCGTGATCGTAGTCGTTCGGAAGGTCGACCAACTTCCAGGCCTCCGTCCCGTCGCGAGAAACGAGCCAAAGGTCCATATAGGCTCCGTATCCGGGGATCGCGTCTCGCGAAGAACCTGCGTGCTCGCTCTTTTCCACTTCGACGAAGAGATAACGTCCGGACGGTTCCCACTCGACGACAAACTGATGACGGTTCTCCGGCCAGCCGCTGTACGTCAGGCGCCGTTCGTGGCTGCCGTCCGCGTCGGCGAGATAGGCGTGAAAGTGCCCGTCGGCCGCAGCTCGACCGTAGGCCAGCGTTTGGGTTGCCGCGTTGTAGTGCGCCCCGATGCTTCCGTCGGTCTTGAAGTCGGAGACCGTGCAAGCGCCGTCGCGCGCATCGTTCAGCGTCTGAGCGCTCGCCGCCACCGCACTCATCCCGAACAACGCGAGAAGGCAAAGCGCGCCCGCGCATTTCACCGCTCGTGCTCGGGGCCGGCCATCGTGTACAACCACCAACGCGGCGTTCCGCGCCGCGCTTGTCGCTCGAAATACACGACCGCGCTTTTGCCGTCTTCGAGGAGCACGTCAAACCAATGGCGTTTCACGTAGACGTCGCCACGGTCGGTCTTGGTCGAGCGCCAGGTTCGGCGTAGCGACGCGACGCGCAACGTCTCGTCGCGCCAAACGAAGAACTCCGGGAGTCCCGGTTCGCCGCGCGCCAGCTTCNNCCGCCGGGCACGATCGCCTCGCTGACGAACCGCAGGCTCACCCTGTAGCCTTAGCGGTGTGGATGGCGCGTTACTTCGTCACGTTTTTGAGTTCTTCGAGCCGGCCGCGCAGCGCGCTCAGCAGCGCGTCGGCAAAGATCGCTTCGCGCGCGGCGGAGGCCATCGTGCCGGCCGGCGGCGTGCCATGCGGTGAAAGATTTGCCTGGGCCGTACGGAGCGAGAACTGCGCGAAGCGTTCGCGAGCTTCGCTCGCCGCCGCGGTCAGATCCCCGGGAAGCAGTTCCATTGTGGCAGCCTACGTCGCGCGTATCGCGAGCGCGTTGCCGCAGCGTGAACGCGGCGCAGCTTTAAGGGACGAGTGGAAACGTCGGACGCGAGCGCGCGTACTGCAAGGCGAGCCACGATTCGGGCCGGCGCTCCGCCGCGCGCTCCTCATATTCTACAAACGACGCGGCGCCGGTCGAACGCGCCAGACGCGAAGCTGCCAATGCCGCGCGCCACGAACAGCCCAGACGATCCCATAACTCAAAAGCGTCCGTGTAGAGCGCGACCGCGTGCGAAGCGAGGCCCTCCGCCTCTGCGACGCTCCCGCGCGCGTAGAGCTCGAGCGCGCGAGCGCGCGGATCGGGACGTCCGAGCAAGAGCGGCGACGTATTTTGATGCAACGAATCGTAGCGGGCGAGCCACCCTTGCGCAGCCGCCGGATCGCGCTCGGCAGTCAGCAGTGCGAGGTGCAAGAGCCCGAACGTTTCCTCGCCCTTCGTGCGTTCCCACTCAATTGTCTTGCTCAAATCTTGAGCGAGCCGTAATTCTTCCTCGGCCAGGATTTGCTGATCGAGTTCGCGCGCCAAGTACGAGCGTTCGAGCAGGGCCAAGAGCCGCCAGGTCGCACCCGGCGCGATCTCGGCGGAGAGGCGCAGATTGCGCAACGCGCCCAGGTGGTCGCCCGCGAGCGCGGCGCACCAGGCCAGCGAACGGAGGACGTGGGCGTGCTGTTCGTCGAGTTCGGGCGTCCAGGCCAAAATCTCAGCGCGTTCGCGCACGACCGCGGCCACCGTCGGCAAGTCCAGCTCGCGCGCCCCGAACGCGATGTCGCGCAGCAAAACCGCCTCAAGATAGGGGTCGGGCTCCCCGCCGCAGTCCAATTCGGCCAGGGCGTGCAGCAGCAAGTCGACGTAGGCCCGGAAGCGGCCCTCGCGCGCGACCTCGTAGCCGAGGATCATGACGGCTCGGGCGCGGCTGGCGGCCAGTGCCGGCGTGCTGCCCTCGTGGCTCGGAGCCCCATTTTCGATGTCGAGGACCCGCCTGGCGCCGGTTTCGCCGGCCCCAAAGTCGCCTTGGACCCAGCGTAGCATCGCGCAATAGTACTCGAACTCTGCCTCGAGCGCGGCAATCCGGTCATCGAGCATGGAATCGGCCAGAGAGAAACGGGGTGACCGGGCGAAGGGCGCCCGGCCGCATCGTTACTGGGCTTAGTCCCGCGCTGCTGCTGGTGCGGACTTCGCCTTGCCCTTGCGCGCTCCGTACCGGCGTTGGAAGCGCTCCACGCGCCCTCCGGAGTCGACCAGCTTCTGCTTGCCGGTGAAGAACGGGTGGCAGTTGGAGCAGATTTCCACGCGGATCATCTGGCCTTTAAAAGTCGATCGCGTATCGAACATATTGCCGCAGGCGCAGTGCACCTTGACGGCGTGATAATCGGGGTGAATTCCTTCTTTCATGGGACGCTCCTATGGCTGACCGGTCTGCGCGAATGAAAAGCTCAAACACCAAGTCGCGTCGCTAGGTCAGCGCGAAACCCCAATTATACGTTAAATCTGGCTGCGTTGCCAGGAGGCAACTTGCGGGACGGCAAAGTGCGGTGGCTCAGATTACGAAACGAAGGAGCAGCCGACCCGGGAGCGGCCATCTTCGAGCCGTTGTGTGTAGGCCTTGCGCAGCACCACTCGTACGGGCGGCAGAATCGGAACGTGCAGCACGGCATTGAATTGCGCAGGAATCTCGTCCGGCTTCTCCATCATTAGCGCTACACCGCCGTAACTTAGGTCGGTCACAGTCGCGGTTTTTTGCGAAGCGTCGGTAAGAATCGCGTAGGCCTTGGTACCGGCCAGCGACACGCGTTCCCATTTGCGGTGTTCTTTTTGCCCGGGAATTGCAGGTTGAGGCGGCGATTGCAGCGGTGGCCTCATAACGATGGGCGTCGAAGCCGAAGTTGTAATCGAAGGACGCGGCGCAGTTTGTTGGACCGGCGTGTCCTGCCGCACCGGCTCCTGAATTGGTTTGCTTTCGCGGGACTCTTGCGGTTCGGCGGTTCTTTGCGGCGCAGCAGGGGTTTCGGGTGATCGCTCCCCGGATTTTGCGCGCCCAGAAATTTTCATCTGGTACAAACGTTGGTCGGCGATATTCATCAACGCACTTTTTTGATCGCCATCCACGGGATGTACCGCGACGCCGAAGTCGAGGGTCACACCGATATCCAGTCGCAGGGAAACGATGTCGGTTTCGTATTGCGAACGAATGCGGTGACACAACGTAATCGCCTGTTCGGGGTCGGTCTGCGGCAGCAGCAAGGCGAATTCGTCGCCGCCGATGCGGAATGAAAAATCCGAGGCGCGGAGCGTCTTGCGCAAGGTGGCCGCCGCGATCTGCAGCACCTCGTCACCTTGCAGATGTCCGCGCTGGTCGTTCACCTCTTTCAGTTTGTGCAGATCCAAGATAACGATAGCCAGCTGTTGTGCGTAGCGTTTCGCGCGGTTCAGTTCTTTGTCGCAGTATTCGTCGAACAGGCGCCGATTGTAGAGGCCCGTCAGTGCATCAGTGGCAGCGTTGATTTGAAGCTTCTTGAATTCGTCATATTCCACCAGGATCGGCACACGAAGCAGGCTGGCCGAAGCCAGCACATCTACGATCGCGGTCTTCAGCGACACCGGCTTGCCCAGATTCTCGGATAGTTCGCGGCGGCGGATGAGAATTCGGTCCCAATACTCCGCGCTTGCGGCTTCGGCCAGGTCGACCTGGGCCATAGTCCGAAAAAAAGAGCGCAGGAATTGGCCGCGGACCGACTCCTCAACGCCTTCAAGCGTCTCCACGAGGAGATCCAGGAAAGAGTCTTCGGCAGACGGCTGCGACTGGGCGAGGTCGCCGGGCTGGGGCGTCAATGGGTTTCGCAATGGGTTTATTTCCCTGTCAAGCAGGGAGCACTGCGGGGGTAACGACGTAGTAGCAAGGGACAGTCCAATCCGAGGCAGGTCTCACCGGGCGGCTACAATTTGCAATTCTCTAGAAACAATCGAGTTACAAAGATCGGGTAGCTTTCGGACCTAGCTTCCCGGCTTCTTTCACAGCTCGCGTGAAAATGGCTTCCACTTTCGCCCAGCTGGCTACCTGGAAAAAGCCCGGCGGGTATCTCATCCAATGGGCTTAAGAAATTCGACGCCTACCAAATGAACGTCTCCGGCCTCCTGCTGTCTCTTTACCCTCGCCTGGATCGGCGGCATGCCTGCCGGCACCAGCGCTGAGGAGGTGATCGACGGAGCGGGGATCGTCAGGGTCACGATTTCGCCCACGGACAAAGCTCGAGGGCACGTAATAAATGCTCCCAAAGCGCTGATGTCAAGTGTTTTAGCTAACTCCAAAAACTGTTCCCCGTGAAAATCCTTACCCCGAATGAAGAGAGGCACTTGGAGCTGGATCCTCTGCGCACGGCGTTGCTCGTCATAGACCGGCGTGATAACGGTACGCCGCTGCAGGATGTTTTCCCGAATGGCCATTGGTACCCCAGTAATAGTACTCATTTCTGAATCGCAATTTGAGTGCAACTCTCAAACCAAACTTCGGCCCAAGTAAGTCTATATATTGCAGCATTTTGTAGGGGTGCCNNCGTTTCCACGATTGTGCAAACTAGGACGCATTTACCATTGACTCTCCCTGGACCCTTTGCGAGAGTTGAATTTCGGGTGCGCTCCTCCTAAGTCGTTTCGCGACAGCAAGCCGGGGTGTGCTGTTCGGGCCTTCATTCGTGTATTGGAGAATCTGAATTGGCGAAAACCGCGACTCCGGAACAGAATGCTAACAACCAGCAGGTTTTTCAGCTGGTTGCGAGCCTGTTGGACGCGTTCGACCGCCCTCTGGTCGTAACCGACCGGTCCGGAAAAATCCTGTTCACAAATTTCCACGCTCAAGACCGCCTGAACGAAAAAGGCTGGAGTTCGAAGCCGGATTTGAATCTGTTTACCGATATTTTGCACGCCGACCGTCGCCAGATACTGACCCAACTCGAGGGCGGTGAGCAGGAACTCAACCTACCGGTTGAGGGCCCCCGCGGAAAGAGCCGGGCTCGGATTCGCTGGCTGCCAGAACCGGATTGGCTCGTCGTTTATATGGAGGCGGTTCCCACCGAGACCCCTGCGGACGCCGCCGAGATGCGCCAAACCGTCCAGGAGCTGATGCAGGAGCGCGAGATTACCTACCGCAACTTGCTAGCCGCGTACCTGCGGCTGCAGGAAGCCAACCGCCAGAAAACGGTTTTTCTGGCTTCGGCCGCCCATGAGCTAAAGACGCCGCTGGCAGTTATGAAGGGGTATTACGATCTGCTGCTCACCGGATCGCTGGGAAAACTCGATGATCGCCAGCGAGAAATTTTGCTGGAGTCCAAAGAAAGCTGCGATCGCCTGGTCCGGCTGGTTTCGATGTTCCTGAATTATTCGGCGCTCGAAAGCGGCAAACTCA
>PMHK01000112.1:227-38749 GCA_003156635.1 Acidobacteriota bacterium | reverse complement strand
GAAGGCCAAAAGCGTGGAAAGCAAAACGGAGCCCAGCGCGTAATAGCCGGCGGAACGCAGGCCGGGAGAGATTTCGTTGCGAATGAGCGAAGACGAAAGACCGATGCGGATGTCGCCGAAGGGTTCGGAACTCAGCTCGAAAGGCAACGAGTCTTCGTAGACTTGGGGCGGACCGGTGAGCGTGCGGATTTGCTCGAAGAATCCACCGCGCACGATGGCGTCGACCGGCGGGCGTTGCGCGATTTTTTCGCCGCGCAGGGCGGCGTCGCTGGAAACCAGCACGATGCCGTCGCGATCGCTGATAGTGATTTCATAAATGGTCGGCGAGTAGCCGATAGCTGATTCCATTACCGAGTTGAGGGTGTTGCTGTTGTCGAGTGCGCGCTGCACGTAGGCCCGCAGATCCTTGGGACTATTGGAGGCGGGGGCGTCGCCGCGTGCGGCGGCGTCGGTGAGCGAATTNNCGCGATCGTCGGCCTGGCGCAGCGTCTGGCGGGTGAGGCGCGCGAGGTACAAACCCGAAACCACGGTGACCACTGCCAAGACCAGCAGGGAAGTCGCCAGGGTAAATTTAGTTTTCAGGCTGAGACGCATCGCTTCGCCCCGCCTCGTATTCCTTCAATTTATTGTGAAGTGTCTTGAGGCTGATGCCCAACAGGTCCGACGCGCGCGTTTTGTTCTGGCCGGTGGCGGCGAGCGTCTGCAGAATGAGTTCGCGTTCGGCGGCGTCGACCGTGGTGCCGACCGGAAAACGCAGGCCGGAAAGACCGGAAGTGGTCATGGCCGTAGCTTTGCCGAATTCCGCGGGAAGGTGCTGGCGGGCGATGGTGCCGCGGTCGGAGGCGATGGAGGCGCGTTCCAGAACGTTACGCAGCTCGCGCACATTTCCGGGCCACGGGTAGGATTTGAACAAATCCATAACGTCGGTGCCGACGCTGGTGACTTTCTTTCCGTATTTTTCGGAAATACTGGCGAGCAAGTGATCGACCAGCAGCGGCAGATCGGCTTTGTGATCGCGCAGCGGCGGAAGGTGAATGTTAAAAACATTGAGCCGGAAATATAAATCCTGGCGGAGATGGCCGTCGGCGACAGCTTGCTCGGGATTTTTGTTGGTGGCGGCAACGACGCGCACGTCGACCGCGGTTTCGACTTTGCTGCCGAGGCGGCGGACTTTGTGGTCTTCGAGGACGCGCAGAAGTTTCGCCTGAGTGGGTGCGGGCATTTCGCCGATTTCGTCGAGGAGCAGGGTGCCGCCGTCGGCGAGTTCGAAACAGCCGATGCGGCGTTCCGCGGCGCCGGTGAACGCGCCTTTTTCGTGGCCGAAGATTTCGCTTTCCATCAGCGATTCGGGGATCGCGGAACAGTTGATGGCGACAAAGGGATTATCCACGCGCGGCGAGAGCATGTGAATCGAACGCGCGACCATTTCCTTGCCGGAGCCGGTTTCGCCGGTGATCAAAACCGAAGCGGTGGAGGGCGCGGCAATTTCCACCTGGCGCATCACGTCCTGCATCGGGCCGGAGGTGCCGACGAGGACGCCGACCTTGCCGGCGGTGCGCAGGTCGCGGCGTAGCGCGACGACGGTTTGCTGATCGCGGGCGTGGCCGAGGGCGCGTTCGATGAGCGCGCGCAGTACCGGCGGTTTCAGCGGTTTTTCGATGTACCAGTAGGCGCCGGCTTCGATGGCCTGGATGACGCGTTCATCGCTGCCGCGGCCGGTGATGATGATGACCGGGATACGCGCGATTTCTTCGCCGAGTTGGGCGAGCAGGTCGAGGCCGTTCATGCCGGGAAGCTCGACGTCGGCGAGAATCAGGTCGGGCTGGTATTCCTGAAATTTGGCGAGGGCTTCTTCGCCGCTGCCCACGCCGAGAATTTCCCAATTCCATTTGCGCAGCAGCGCCTCATAACCTTTGCGGGCGTTGTCTTCGTCTTCGACGATCAGGATGCGCTGGAGTTTGGAAGGTTCAGTGGCCATCTAAGATTGAATCTATCAGCAGTGGAAAGGAAATCCAAGCCAGTGCAGCTAGAGCGCGCGGCGATTTTGCAGGACCCTTCGCCGAAGATGCTGGTTTATTTCGGTGCGTAGAAAACGTAAACGGCGGAATAGGGTATGCGAAGTTCCTGGCCGGCGTGCGACGCGTCGCAGCCGGTCGCGGGCGCTTTGCCGCCCTTGGTATTGATGCGCTGAACGGTCGTGGCTTTGGACAGCACACCGTTTCCTTCGTGGCCCACGATGTTGAGGAGAAGCCAGGCTATGGAATCGGCGTCGGGAGACGGCACGTTGGCGACGGCTTTGCCGGTGACGCGGCTGCCGTCGTTAGCTTCCCAGGACGGGCCGGCGAAATGCTTGCCGAAGGGCTTGCCGTCTTTATCGAAAAGCTGCGCGTCAGGAGCTTTCAGCGTCCAGGCTGGGGTGGCGCCGTCGGTCTTGCAAGTGTAAACCTGATCGCCTTTGGCCTGGACGCGCAGGAGGAGTTGCTCATTCGCAGGCGGCTGAAGTTGAGCGGGAACATCCTGGGCCGCGGCGGAAAACGCAAAAACGGCGATGGCTGCGGCGACAAGAGCGACGGACACGAGTCCGTGAGAGCGGTTGGGCACGGAATATTCCTCCTGCGGAAATTCTCGCTTAGGCTTTGCCGAAATACAACGGGCGCTGCAGCACGATTTCGAGTTTCATGTTTTCGGGGAGCGTCAGATCCTGGCCAATTCCCGAGGTGGCCATGAAGGCTTCGGCCGCTCCGGTTGCGGCACCTTTAGCGGCGTCTTGCTTGTTGTTATTGACGATTCCAGGTTCCGCGCCAGCGAGAGCGGCCATGGCCATCGCCAGGGCTTCCTGTTGATGGTTGCTGGTGGGTGCTTCGATTTCGCCTTCGCGGTCGAAGAGGACGTGGATGGAGTGAACGCCCGGGGCGTCGATTACGCCGGCGACGAGCGGAACCCAGCCGGCGCGGGTGTGGATGTCGTCGAAAGTGATCCAGAGGTGGGCCCGGCCGGTTTTTCCGGCGGACTGGACTTTATCGAGGTGTCCGCGAATTTCAGCTCCGGCGGGAAGCAGCGAGCCGTCTTCGGAAGCGATCGGTTGCAGAGTGCGGACGCGGATGCGTTTTCCGGTCTTGTCCACTTTGGTGGAGATGGGCGTAACCAGCGCGACCATAATTCGGGTTCCGGCGGCGACGGTGTACGCGGGCGTGGCGGAGGCTATCGGCGCGGAATCCTGATTCTGGGCTAGGGTGGGGGAGACGAAGACAACGGTAACGACAGCAGTGCAAAGAAAAACTCTCCAGCGGTTCATAACATCCTCCAAGTAAATTGGCGCTTTCGGCTGGAGCACGAAAGCGAGTACCGTTGTTTCCAATATAGCAGAAGCGGACTGGCAGCGCGATGCCGAAACCGTCGAGCGGTTGTCCGAATTGGAGCACCGGTTTCAGGGCCGCCGCCCGGCGAAGATCAGGAAAAAATCGTGCGGGAAAGGGCGGGGCTGAATTATAATCCGCCCGACTTCGTCGGATTCAGGCAGTTGCCCCCGATTACATTGGATCCTGGGCGGGAATGAGTGCTCAGGGTTATACCCGATTGTTCGAGAATACCCGGCAGGCCAAGCTTCGACGCACATAACCAAACGAGTGGGGCAGTAGGGGTGGAGGAATAATGAGATTTCTACGATGTGCCGCCATTCTATTTTTCACTGCGGCGTTGACGGCGGGTGCGGCGAACGGTGCGGACACGACGAAAGCTGACGACAAGAAACCTGCGGCGGCGAGCGCTGATGCGGCCAAGACCGCGACGACGACGGCAACTGCGGATCCGGCGGCTACGGATGCAGCGGCGGCGACGCCTACCACTCCGGCAGCGGCCACGGACGCGACGCCGGCCACAGATGCCGCGACGACGCCGGCTCTGGCCCGGGCACCCGTGAATGCCGCGTTAGCAGCCGTGGCTGGCACAAATGCCCCGTCGAGCGACTCACCGCGGTTTACGCCCATGCCCGCGCTGGACGGAAATCCGGGGCTATTCACTTTAGAGACTGGCGATACGCTGCCGAAGGATGCATTTAGTGTGGCAGTCGGGCTGAACAAATTTTCGCGGATGCCGGGAGAAATTACGTCGCTGCAGTTGGTCCCGTCGATGGGCTACGGCGTGACTCGCTGGTTTTCGGTGTTCTTCAACATTGACGCGCAGGACCACATTCACGTGGGCGCCCCGAGCCAGTTGAGCCTTTCCTCCGCTAACGCGCTCAATCCTCAATACCAGAACACGATTTATAACTCGGTGATTCCGTCGAGCGGCTTTCGGCCAGGGTACGTGGAGGATATTCCGTTTGCGTCGCACAACGGATCAGGAGTCGGCGAAGTTGATTTGGGGTTCAAAATTGCATTGCTGTCCGAGCACCGCGGAAAGCCGCTGAGCCTTTCGATTCGCAACGATTTCTACATTCCGACGGTGTCAGGTTTCAGTCACCTGCTCACGGATCAAGCCCAATCCGGAAAATTCAATTACGGCATCGGCGTGGAAGCGAGTAAGACGATTTTTCATCACAGCATCACGGCGACGGCGAACTGGGCGTATCGTTTTACGCGCGATTCGACCTTCAACAACGCGACGATCGACGGAGTGATTGGGCCGGCGGTGTTGAATCTGGCAGACCAGATGCAGATCGGCGCCGGCATGCTGATTTTTCCGGACAAGCGGTTCCAGATCATCACCGAATACACCAGCACGATTTTCGTGGGCAGCGGGATCAAGAACACGACGGCCGGGCCGCGCGATCCAGTAGACAGCATCACCGGGATTCGAATCTACGCCTTGAAATGGGCGGCACTGGATTTGGGATATCGCTATTCGCTGGACCTGACCGGGCACCGGGACCGCAATGGTTTCGTGATTAAAGTGGGCACGGCGATTTGGCCGGAGAAGGCTTTGCCGCCGGATAGCATTACGTCTTCATGCGCGGTGGATAAAGGTTCGGTGCTTCAAGGATCGAATGAAGCAGTGGTCGCTACGGCGACGGCCACAGATCTGAACGGACGGCCGTTGACTTACGTGTGGACCGCCACGGGCGGAAAAATCAGCGGCGTCGGACAGTTTGTGCGCTGGGACTCCTCGGGAGCCGGGCCGGGCGGCTATGTGCTGACGGCGCGAGTCGACAACGGCGCGGGGACCAATTCGAGTTGCTCGGCGAACGTAACGGTGCGGCCGAAGCCGTCGGCGCCGACGATGAGCTGCACGGCGAATCCCGCGACGGTGCTGGCGGGCGAACGCGCGACGATTAGCGCCAGCGTGAATGATCCTTCAGGATCGGCGCTGACGTATGCGTGGCAAACCAACGGCGGGCAGATCGTGGGCGATGGCTCCACGGTGCAACTGGATACTTCCGGGCTGCAACCTGGCAATTACGTGGTGACCGGCAGGGCGGAGACGGTGACGCACGCGGCCTGCGATTGTTCGGCGAACGTGACGGTGCAGGCACCGCCTCCGGCGCCGCAGGCCAGCAAAGTTAGCGCGTGCAATTTCACTTTGAGCAGCGCGCGCGCCGACAACGTGTGCAAGCGCAACCTGGATGACCTGGCGGTGCGTTTGCAGAGCGATCCGAAGTCGAAAGTAGTGCTGGTGGGTTACGCCGATCCAAAGGAACCGCGGGCGGATGATTTGGCGACACGGCGCGGCGATGCCGGAAAGAAATATCTGGGCGATGAGAAGGGCGTGGACGCTTCTCGCGTTGAGGTAAGGATTGCCGCGGGCATCGAGGGCGCGGGAGACGAGAATCGGCGGCTCGACATCATCTTTGTGCCAGACGGCGCATCCTATTAAGTGCAGTAGTTCGTTGGAGAGACGCAAGGACGGTGCGCTGCTCCGCCTCGAGTTAGCGGAGTTTTAGCTGACTCAAAGCGGCTCATCGGGACGACAGAAGAAACTTCGCTTGGGATGGTGAACGCCCCGGGTCACCTCGACGAAGTTTGAGACGACGCAAACGTATGAACACTCGCTTCTCACTGGCTAAAAACATTTTTATTGGTGTGCTCGGAGTGCTCGCGTTTTTTGCCACTTCTGCCGCGTCGGCGCAGGTGTGGCGTTCGGCTGGGTTGACGGGCGGCGATGTTCGGGCGCTCGCACTCGATCCGCACCATTCCGACATCCTCTACTTGGGTACTACGGACGGACACATTTTCGGTTCGGTCGACGCTGGGGCGACCTGGAAACTGCTGGGGCTGGCCGGGGCGAATTCGAACGCGGTAGTCACCAACCTCATCGTTGATCCTCGAATTGTTGATCCACAAAAACGCGCGCGTATTTACGCGTCGACCTGGACGCGCGAAACGGCCAGCGAGGGGGGCGGAGTTTTCATCAGCGACGATGGCGGGATGACGTGGCGAGAATCTGGGCTTCACGGCCACGCGGTCCGGGCGCTGGCGCAGGCGCATGCGAATCCAGACGAACTGGTGGCGGGAGCGCTGGACGGCGTGTTTATTTCGCGCGACGGCGGCGCGAGCTGGAACCGGATAACTCCCGCGGGCGACACCGAACTACGAAATTTTGATTCGCTGGCGATTGACCCCGGCGATGCCGATATTATTTATGCCGGGACGTTTCATCTGCCATGGAAAACGATCGATGGCGGAAAGCATTGGGCGGCGATCCACGACGGAATGATTGATGATTCCGACGTGCTGAGTCTGGCCCTGGACGAAACGAACCCGCAGCGGGTTTTCGCCAGCGCTTGTTCCGGAATTTATCGCAGCGATTCTTCCGGTGGGCAGTGGGAAAAGATCGAAGGTATTCCGTATTCGTCGCGGCGGACCCTGGCGATTCGGCAGGATCCGGCAGAGCCGGCGGTGCTGTACGCTGGAACGACCGAAGGATTGTGGAAGTCGGCGGATGCGGGAAAATCGTGGGCGCGGATTTCGCCGGCGGACTGGATCGTGAATGCGCTGCTGCTTGCGCCGAATCGCGAGTCGTCGGGCGCATCGCGGCTGGTCATCGGCACGGAGCGGCAGGGTGTGGTGGTGAGCGACGACGGCGGGCTCCATTTCCGTGCCGCGAACGAAGGTTTTTTTCATCGCCGCGTGCTGGCGGTCGCGGTGGACTCGCGAGATGCGCGGCGAGTGGCGGCGGTTTTGTCCAACGCACCGGAAGCGGTGGTGGTGAGTGAGGATGGCGGCGCGACTTGGACGACGATGGATGAGGGCCTTGGGGGCGCGAGTGTTCGGTCGATCTATTCGGCGGCAGATGGTTGGTGGGCGGCGCTGACGGCGGGTGGACTAGCACGATACGACGACGCCAAGCAGCGTTGGATGCGCGCTGGAATGTTTTTGCAGGACGGCTCTCAAACTGCGCGCGAAGATATCGCGCCAGAAGCAGGGCACGGTCGGCCGGTAGTGAATGACGTTTTCACCAGCGGGACGGCGTGGCTCACGGCGACCGACCAGGGATTGTTCGAATCGCGAGATCAGGGACGAACGTGGAACGCTTTGCGATTTGGGCCAGGCGAGTTGCCGGTGCAGTCGGTGCGCGCGTCGGCGGATGGACGAGTCATTCGACTGGTTTCCTCGCGTGGCATGGTGTTCTCTGATGATGCAGGCCGATCGTGGAGCTGGCACGATCTGCCGCTGGAATCGGGCGGGGCATTGAAATTGGAATGGTCCGGGGAATCTACGTTACTGGTTGCGGCGCAAACGGGAGTTTACATTTCGCGGGACGCGGGGTGGAGTTGGGGCAGGGAGCAGGCCGGACTTCCGGGAGCGCGGGCGCAGGAGTTGTTGCTGCTGCCGGGTTTGTGGCTAGCGTCGATGGAGTCGAGCGGCTTGTACGCGTCACGCGACGAAGGGCTTTCGTGGGCGCGGGTGCGGAATAAGAGCACAGCCAATGGAGCGGAGACCGCGGGCGAGGTTGAATTTCCAGCTCTGGCTGCTGAAGAGTCGCAAAGAATCTTCGCGGGATCGGCCAGCGAAGGGCTTTATCTGCTGGAGTTCGGGCGAGTCTTAAGCGCTGCGGCGCGAAAGAATAACGAAGAGCCTGCTCCGAGCGGACACTAGTCTCGTCCCGAGCGCCGAATATTTTGAGCGCATCCCCGCACGCCTCCCGATTTGAGAAAGCGCGGTTCCCGAAGTTGCACTTCCTACTGACATCTTGGCTTAGCAGTCTGCGTAGTATTGCCAGCTTGTTAGCAATTCCATTTCGGCATTAGACTCCGCTGCATTGCGCGTCGCGTTTTGCAACAAGCCAGCGTTTTAGGGCGATTCGGGACAGCGATTGGTTCCTATTTGGTCCGAGTTGTGCAAGCGCCCCCTAAAGCTGGCCAGGAGGATTCGAAAATTTTATGGGGACATCGTCGAGGACGGAGCTGAGGACAGCGATGGCGGCGGAACGGCCTACGGCGCCGACAATTCTGATTGTCGACGATGAAGACTCCACGCGAAATTTGTGCTGCGACGTGATTACCGACTCCGGGTTGCGGACCCGGACGGCTTCGACCACCGAGCAAGCGCTTGAAATTTTGGACCAGTGGCCGGTGGAAATTTTGATTACGGACCTGCGGGTCCCGCAGATGGGTGGGCTGGAGTTGCTGAAACGGGTGCGGCGGGATTTTCCGCAGACGGCAGTACTGGTGCTGACGCAATACGGGACGATCGAAAGCGCGGTGGAGGCCACGCGGCTGGGCGCGGCGGATTACATTACCAAGCCGTTTCACATTCCGGAGTTGCGCAGCAAAATCGATCGGATGATCCGGATGATCGATGTGGATCAGGAAAACCGGATCTTGCGGGAAACGCTGCGCACGCGTCCGGGTTTTGGCGGGCAAAAAGAAGTGCGGCCAGTGGGCTCGACGGAGCGGGTGCCGCTGCAGGCGCGGATCATTGCCGCGACCAACCGGGATCTGGAAGCCGCAGTGCGGCAGGGAACCTTCCGACAGGATTTGTTTTTCCGGCTGAATGTAGTGCAGATCAAAATTCCGCCGCTGCGCGAGCGCAAGACGGATATTCAGCCGCTGGTCAATTCGTTTTTGGAAAAATTCAGTGACCCGAGTGGGAAGATGCGCACGATTTCCGAGGATGGGATGGCCCGGTCGATGTCCTACGACTGGCCGGGCAATGTGCGCGAGCTGGAAAATGCGATCGAACGGGCGATCGCGCTGGGTTCGGGACCAATTTTGCATGCCGGCGATTTGCCCACCAGCCTGCAGTACCGAACGAACGAGCAACTGCCGCAAAATGAGGAACTGCTGCCGCTGGAAGAACTCGAGAGGCGGGCGATTTTGCGCGCCTTGCGCGAGGCTGGGGACGATAAGTTGGCCGCCGCGCGAATTCTGGGTATCGGCAAGACCACGCTGTACCGCAAACTGAAGCAATACAAGAGCGAAGCTCAACCCAACTGACGTTCCACGAAATACGCAACACCACGCCATGTTGCGCCCAACCACCACTTGATTAATTCCTAGGAAGGGATGTCCCGGGTTCGAACTGGGAAGGTTTCCCCTGCCCACAGTTGGCGGTAACGCTATGTCCTTGAAGTTGCGCGGCTTATTCTTTTTGGAGGGTGGTCCGCGTCATGCACGGAAACCAGCGTGATCGTTCCGCTCGCCCCCAGCCCGGAGACTGAATGCAAGCAAGTCGAGGCCGAACTGCTGACGGTCCTGGATTCCGTGGAGGCGGGAGCGTTGTTGATCAGTCGCGCGGGACGCTTGCGATATTCAAATGCGCGCTTCGGGCAGTACTTCGCAGTGGAACACGGCCGGCTGGAAAAGCTGGAAGCCATGTTTGAACTGGAACAACTGATTGCTCCTCGGTGTCAGTCGCCGGAGGGATTTGGGCAGCGCTGGAAGCGATTCGCGGCCGGCGATGAGCAGCCGGCGCACGACGAACTGGAAATGTTGCGGCCGGTGCGGCGGGTGCTGGAACGGTTCGCGCGACCGGTGATTGACCGGGAAGGTGCGCGGGTGGGCTGGCTGGAAATGTACTACGACGTCACCGGCGAGCGGCAGATTCAGTCGAAGCTGCTGCAGACCGAAAAAATGGCAGCGGTGGGTCAGCTGGTTTCGGGCATCGCGCATGAGCTGAACAATCCGCTGACGTCAATCATGGGCTACGTGCAGTTGCTGCTGAGCCACGGATTGAACCCCGCGCAATTTTCGGAGGCGGGCAAGGTATTCCATGAGGCGGAGCGAGCCCGCAGAATCGTAAAAAACCTGCTGTATTTCGCGCGGGAGAACGAACCGGAGCGGACGCGGGTAGACCTGAACGCCATTGTGGAACGCACTTTGGCGCTGCGCAGCTACGAGATGAAAGTCGAAGATATTTTGATCGAGCGTGACCTGGAACCCGAGCTGCCGGAGACGATGGCGGACCCTTATCAGTTGCAGCAGGTCGTTTTGAATTTGCTGATCAATGCCGAGCAAGCGTTGTTGCAGGACCGCGGAAAAGGGGTGGTGCGGGTGCGGACGCGGCGGGCGGAAGGATACCGAATCGCGGCGGAAGTGAGCGACGACGGGCCGAGAATCCCTCGCGAAATTTTGTCGCGAATTTTCGATCCGTTTTTTACCACCAAGCCGTCGGGTTTGGGAACCGGGCTGGGACTTTCAATCGTGTATGGGATCGTCCAAGAGCACGACGGGGAAGTCAGCGTGGAAAATCTGGCGGGAGGCGGCGCGCGTTTCGTGGTGGAATTGCCGGTGATCGCGATTCCGGCAAAAAACAATTCGCGGGCGGAGCGGGAGCCGAGACTGCAGGGCGTCGCGCCCAAAAGCAAAGTTCTGGTAGTGGAGGACGAGCCCACGGTGGCGCAGTTGATTGTGGATGTGCTGCGCGAAGAAGGTCATCAGGTGGATGCAGTGCTAGATAGCCAGGAAGGCCTGACCCGATTGTCGCGGGTGCAGTACGACCTGGTGATTTGCGATTTGCGCATGCCGCGATTGGACGGCCCGGCATTCTACGACGCGTTGGTGCATTCCGGCAGTGCGGCGCGGGACCGGCTGACGTTCATTACCGGAGATACGCTGGCGCCGCGCACGATGAAATTTTTGCAGAGCAGCAAGATGACGTATCTGGCGAAACCGTTTCTGGTGGAGGAATTGAAATTGGCGCTCAATCGCCGGCTTGAAGCGATCGAGCAAGAGCAGGGGCAGGGGCAACTGGTGGGAGCGCGCCCGCCGAAACGCCGTTCGGTGGCGAACCGAACATAATCGCCATGCCAATGGTCATCAAGGAATCTATGCCGGCGGTTAAATCCAGAGTCTTGTGCGGTACCGCTAATCGTGAACTGGCCGAGAGGATCTGCCGGCAGATCGAGCTGGAAAACGGGCCCGGGCAGATTTTCATTGCCGAAAACCTTATCGATTTTGTAGAGGACCTGGCGCAGGCTCGCCCCCGGGTGATCGTGCTCGACGACGAAATCGTCGGAGGGGCGCCATTGCTCGAGTTCCTACGCCAATTGAATGAAAGCGCTCCGGTGGTGCTGATCGCGCCATTCGAGCGTCAGAACGAAGTCGCCAGAACGGTAACTTCCGGACAAGTGGAATTTGTCGGGCGACAAGGGGATTACGCGTCGCTGGCGGCGCATCTCGCGTTACGGCATTTGCGCACTGCGGGCCAGCCGGGAACGCCGGCGGATTCGCCTGGTGCGGCGATGTCCGACGAGGTCGCCGAGATTTTCCGGCACGACATCAACAATCCGTTGACCGGGATACTGGGGAACGCGGAACTCGTGTTGTCGCACGGGGGGAAGCTGGCGCCTGCGGACATTCAACGTCTGCAAACGGTGGTGGAGCTGGCAGTGCGCCTGCGCGAGACCATCCGGCGCCTGAGTGATGCCTGGGGCGTGGAATCGCGCGCATCAAAATCCGCGTAATAACTTCTGTTGTTCCGGACCATCCCACAATTATAGATACTCGATTCGGCGGCTTCGCTTCGCGGGGGAGTTTGACTATTCAGTGGTGCTGGGCGTGTGGTTGTTCAAAACCAGAACGAGGATGCGTCCGTCGGAATGAAATTCGCCGCCGGTGGCGGTTTTGGCGGTGAGCAGCGGATCGCTGGGAGTGACGTGCGAACGCTGGACGACCAAGCCCGTCTCGGACAGCGTGTCATTGACATATTCGCGTTCGCCATCGATCGACGGATCGATTTTGTGGGTCAGGCCGTTGTTGCGCTGGTCGCGCTCGAAGCCGATGTCGTGGGTGGCGGCGATGCACCAGAGAATCCGGCCGTCGACCAGGTATGGTGATTTCCAGGCGCGCAGATGATTGCGGGACATCGCTACGCGCACAGGCTCGGCGTGGGCGAAGCCATAATCCTGCGGACGGTCGAAGAGATATAAAGTGCTCATCGGCATGGTCAGATAATCTTTTTTCTCGAACGAATCCATTACCGCGTTCATCACCGAATTTTCGACCGAGCTATCCACGTGAACCCAGCCGGCGGTGCTGAAAACTTTTTCCAGTTGCGGCTGGCTGCCGATGATGAATACGTTGACCATGTCTCCGGCATTGCCCTGCTTGTCGGAAATGCGGCGCGGGATTTTGCTGAGCAGCGCCGGAGTGATCAACGGCACCGGAGTTTCGGGAGGGCCGCCGGCGGCGATGGCGGTCGCGGTGGAAAGTCCCGGGCCAATGATTTCCATCTTCACCTGAAAATTCCCGGTGGCTTCGGCCGCGTCTTTCAGGCTCTGATTGATTCCGAGGAACAGGCGGCCGCCGACGGGAGCTTCATACTCCAAGGTTTTGCCTACAGCGAAAGCTTGCGCGCCGTCATCGGAGCCCAGGCGACCGATGAGCGTGCCGTGGCCGGAATCGGTGACCGCGTATTGGTGGATCAAATCGTCGAAGGCGCGCGGCAGGCCTTCGGGTCCGAAGGTGCGGCCGTCGGGATGTTTTTTGTCGGCGGGATAGGTGATGGTTCCGGTGGCGGTCAAACGTAATTTTTCGCCCTGGCGCAAGTCGACTTTGGTATCCATCCATTCTTGGGTGGCGTCCACGTCGAATTGGTAGGCCGTGGCGTGGGCCGAACTCGGCGCGGAGGCGGGCGGAGGATTTTGGGATTGGGCACTGGCGATTTTAGAGCCAAAGGCAAGGACGAGCGCCAGCGCCAGAAATTTCAACGAAAGCATGCGCATGACGACTCCCGATTGCCTCTTTATTTAGGTGTGTTTCGGGGAATGTTTGGCCAGGGTTTCCAGTAATTGCTTGGCGCACGGTGACGGCGCGATTTTGCCGTTCAGGACGATGTCTTGCGCGCTGATATCTTTGTGGTAGAGGCTGCGGTTCGCGCTATTATCGGCGCGCAAGGTCGAGCCGGTCAGCGAGACTCCAGCGAATAATCCACGCGCGCGCGAGTAGGAAAGAATCTCCGCGCGAATGGTCGCATCGGTTTCGGCGGAGGCACTGCGCCCCACGGGTCCCGCGGCAGCGGAAGCGTCGCCGCCCAGTTTCACCTTGCTGACCAGAATTCCGCTGGCCGCGCGTTCGTTCATCAGTAGCAACACGAAATCGGTGGCCTGCACGCCGATCTGGAAACCGAAGCTGCCGCCTTCCAGCGCCATCATGGTTGGAGCGCCCCAAGGCCCGCGAAAATCCGCACCGCCGCGGCAGGTCATCACGCCGCGCCCGTAGCTGGCGCCGAAAACAAAAGCAGCCTTGACCACCGAGGGCAGCACCACGACGCAGTCGGCCTTATCGATGACGCTCTGGGGAATGTCATCGGGGATGTCCATGATTTCGTGGGTGACCCGGCCCGCGTTTTCGACGCGGTCACATTCTTTCGTGGAGGAGGCCGGCACCGGCAAAGCCAGCGCGAACATGAGCACCAAAGCTGAGACCGTTCTTTTCATCGTGCCTCCCTCAAAATTTATTTGCAGTTAGACGGTTGGTAAGAATAAATGGCGGACG
The DNA here is from genome assembly GCA_003156635.1 of Acidobacteriota bacterium. Taxonomy (GTDB): domain Bacteria; phylum Acidobacteriota; class Terriglobia; order Acidiferrales; family UBA7541; genus Palsa-295. Next base: position 24,876 of record PMHK01000112.1, on the reverse strand, counting down.
TTAGTGGTTGAAGTTCAGGCATCACAGAACACGGGAATTCTACACGCACGAAACACGCGGGGCAACAAACATGCTTGGCACGTAGCTTAGGGAACGTAGGCACAGTTCGCGTGGCCCCTATTTACTTCGGACCCGACTTTCCCTACCATGTGCGGTGCCAGCAAACTTGCGCCTGGACGGAGTTTGCGCAGTAGCGCTTCGACCTCCAAGAATCCAACAACGATGCCACGCGCACCAAGACTTGTCGTGATCGAACCGAACGGCGTCCGCCGCGAGGTGGCGATCGGCACCACTCCGTACCGCATCGGCCGCCAGGCCGGCAACGAACTGACCCTGCGCGATAGCCGCATCAGCCGCCAGCAGGCGCAGATTCTGGCGGTGAACGGCGCCATGGTGCTGGAAGACATGGGCAGCCGCCACGGGACTTACGTTAATGGACAAAAAACTCTGCGCCATGAGCTGAAACCGAAAGATCAAGTGGATTTCGGCATGGCGGATTCGTACAAGCTTTTATTTTTGGGCGAAGGCGCGACCATCGAAGAACTGGTGGAACGCGTGGAAGCGCCGGCGCCGGCCAGTTCCGGTTCGCGCGAGCTGTATCACCTGGGCGTGTTGCTGGAAGTGGCGCGGACGCTGGGCACCGGCTTGTCGCTGGAAGACGTGCTGACCGCGGTGGTGGACGCGGCGATTCAGGTGACGCGCACTGAGCGCGGCGTGTTGCTGCTGGCCAATGAAGGCCAGGAACTACAAATGATTGTAGCGCGCGACGCGCAGCGCGGGACTTTACGTCCGGATCAACTGCAGGTTTCGCAATCGGTGGTGAAGCGCGTGGCGCAGACCCGGCGCGAATTGATCGTGAGTGATACCGGAGAAGATGGCGGCATGAGCCAGCAGGAAAGCGTGGCGCGGCTGGAGCTGCATACCATCATCGCTATTCCGGTGGACAAGTTGCCGGTGATTGAAACTTTGGACGCGACGATTTCCACGCGGCAGGGCGAACTGCTCGGTGTTTTGTACCTCGACAGTCATGTGCCGTCGAGCGCGTTCTCTGATTTGGATCGCGAGGTTTTGCGGACGCTGGCGCGCGAAGCGGCGACGGTGGTGGAGAATGCGCGGCTGTTTGCGTCGTCGCGCGCGAAGCAGCGGCTGGACCACGAAATTGAAATAGCCAGCCAGATTCAAAAACACTTGCTGCCGAAGGCTCTGCCGAATTTGCCGGACGTTGCGGTGGCGGGATCGACTTTGTCCTGCCATTCCGTCGGCGGCGATTGTTTTGACGTGATTGCGCTGGGCGGCGGGCGTCATGGATTTTTCGTCGGAGACGTTTCGGGCAAAGGAATTTCCGCGGCTTTGCTGGCCACTTTGCTGCAAGGCGTCTTTTTTACCACCGCGGCGATGGATATTTCGCTGCCCGGCGTTTTTTCGCGGGTGAACCAGTATCTTTGCGAGCGCAGCGGCGAAGACCGCTACGCCACGGTGTTCTACGGCATTCTGGACAAGATGGGACGGTTCGAATATGTGAACGCGGGACACGTGCCGCCGATGCTGAAACGGAAGACCGGAGGCCTGGAAGGACTCGGCTCCGCGAATTTTCCGGTGGGCATGTTCGCCGAGGCGGAATATCAAAGCGCGCGCGTGCAACTCGATCCCGGAGATTTTCTGGTCATCTACACGGACGGAGTTTCCGAAGCCAGCAACAATATGAACGAGCTGTTCGAAGAAGCGCGGCTGCGGGTGATCATCGAAAATTTCAGCGGCGAAAACGTACACCAGTTGGGTGACGCGATTCGCGAAGGCATGCGCGTCTTTACCGAGGGCGCGGCGCAGTCCGACGACATTACGATTCTGTGCATCGAGTACAAGGGCAACCTCTCATGACCCGGAAGGCCGCGCCGCGAACGCCTTCCACACCCGCGCAAGAAGGGCTGCCGCTCGAAACACTCGAGCAAGTGGTGGCCACACTGAACCCGGAAACCGATCCGGGCGAGCTGGCGGCGCAGATGGTCTGTGTTCTAGCTGCACCAGGAAGATTCGAAGGCGCGCGGTTGTGGCGAGTGGTGAATGGCACGCCGGTGGTGTGGCAGGAAAGCGGGAAGCTGGCACCGGCGGATGCGAGCCGGGTCGAGCGTATCCTGCACGGCAAAAATCCCAACGCGAATGGCGATGGAACCACCTGGGTCCTGGGGCGCGGTTCGAACCCGGTGGGAGTTTTGGAAACGCAGCCCAAAGGCAAGCTGGACGCGAAAACGCGGGGCTGGATGGACTTGTTCCGGCGATATGCGGAAGTGGCGCTAGAAAGCAGCGAGCGGCGGCACGCGGTCATCGAACTTTCCACCATTGTGGAAGCCACCAAGCGGTTGAATTCCACGCTGGATCTAGCCGAGCTTCTTAACATTATTCTGCAATTGACCACGCGGCACACCGGCGCGGAGCGCGGCACGGTTTTTCTGGTGGATCACGAGCGAAAGGAAATTTGGTCGCTGGTCGGGCTCGGGCTGGAACAGCATGAAATTCGTCTACCGATCAGCAAAGGGATTGCGGGCTGGGTGGCGGAACATGGCGAGGCGGTGAATCTGCCCGACGCCTACGCTGATCCTCGATTTGAATCGGAAGTAGATTTGCGTCTGGGATTTAAGACCAAATCATTGCTGTGCCTGCCGATTTTGAGCAAGGCCGATGAGACGATCGGCGTGTTGCAGCTCCTGAACAAAAACAGCGGACCGTTCACGAACGCGGACGAAAATCTGTTGCGCGCGATTTCCGATCACGTGGCGCTGGCGCTGGAAAACGCGCAGTTGCATCGCGACCTCCTGCACAAGCAGCGCATGGAACGCGATCTGGCGCTGGCCCGCAGCATCCAACTGGGTCTGCTGCCGGAGCGGCCGCCGCAGCTCGCGGGTTTTGATATTGCGGTGTCGCACCGGCCGTCGCTCGAAGTCGGCGGCGATTATTACGATTTTATCCCGCTCGCGCCGGACACCATATTAATGGTAGTCGCGGATGTGGAAGGCAAGGGCGTGGGGTCGGCCATGGTCATGGCCAACCTGCAGGCCACGCTGCATGCGTTGCTCGCCCATCTCCATTCGCTGGAGCGTCTGGTGGAATCGCTGAACGACATGATGCTGGCGGATACGCGCGGGCAGAAATTCATGACGATGTTCGTGGGCTTGCTGGACCAGCCGAACCGGACGCTGCATTACGTGAACGCGGGACACGTGCAGCCCGGGGTGATTCGCGCCAACGGCGACATCGAATATCTGACCGAAGGCGGGATCGTCGTTGGTTTGTTCGCCGGTATGAAATATGAACGCGGGCATGTGAAACTTTATCCTGGCGACGTGGTGGTGGCGTGTACCGACGGAATCACCGAAGCGGACAATGCCGCGGAAGAAGAATTTGGATCGAAGCGGTTGGTGGATCTGGTAGCGAGCGAGCGGACGCAGCCGGCGCACGACATCGTGAAATCAGTGCTGAAGGAAGTGGATCTGTTTTCGCAGGGCGGGACGCATGACGACGATCGCGTGATTTTCGTTATGCGGGTGGTTTAGTTTCGTTTTTGGTTTCCTGCGGTTTTCCTTCCGGATATTTCCCGAAAAACTCGATGACTCGCTTTTCGTATTTCTGCGGGGCATGGCCGAGGGCGGAGGCGTGTTCGGCGCCCGGCACAATCCACAATTCCTTCGGACCGATCGCGGCCTGGTAGATCGCTTCGGCGTGGCGGCAGGGAATGCGGTGGTCGGCCGTGCCGCAGATCAGCAGCACAGCAAAGGCGCGGGCGGCCACGGCTTTTTCGGGTGACACGTCGTTGGGATCGAAGCCGCCATCTTTTTTAACGCCGCGCATTGCGGCGATCGATGCGGGACGGAACAGCGTCTGGCCCAGGAGTGGGCTGAATTCGAGCCCGGCATAATCGTAGGTGACTTCGCGGAGACTTTCGAAGGGATCCTCGGCGACGACGGCGTCGATGCGCGGCTCGACCGCGGCGGACTGGAGCGCGATCGCAGCGCCCATCGAAACACCCAGTGCATATAGATGATGGACGCTGCCGTTCGCGCACAAGGCGTCGACGATTTGGCGCGTGTCATCGCGCTCTTTCCAGCCGTACGTGGCCATCGCGCCACCGCTCTGGCCGTGGGCGCGGGAATCCATCATGACCACGCCGTAACCGTTGGTGAGCAAAAATTCCGCGTGACCCAGGTTGCCGGTGCGATTGTCGGAAATGCCGTGATAGAGCAGGACCCAATCGCCGTTGGGATTTTTCGGTCGGATTTTCCAGCCGCGCAGAATCGTGCCGTCTTGCGCGGTCACTTCCAGGTCTTCTTTGGTGGCTCCAGTTCGCTGGAGCATCTCGGCGGTTTGCTGGCGACGATCCGGATTGTGATTGCCGGGGTGAAGGATCACCGAACTGAGTTGTGCGCCGATGATCGCGGCCGCAACCGGAAGCAGGGACAGTAGCGCGAGAAAGAGATAGAAGAGACGGCGCATGAATATAGTGGTCACTTATATCCATTGGTACGCAGAAGGCGGAGGAATTGTTTCGGGGAAGCGCCGAAGAGGTGGCGCACGAAGTGGATCGAGTTACGAGCCGGTGGAAGAATAGTGGCGAGTGCCGAGGTTCCACAGCGAAATGGCGACAGTGAGAAATACGGCGGCAACCACCGGAACCATGGGCGCGTAAGCCGGCGAGACGGTTCGGCCCAGCAGGCGGACGCTGGGATAAAACGAGGCGAGGCCGAAGGGGATGATCCAGCACAAGAAAAATTGCACGACGGGGCTATAGATCGTCAGCGGGTAGCGGCCGAAGGCCATCATGTTCCAGACCGGGGGGTGGACGCCGATACGATCTTCAAACCAGAATGAAACGGTGGTGAGCATCAGGAAAACCGAAACGTAAATGATGCTAGCGCAGGCGCCGAAGAAGAACAGCATCGCGAACCGCGCAGGCGTCCACGGAATGCCCAGTTGGTGCGAAGCATAGACCATACAGAATGTGCCGGTGGCGATTTCCTGAACGGATTCGATGCGGAAGGTTTCAAACAAGACCTGAAAGAGTGAAGATACGGGGCGAAGCAGGACGCGGTCGAATTTGCCTTCGATGATGTAATTGTTCCCAAATTCGTAGAGGTTCAAGCTGATGATGTTGAAGAATCCGTAGGGAATCAGTGAGAAACCGTAGAGGAACAAAACCTCCTCGAAGCGCCAGCCGCCAATTTGCGGGACTTTTTTGAACAGTACGATGACGAATCCCAGGGCGAAAATTGTGGCGGCGAAGCTGGTAGCGAGGCTGACGAAAAAATCGCCGCGGTAGCTGACGCGGACTTTGGCGTATTGGGCGAAGTAGTCGGCGAAAAGCAGCGCGTGGCGTTTCGCGCCGGCCAGGATTCTGGCCAGGCCAACGTTTTCTTCGGCGGGTGGCCCACCGTCGCGGCCAGCAAACCGGGTCATTTGTTCGTTCGAGGGCATTTTCGGTTTCTTAGCCGCCGTGAATCGTTATTTTTTCGGATGCGCGACTCCACCACAGATGCGCCAGCACCAGGAGCCCGACCACCCAGAACCATTGAATACCGAGCGTGCGCAGGGCGGTGGCGTGGTCCAGCTTGCCGAGATAAATCTGCAGCGGGGTGTAGGCAATGTGCTCGAAGGGCAGCCAGGCCAGCACGCGCTGAATGGGCTGCGGGAAAAAACTCATCGGAATCAGCAAACCGGAAAGCAGTTCGATCAGCCAGAACTTGGCGCGAATCAGCGCCAGGATGGATTGCAGCGGGATGGCGCAGGTGCCGATCATGAAGTTGATTGCGCCCATCAAGAAAAAACTGCCGAGCACGCTGACCAGAAACAACGCGAAGTTCTCGCGCGACGAGGGGCCTTGCACCGGAAACACCAGCGCCACCACGATCGCGACTGGGACGGTCAGCAGTCCCAGGCGGAAAGCGGATTCGCCCATGGCGCGCGAAATCCACATCCACTGCATCGAGACCGGCTTGATCAGGTCCATGGCAATCTTGCCTTCGATCACTTCGTAAGCCATTTCCTGATCGATGGTGTTCCAGTAGAAGGAGCGGATAATCCAGCCGACGCTGACGTAGGTGAGCATCTGCGACAGGTTGTACCCGGCGAAGGATTGTCCGGAGCTGTAGACAGCGCTCCACACGAAGTAATAGACGGTGACGTTCAGAAAATAAGTGATGATTCCGGTGAAATAGCGCAGCCGGAAGGCCAGCATGTTGACGAAGCCGACGCGGGAAAATTCGGCGTAAGGTACGAGCGAGTCGTACACGCTGCTCATACCGGGATCTCGATTTGGGCTTCACCGGCGTAGATGCGCTTGATGATCTCTTCGATGGGCTCGTCTTCGATGAGCAGATCGCGAACTTCGACGGAGTCCAGAATCTGGCGCACCAGGTCCGAGGTGGAGACCTTGATGCGGTCGAAGCGAATGCGATGAGTGATGTCGTCGAGCTGCTCAACTTCGCAGCCGTTGCGGGAAAAAGCCACGAGGCCAGCCGCCTGAGCGCGATCTTTCAGCGCGAATTTAATGTACTTGGTCCGCAACAGTTGTTCTTTGAGCTGCGCCAGCTGGCCGTCGTAGAGAACTTTTCCGCGGTCGATGATCATGATGCGGCGGCAAAGCTCCTCGATGTCGTCGAGGTCGTGGGTGGTGAGCAGAACCGTGGTGTGAAATTCGCGATTAATGGCGCGCAGAAAATGGCGGATCTGATCCTTGGCGACTACGTCGAGACCGATGGTCGGCTCGTCGAGAAAAAGCAGCGGAGGATTGTGCAGCAGCGCGGCGGCGATGTCGCAGCGCATGCGTTCACCAAGCGAAAGCTTGCGCACCGGAGTGTGCAGGTAATCGCGAATGTTCAGGATGGAATCGAAGTGTTCCATGCGGGCATCGAAATCGCGTTGGGAGACCTCGTAGATGCGCCGCAACAGCTTGAACGATTCGATGACGGCGATGTCCCACCACAGCTGGGTACGCTGACCAAAAACCGCGCCGATGGTTTTAACGTAGCGGCGGCGCTCGCGGAAGGGCACGAAGCCGTTGACGCGAATCTCGCCGCTGGTCGGGACCAGAATGCCAGTGAGCATCTTGATGCTGGTGGATTTTCCGGCGCCGTTGGGACCGATGTAGCCCACCATTTCGCCTCGTTCTATTGCAAAGCTGATGCGGTCGACGGCGGCCACCGTGCGGTATTCGCGGACGAACAGGTTCTGGACCGAGCCCCACAGGCCCTCGCGCCGCTTGAAACTCCGAAAATGCTTGCTGAGGTCGTGGACGTGGATGAGGGAATCGGCGCTCATGGACGTAGAGATTCTAGCATCGCACCCGGCGACGCGCTCTCCCGCAACGAAGAAACGCGATGCGCTGTTAGACGCGCAAATGAGGGAATGGTAGCGGTAACTTTTGATGCAGCGTGATCCGTCGGATGGCTTCCGGATACGCGGCCAGAGCATCTGATACAGAGCGGGATTCTGGCGGGGAGCGGCGATTGCGTAGCCAAGTTTTCAAAGGGTCTGCTACAATTTTGCGAATTCGGGAGAAGCCAGCCAGCACACAACCGCGGCTTACATGGCAGAAAACAGCAAAAGAAAATGGATTATCGCGATTATTGCGATTGCCCTGGTGATCGTGCTGGCCCTGCTGTTGACGGGTCGCGGCCACGGGCCACGGGTGCAGGTGGCCGCCGTCACCCGCGAAGACCTGACCTCCGCCATTACCAGCAATGGAAAAGTTGAGCCGGTGGCGCCGATGACGGCCCGCGCCGAGTTTGCGACGTTTGTCACGGAGGTGAAAGCGACCGAAGGACAGGCGGTGCATCGCGGGCAAGTCATCCTGGTGCTCGATGACGCGGATATTCGCGCACAGCTTTCGCAAGCGCGCGCGAACCTGCTCGCCGCGAAAACAGACCTGCAGAATGGACGTACCGGCGGGCCCCCCGACGAAGTAGCGCAACTCCAGGGTGATTTGGCCAATGCGCAGACACAGGTGGCGAATCTGGAACGGAGCCAGCAGGCTCTGCAGGGGTTACTAGCCAAGCAAGCAGCCACGCAGGATGAGGTCGCGCAGAATGCCGCCGCGCTGGCTACCGCACGGGCGAATTTACAGACGCTGCAACAGAAAAAAGCGGCACTGGGACAACGCAGCACGGTGACGGTGGAAAGTGCCGGGCTGCGCGTCAAACAAGCGCAGGATCAAGTGACCGCGTTGGAACAAAAAGTAAATTCCGCGACGGTGGTTGCGGCCACGGACGGAACGCTGTATTCGCTGCCGGTGCGCAAGAACGACTTCGTGAAGGTCGGCGATATTTTGGCGGAAATGGCCGATCTGCGACAAGTGCGGGTTCGAGCGTTCGTTGACGAGCCAGACTTGGGAGCGTTGGCGGCGAATCAAGTGGTGCAGGTGACTTGGGACGCGATGCCGGGCCGGGTGTGGACCGGAAAAATCGAGCAAGTGCCGAAGCAGGTGGTGCCGCGGGGCTCGCGCAGCGTGGGTGAAGTGATTTGCTCAATCGACAACGATAAGTTGGAGCTGCTGCCCAACATCAACGTGGCGGTGCGCATCCTAGTACACGAATTGCATGGGGTGCTGGTAATCCCGCGAGGCGCGGTGAATCTGGAAAACGGCCAGCATTTTGCGTACCTAGTAAAAGATGGGATCGTTTCGCGCAAGAACATCACCATCGGAATCGCAAGTGCGGAAAAATATGAGCTGTTGTCTGGTCTCGCCGCTGACGACCAAGTAGTGATTCGAACGGAAAGCGTACTGCAAGACGGGATGATCGTACGAACATCGGAGGCCAAATGAGGGTCCGGGTGGCAGCGCTGGCAAGAATGCGAACTGGAGTTTGGATGACGGCCAGCCTGATCGCCGTGCCGGTTATGGGCGGAAGCTCTGCCGCAGCGACGCTCGCGCGGGCTGCGGCGCAACCGGCTCCTGATGCCACAGCACAGATCCAAACGGCGCAGCGCCAGTTTAATTCCGGCAACTACTCGGGTGCGATTGGCACGCTGCAAGCGGCAATCAGCCAAAATTCCAACAGCGCGGAAGCGTATTACTGGCTGGGCCGCAGCTATTACGAAATTCGCGACTACGACAACGCGGTGACCGCCGGCGAGAAATCAGTGGCGCTGGACGCCAAGAATTCGGTGTATCACCAATGGCTGGGGCGGATTTATGGCGGGAAAGCGGATCGCGATCGCAGCTTTTCCGACGCGCGAAAAGTGAAAAAGGAATTTGAAATGGCGGTGCAGCTGAATCCTTCGAACTTGGCGGCGCGGCGAGATCTGGAAGAATATTTGATTCAGGCTCCGTGGGTGGTCGGCGGGAACAAGGACGAAGCGGCGAAGCAAGTGGATGCGATTGCGGCCGTCGATCCGGTCGAGGGCCATCTGGCGCGCGCGCTCTACGACATCGAAAATTCCAAGAAAATGGATCTGGCCGAGAAGGAATACCGGGACGTGCTGGCCGCCAAACCGACCAAGATCGATCCGTATTTTGAAGTCATCGCTTTCTTTCAGAAACAGAACAAACCGGCCGAAATGCAGAGCGCGATTCAGGCCGCCGCGCAAGTGAGCCCGACCGATCCGCGGCTGGCGTACGTTCGCGGAGTAGCGCTGGTGCTGGCGAACAACAATCTCGCCGAGGCTGAAAAGAATCTGAAAGCCTACCTGGCCAGCACGCCGGACCGCAGCGATTGGCCGGCGCACGCCTCAGCGCGCGAATGGCTGGGCCGTTTGTACGAAGCGCAGGGAAAACGGTCCGAGGCCGGCGAACAGTATCGCGCGGCTCTGCAATTGGATCCGGGCAACAAGGAAGCCAAGTCGCGCCTGGAAAATCTGGAGAAGGGCGCGCATTGAGCGGACGATTATGCCGGTAAAAAATCCTCCGGTATCTCCACCGCAGGGCCCCGCATCCAATTCCTCCGTGAGCACGCTGCTGGGAATCCCGAAAAATACACCCCTGCTGTGGGGCGAGACGTGGAGTCTGGCGCTGCAAGCGCTGCGCGCCAACAAAGTGCGCGCCATGCTGACCATGCTGGGCGTGATTATCGGCAGCGCCTGCATCGTGCTGGTGGTGACGGTGGCACTGGCCGGGCGGATCTACATTACGAGCCTGATCGAAGGTGTTGGTTCGAATTTGATTTACGGCGAGCTAGTTCACACCAGCGAGAACCAGCACGCGGCCCTGGCGGACCAGATCACCATGGCGGACATGCAGGCGGCCAGAGAGCAACTGCCGAACGTGGCGGTGGCGGCCGGAACTCACGATTTGGATATGACCGTGGTGGTGAACGGCGTGACCAAGCCGGTGAAGCTGGTCGGAGTAACGGAAGGATTTCAGGAAATTCGCAGGCTGCTGGTGCTGCAAGGGCGCTATTTCGACCAGGACGACATGATCACCCGCAGCAAAGTCTGCCTGCTGACTGAAAATCTGGCGAAGCTGGCGTTTCCGAACGAGAGCCCGATTGGGAAAGAAATGCAGGTGGGCGATCTGCGCTTCACGGTGATCGGCGTGTTCCGGGAAAGAACGGCGACGTTTGGGCTGACGGAAATTTCGGAGAATTCCCTGATTGTGCCGATTGGGCTGATTCAATACTACACGGGCGAAGATTATTTGCGGACGTTCTACGTGCAGGCCACGCGGGCGGAAGACGTACCGGGATTGACCACCCAAGTTACGGAGCTTTTGAAAAGCCGGCATCGCCCGAGCGCCGAATATCAGATTCAGAATTTGAGTTCGCTGCTGGATGCGTCGAAGAAAATTTCGCTGGCGCTGACGGTGCTGCTGATCGTGGTGGCCATGATCGCGCTGACCATCAGCGGCATCGGGATCATGAACATCATGCTGGTGACGGTGACCGAGCGCACCCGCGAGATCGGCATTCGTAAGGCGATTGGCGCGCCGCGTAACGCGATCCTGTATCAGTTTTTGACCGAAGCGCTATTGATCAGCGGCACCGGGGCGCTGGCCGGAATCGCCATCGGAGTGGCCGTGCCTATAATTCTGAATATCGTGCTGCGGCTGATCCCGGCGGCGGCGGGAATACACATTCCGATCTCGGCGGTCTCGGTGGTGCTGGCGTTTTTGGTATCCTGCTCGACGGGATTGCTGTTCGGTTATTTGCCGGCCAACCGTGCGGCGAAACTGCATCCCACGGAATCGCTGCGTTATGAGTAAGGCTAAAACGAAAAAAATCCGGAAGGTCGTGCCGTTTTTGGCTTCGGCGCTGGTCCTGCTGGGCGCTGTTGGTTCGGTCCGCGCCCAGGTTGCTCCGGCTCAGCCAGTGGACAATGGCAAGTTGACCATGCGTCACGCGGTGACTCTGGCCTTGCAGAACAGCCGCGATCTGGTGCTGGCTCGGGTGCAATACACCGTGGCGCTGAATCAAACGTCGCTGGACCGTGCCGCGTTCCTGCCGAACATCTATACCGGTTCGGGCGCTGCTTACACTTCGGGTTTTCCGTCACTGGGCGGATCGCCTCCGGCCGTATTTCAAATGAATTACGATCAGGCCATTTTCAATCCGGCGTTGAAGGCACAGCAGCAGGCCGCGGAAGAGCACGCCAAAACCATGAAACTGGAAGTGGATCGCACGCGGGACGACGTGATCGTGCGAACTGCTTCGGCCTATTTGGAACTGGCCAAGGTGCGCCACTCGCTGGAGCTGCTGCGCGGGGAACAAGCCAGCTCGGAAAAGATTTTAAGCGTCACCCAGGAACGGGTGCAGGCCAATCAGGAACTTTCCATCGAAGTGACGCGAAGCCAACTGACCGCGGCGCGCATCCAAGAGAGGATTATCAAGCTCGAAGGGCGCGATGAAGCGCTAACGCAGCAGTTGCGTAATATTACCGGGCTGCCTGATGGCGAAGCGATCGAGGTGCAGCCGGAAGACCCGGGCTTCGAGACCGATTTGCAGGAAGCGCAGATATTGGATTGGGGCATGCATAGCGACCGCGACATTCAGGAAGCGGAAAACGACCGGCTGGCGCGGCAACACATTTTACACGGGGCGAAATTGGGATATTTCCCGACGCTTAGCGTGCTGGGTCAGTTTTCGGTGCTGAGCAAGTCCAACAACTATCTCGATTTTTACAAAAAGTTCGAGCGGAACAACGGCAGCGTCGGAATTCAGCTGACCATTCCGATCTTTTCTTCGAAAACGCGGGCGACGGTGGCGCTGGCAAAAAGCGAGCTAAGCGCTTCGGAGTTGGCGTTGGGAAACAAGCGCCAGCAAGTACGGCTCGACTTGCTGCAGAAGCAGCGCAACGTACGTGAACTGGATGCGACCCGGGAAGTGGCCCGGCTGGACCTAAAGCTGTCCCAGGAATCGCTGCAATTGCTGCAAGCGAAATTCGATGAGGGAAGGGCGAACCTGCGCGACATCGAAAACGCGCGGCTGGACGAGAACGACAAATGGGTGGCCTTTCTCGACGCCGATTTCGCGCGTCAACAAGGCCAATTGACGTTGTTGCAGGCCACCGGGCAGCTCGCGAAGGTGTTCCAGTAGCAACCGGAGGCCCAAAAGCATGGCTTGGGCCGAATAGCGAACTGGAGTAAAATGGATGCTTGGTAAGTGTGTGTTTCCACAACGCAATTCTTGGAAGTTCTGAGGGGGAATCGTTAAATGGCATCAGTAATGAAGACTTTGTTCTTGAATCCGCCGAGCTTTGAGAAGTTCGACGGCGGAGCCGGATCTCGTTGGCCCGCAACCCGCGAGATCGAATCCTATTGGTACCCCGTCTGGCTGACTTACCCTGCCGGAATGCTGGAAGGCAGCCGCCTGCTCGATGCTCCCCCGGAGCACCGCAGCCCCGCGGACGTAGTTCAAATTGCGCAAGATTATGAGTTCGTGGTGCTGTTCACCTCCACGGTCGGATTCTACAGCGACTTGAAAATGGCCCGGGCGATGAAAGAAAAGAAGCCCGGCATCAAAATCGCTTTCGTCGGACCCCAGGTGCAGATCAAGCCGGCGGAAAGTCTGCTGGCCAGCCCGGACATTGATTTCGTGGTGCGCGGCGAGTTCGATCACTCGGTAGTGGAATACGCGCAGGGCAAGCCGCTCGCCGAAATCTTGAGCTGCAGCTACATTCAGGACGGGAAGGTGGTGCACAACCCACCGCGCGCGATGCTGCAAACGGCGGAGCTGGATGCCTTGCCGTATGCCACCGACGTCTACCAAAAGAACCTGACCATCGAAAATTACAATGTGCCGTTCCTGCTGAATCCTTACGTTTCGTTCTACACCGCGCGCGGCTGCCCGGCGCTCTGCACGTTCTGCCTGTGGCCGCAAACTCTTTCGGGCCACGCCTGGCGCGTGCGTTCGGTGGAAAATGTGGCGCGTGAATTCAAGCAGGCGCATAAAATGTTTCCGCAGGCCAAAGAGTTTTTCTTCGATGACGACACGTTCAACATCCGCAAGGATCGAGTCATCGCGTTGTGCAAGGAATTCAAGCCAGTAGGGTTTCAGTGGTCGTGTACCGCGCGGGTGCACGGCGATTACGAAACTTTGAAAGCCATGGCCGATGGCGGCGCGCGTTTGCTGATCGTGGGCTTCGAATCCGGCGACCCGCAAATTCTGAAGAACATCAAGAAGGGCGCGACGGTCGAGATGGGCCGCACCTTTGTTCAGAATTGCAAAAAAGTCGGCATCCGGGTGCACGGCGACTTCATTATCGGATTGCCCGGCGAGACCAAAGAAACCATCGAGAAGACCATGGAATACGCGCGGGAACTCGATTGCGAGACGATTCAGGTTTCCATGGCTCACGCTTACCCCGGAACCGCGCTGTACGACCAGGGCATGAAGGAAGGGTTCCTGGCGGGCGAAGCTATTACCGACGATCTGGGCCACCAGCTTCCGCATTTGCAATATCCCGGACTGTCGCGCGAATACATGGTCGATTCCGTGAATCGCTTCTACGACGATTATTACTTCCGGCCGCGCGTGGCCTGGAGAATCGTGCGCGACGCGCTGTGGGATGCGCACGAACGCAAGCGCCTGTACCATGAGGCGGTTTCGTTCATGAAACTGCGCCACGATCGCATTAAAGTTGCGAAAAAGGGCGTACAGAAAAAGGCGATGGTCCAAGTCCCGCCGATGCCACAGGCAGGCGAATCGCAAGGCGCATGAAATCGTCCGAAGGCCTGCACCTCAAGACCTTCGTTCTGTTGCTGGTTATGGTTACGTTCGGGCCGCTGGGCGACGCATTCCTGGGAAAAGGGATGCGGCGCCTGGAGACGGCCGGCCTGAAAAGTCCCGCTGACCTGTTTCATTTTTTCCTGCAGGCGTTCAGTTCCGAGACGGTATGGATCGGCATTATTCTCCTGGCTACTTTCTTTGCCGCGTACACCCTGGTGCTTTCCTGGGCGGACTTCAGCTTCGTTCAGCCTGCTTCCTCGTTGTCCTACGCCATCGTGGCTTTGCTCGGACACTATTTTCTGAGTGAGTTTGTGAGCCCGACGCGCTGGATCGGAATCTTGATAATCTGTGCCGGAGTTTTGGTCGTGGGAACCACTCCGCCAAGCACAACGGAGCGGGTTTGATGAATTTTGCAGCGGCGGATGCGGTGCCCTGGACCCGAGGCTAGCGGTTCGATGGCCGTCGGAGCGGTTCGCTATGCGTTGTTTGCACTGGGTTTTGGGCCACTCGCTTATTACCTCGTTTCGATTTTCGCTGCAGGACGGTTCTTTGGACGGCGTGGTGATCTGCCCGAGTCGCCTTCCTTTACTCCTCCGGTAAGCATTGTTAAACCGATTTACGGCCTCGACCGCGAAACCTATGAGAATTACGCGAGTTTCTGCGCGCAGGATTATCCGGAATACGAAATCTTATTTTGCGTCAGCGATGAAGCTGATCCCGCGGTAACCGTCATCCACAAGATTATTCAGGATTTTCCGGATCGTGCGATTCGCCTGCTGATCGGATCCGAGCCACTCGGGGTTAGCGACAAGGTCAACAAGCTTTGCCGCATGGCGCGCGAAGCGAAACACGAAACCCTGATCGTGAGCGACAGCGATGTGCGCGTGGATGTCGATTATCTGCGCGAGGTCGTGGCGCCGTTTCAGGATGCAAGAGTGGGAGGGGTCACGTGCCTGTATCGCGGGCTGACGGATAATTCGCTCGCTGCGGATCTGGAGGCCATCGGGAACAGCACGGATTTTGCCGCGGGCGTGTTGAGCGCGTGGCTCTTCAGCGAAGTGAATTTCATGTTGGGCGCGACCATGGCGGTGCGGAAAACGGTGTTAGCCGAAATCGGCGGCTTTGAATCCATGGTGGATTATTTTTCAGACGATTACGAGCTGGGCAATCGCATCGCGACGAAAGGTCATCGGGTTGCGTTAATTCCGCATCCCGTCGCGATTGTGTATCCGCGTCAGACCATGCGGGATGCGTTCCACCATCAGCTGCGTTGGAATCTGAGCATTCGATTTTCGCGTCCCGCTGGACATTTGGGTTTGATTTTTACCCAAGGCCTGCCGCTGGCGATCCTGGCGGCGATTTGCGCTCCGTCGATCGGCTGGGCGGTCGGGGTGTTGGCCGCGTACATTATTTTGCGCCGCATTTCGGCCTGGAAGATCGGTGTGGCCGGAATGAAAGACGCCAATCTGCGGAACAAGATGGAACTGCTTCTGCTGCGCGACGCTTTTGCTTTCGTGGTTTGGGTGACGAGTTTTTTCCCCCGGCAGGTTCTGTGGCGGGGGAAGGAATTTCAGGTTCGCGACAAGCGGTTGGTGGCGGTGGAGAACCGGCAACCGTAAACCTGGGCCTTGGCGCTCACTCTCGTTTCGGCAAACTTCGGTAGACCTCGTTGGCCGCGGAAAATTCCTTTTCTAATTCTTTCGAGGTCAGATTCGTGCGCAGGTGTTCCACCGCCTGGGTCAGACGGTCGAGCGCGCGGGAAATGTTTCCGGAATTGGTGTGGGCAATGTCGCGCCACAGACCGTAGGGGCTGCCGGCCAGGCGCAACATGTCGCGAAGCCCCGGACCCGCAAGCGCGAGCGGCAAACCGGTTTCGTCGGTTTCGTCACGAACTACGCTGGCCAGCGCGACCGCCAGCAATTGCGGTAAATGCGACGCGACGCCCACGGCCCAATCGTGCGTTTCCGCGTCGCACCAAACGGGCGTGGCCCCGATGGTGGTGAGAATAGCGGCGAAGGCGGTGATGCGCGGGTCGGCATCGCTCTCGTTTCCGATCAATGCATATCGCGAGCCCCAAAATAAGTTCTCGTCGGCGTTCTCGACCCCGGAAATTTCTTTTCCGGCGATGGGATGCCCGCCGAGAAAGCGCGCACCGCTGCTGAAATGCTTCGTAGCTTCGCGGCTAACTACCGCCTTGGTGCCTCCAGCGTCGGTAACGAGCGCTTCGGGTTTGGCCACAACAGCAATCGTGGGAAGGACTTCCAGAATTCCGGCGATGGGCAGCGCGATATAAACCAGATCCGCGTCGCGCACGGTGCTGGTCACATCGCTCGCGATCTCCTGCACTGCGCCGCGGGCCAGCGCCCGCTGAGCCGCTTCAGGCCGGTCGAAACCGATTATTGTGATCTCGGGGAAATGTTTTCGAAGGGCCAGCGCGAACGATCCGCCGATCAAGCCGGTGCCGATAACGGCTACGCGAGAGAACGGAATTGGAATTTTCAGGAAAGGCACGCGTCTAGTCTAATGCAAACGCGCGAAATTCGTCAGGCTCCGAGGCTGGCGACCTGGGCGTCGCGTTCGGTTTCGGCAGGTTCGAGGATTTCCACTTCGGAAACGTCTTCGAGCTTGGCCAGCTGCGAGAGCAACGTATGTCCGGCGCGTTCCGCCTGTACGGTCATCTGCACTTCAAGGAACGCGCCATCCGGCGTGGCGTCGGCGGAAACGTGCAGTAAATCGAAGCGCCGGCGACGCGTTACGCTCAGCACGCGCACCAGCGCGCCTTCGGAATGTCTCACGCGCATACGCAGTTTCAAGGTGTTCACAGCGTGACCTCGTCCATCATTTCCGAATTCGATTTGCCCGGCCCGACGATGGGCCAGACGTTCGCTTCCTGATGAATGATCACATGCGCCAGAACCGGACCGCGCGCGGCGAGCAGCTGATCGATTGCGCCATCCACATCCTGGCGGCGATCCACGCGGAAGGAGGTCAAGCCCATGGATTGCGCGACCAGCGCGAAATCGGGATTGTCGGAGAGATCGACTTCGCTATAGCGGCGGTCGTGAAACAATTCCTGCCACTGGCGGACCATGCCGAGGGCGGAATTATCGAACAGCACGACTTTCACCGGCAATTCGTAGCGCCGCAGCGTGGCGAATTCCTGCAGGTTCATCATGATCGAGCCGTCACCCGAAACATTGATCACGGTGGCATCTGGGAATGCGAATTGCGCGCCAATCGCGGCCGGCAAACCGAAGCCCATGGTGCCAAGTCCGCCGCTGGTCAGGTGCTGCGCCGGATTGGTGAAATGAAAATGCTGCGCGACCCACATCTGGTGCTGGCCCACGTCGCAGGCCACGATGCAATTTTCTCCGGCGCGTTCAGACAGGCGCCGCAGAAAATCCGGCGCGTAGACCTGTGATCCGGGCGCGTCGTAATCCCATTGGGTGGCTTCTTTCATGGCGAGACACTTTCGGCGCCACGGTTCGATATTGAGTTGGCAGGCGAGCGCCTTCAGGCTGTCGCGCAGATTGCCCGCGACTGGAGCTTCGGCGTGCCGCAATTTTCCGATTTCCGCAGCATCGACATCCAAATGGATTACTTTGGCGTGCGGCGCAAAACCGTTCAGGCGGCCGGTGGCGCGATCGTCAAAGCGCGCGCCGATGCAAATCAGCAAATCACTTTCCTGCACGGCGTGATTCGCGGCTTTCATGCCGTGCATGCCCATCATGCCCAATGCGAGTTCGTGCTTGGTGGAAATCGAGCCGAGGCCTTTCAACGTGGCGACAAACGGAATGCTGGTGGTTTCGATGAAAGTTTTCAGTTCGGCCAGCGCGTTGGCCATGCCCACGCCGCCGCCTACATAGGCAACCGGGCGTTCGCTCTTGCGTAGCAGTTCGAGCGCGTACGCAATCGATTCGTTGCTAGGCGCAGCAGTGACTTCGCCCTTTCCGTTGGCGTCGAATTCGTAACCGGCGACGGTGTTCGCGATGTCCTTAGGCAGATCGATGAGGACAGGGCCCGGGCGACCCGAGCGCGCGATGCGAAAGGCTTCGTGCACAATTTCCGGCAGCTCAGCGGCGGTGCGCACCAAAAAGCTGTGCTTTACGACCGGCAGCGTGATCCCGAAGATGTCGACTTCCTGAAACGCGTCGGTGCCCATCAAATTCGTCGCGACTTGTCCGGTGATCGCGACGACTGGCACGGAATCCATGTAGGCGTTGGCGATTCCGGTGACGAGATTGGTCGCACCGGGACCGGAAGTGGCCATGCACACGCCGACTTTTCCCGACGCGCGCGCGTAACCGTCGGCGGCAAGCGCCGCGGCCTGTTCGTGGCGCACCAGAATGTGGCGGATCTTCGAATCGATCAGCGCGTCGTAGACCGGCATAATCGCGCCGCCGGGATAGCCGAAAATCACCTCGACGCCCTCGCGCTCGAGGGCCTTGACCAGAAATTGAGCGCCTTTCATTTCGCACCTCGGGCGGCGGTGGCTTCCGGCTTCAGCCAGGACATCTGCGCGCGCAATTCCTCGCCGACTTTCTCGATGGGGTGATTGCGATCCTTGTCGAGCAGCTTGGAATATTGCGGGCGGCCAGCCTGATTTTCGAGAATCCATTCCTTGGCGAATGCGCCGGATTGAATTTCTTCCAGAATTTTCTTCATGCTTTCGCGTACGTGGGCATCAATCACGCGCGAGCCGCGGGTGATGTCTCCATATTTCGCGGTTTCGCTGATGAATTGGTGCATCTTGGCGATTCCGCCTTCGTAAATCAGGTCGACGATGAGTTTCAGTTCGTGCAGACATTCGAAGTACGCGGCTTCGGGCTGGTAGCCGGCGTTGACCAGCGTTTCCCATCCAGCTTGAATCAATTCGCGCGCGCCGCCGCAGAGCACGGCTTGCTCGCCGAAAAGATCGGTCTCGGTTTCTTCCTTGAACGTGGTTTGAATCACGCCGGCGCGCGTTCCGCCGATCGCGTGCGCGTAGGCGAGCGTACGATCGAAGGCGTGGCCCGAAGCATCTTGATGAATAGCCAGCAGGCAGGGAACGCCGCGGCCATCTTCATAGGTACGGCGCACCAAGGCGCCGGGGCCCTTGGGCGCGATCATGGTCACGTCGACGGTCTTCGACGGCGTGATCTGCCCGTAGTGAATGTTGAATCCGTGCGAAAAAAGAATCATGGCGCCGTCTTTCAGGTTCGGGACCACTTCGTTGATGTAGAGCGCGGGCTGCGCCATGTCCGGGGCGAGCATCACGATTACGTCCGCGCCTTCCGTGGCCTCGGAAGGGCCGACCAGCGCCCAGCCGTCTTGCTCGGCTTGCTTCCAGGAAGGACCGCCACGGCGCAGGCCGACGACGGTATTAATTTTGCTGTCGCGCAAATTGAGCGCGTGCGCGCGGCCCTGACTGCCATAGCCGAGAACCGCTACGCGCTTGCCTTCCAGTGCGCGGGGATTCGTGTCGCTAGCCCAGAACATTTTCGCCATCTTGTTTCTCCCTTGTAGTCGCGATGCGAACCGCGATTTTCTTGCTGCGAATTTCTAAACGGCGCTGGTAACCGCGCCTTGCGAGGCCGAGGACACCAGCTTCGCGTATTTGGCCATCACGCCGGTTTTGTAATGCGGCGCCGGCGGTTTCCATTGCGCGCGCCGGCTTTCGATGTCGCCTTGCACGTCGAGCCGCCGTGCTTTTACGTCGAGTGTGATGATGTCGCCGTCACGGAGCAGCGCGATGGGTCCGCCATTGGCGGCTTCGGGCGCTACATGGCCGACCATTAAGCCATGGGTCGCGCCGCTGAAACGGCCATCGGTGATCAACGCGATTGAGGAATCCAAGCCTTGGCCGACTAGCGCGCCAGTCACCGCGAGCATTTCGCGCATTCCAGGCCCGCCCTTGGGGCCTTCGTAGCGAATCACGACGACATCGCCGGATTTGATTTCGCGTTTTTGTACCGCGGCGAAGCAGGTTTCTTCGGAATCGAACACGCGCGCGGGACCGGTGTGCAAAACGCGTTCGTGGCCGGAAAGTTTTACGACGCAGCCTTCTGGCGCGATTGAGCCGTGGAGGATGGCCAGACCGCCATGGGGTTTCATGGGCGAAGCCAGCGGGCGCATCACCTCCTGACCAGCGGTTTCCGCGACGTCGCTGATTTCAGCGAAGAGTTTCCGTCCCGAAGCGGTGATGCCATCTTTCAGTAGGCCAGCCTGCTGCAGACGCTGGCCGAGCACGCGCATGCCCCCGGCGCGATACATGTCGGGGGCGGTAAAACGGCCGCCGGGCTTCAAATCAGCAAGGATCGGAGTCTTGGCGGAAATTTCGTCGAAATCTTTCAGGTCGAGCGCTACCCCCGCGTCACTGGCAATCGCCAGCAAATGCAAAACTGCATTGGTCGAGCCGCCGGTCGCGGCCACCGAGGCGATCGCGTTGTGCAGCGATTCGCGGGTGATGATCTGGCTGGGGCGAATATCGTCTTGCAGCAGCTGCATGACGCGCTTGCCGCAATCGTAGGCGGTTTTTTCTTTGCTCGGGTCGGTCGCCGGAACTTCATTTGCGCCCATCGGCGAAATTCCCAGGAAAGTAATCGCGGTGGCCATGGTGTTGGCGGTGTATTGGCCGCCGCAGGCGCCGGCTCCGGGACAGGCACGATCTTCCAGTTCGCCCAATTGCTTCTCGGTCATTTTTCCGGCGGCGCAGGCGCCGACGGCTTCGAACACGTCTTGAATCGTGACCGCCCGGCCTTCGAAGGTGCCGGCCTGAATCGAGCCGCCATAGAGGGACAGGGAAGGGATGTTCAGCCGCGCCAGGGCCATAACCGTGCCAGGAATGGTTTTATCGCATCCGCAAATCGCGACCACGGCGTCGAAGGCGTGCGCGCGGACAAAAAGTTCGATGGAATCGGCGATCACTTCGCGCGAAATCAGCGAGGCTTTCATGCCTTCGGTGCCCATGGTGATGCCGTCGGATATGGTGATGGTGTCGAACTCGATGGGCGTGCCGCCGGCGGCGCGAATGCCGGCCTTGACATGTTCGGCTAGTTTTCGCAGATGAAAATTGCAGGGCGTCACTTCGGTCCAGGTGTTGGCGACGGCGACCAGCGGGCGCGCCAGATCGGCGTCGGTCAGGCCGGTGGCCTTCAGCATGGCGCGGGCCGGAGCGCGCGATACACCCTTCTTGATGGCGTCACTTTGCATTTCGAGTCTCTCCTAGGTAGTAAGCCGTCTGGAGCACTATAAGTCAAATTTGTAAGTCTTTACGAAACTATAAGCCAGAGTTATTAAGCCGGTTTGACGTAGCACTTGACGCCCGCCTGCGAGTTTCGTATAGTGAGTTTTCGGGCAGGTAATCGGTGCCCGGGAACATTAGACCCGTGAGCCAGAATTTTTATTACCGTTTCGCTTTTACTTACCGCTTCCTCTATTGGGGAAAGCGGGCCGGCGAGACGTGCGCGGGAAAAGCATCAAAGCATAGCTAAAAACCGCAAAAGTCTTCTTAAGCCGGCCGCGAACTCGAAAGAGTACGCGGCCATTTTTGTTTTTGGGCGGTTAGCGGCACCGGAGGAACAAATGAGCGCCATGAAAATCGGGGATTGGCGGGCCAAAATCGACGCCATCGATACCACGCTGCTGCACTTGCTGAACGTGCGCGCGGGTTTTGCGCTGGAGGTGGGGCGGCTGAAGGGCGAGAGCGGCCAGGCGCTGCGCGTCCCGGCGCGCGAGCGCGAAATCCTTGAGCGCATGACCCAGCTCAATCCTGGCCCGCTCGATACGGCCGCGGTGGAGACGATTTACCAGCGGATCCTCGACGAATCGATCCGCATTCAGGTCCAGCACGGATTGGGCAGCGCGGAGATTGCGGCGACAGCCGTCGGGCGGAAGAGCGCGCAGCCGAAGCCGCGCAAGGCGGTGTCGGCATGAGGGTGAAACCGGGGGCGCGCATTGCGTTTCAGGGCGAACGAGGAGCGTTCAGCGAAGAAGCTGCGCTGAAGCTGCTGGGGCCCGAAATCGTTCTGGTGCCGCGCGGATCGTTCGACGCGACTTTTTCCGCCATTCAGGATGGCTCTGCGGATTATGTGTTGGCGCCGATGGAGAACAGCCTGGCTGGATCGGTGCACCGTTCGTTCGATCTGCTGGTGGAAAGCGGTCTGCACATCATCGGGGAAGTGGTGATTCCGATTGTGCACAATCTGATTGCTCTGCCATCCGCAAATCTCGCTGGGCTCACCTCGGTAGAGTCGCATCCGGTGGGCCTCGCGCAGTGCGAGCAATTTTTTATCGCTAATCCGCGATTGAAACGAATCGTCACGGAAGACACCGCGGGGAGCGTGCGCGAAATCATGCGCGCAGGGGACACGCGTCGCGCGGCGATCGCCAGCGCGCATGCCGCGGAATTATATGGCGGGGCGATCCTGCAGGACCACCTGGAAGACGATCGCGAGAATTACACCCGTTTCTTTTTGCTGTCGGCGTCCAACGAAATACCCTCCGACGCTGACAAGATTTCGCTGGTCTTTCAACTTCCACACACAGCCGGAGCTTTGCAACAAGCGCTCGCGCCGTTTGCGCGACGCAACCTGAATCTGATGAAGATTGAGAGCCGGCCGATGCGAGGGAAGCCGTGGGAGTACCGTTTTTATCTCGACCTGCAGGGTGCGGCCGGCGGCGCGGCAACCATCGCGGCCCTGGAGCAGCTGGAAGATTTCGCGGTCGACTTGCGCATTCTGGGTTCTTACAAATCAGCGGAAACAGCGGCAAATAACGCGGTGAAAAAAGAAACTCATACGGCGGGGGGCGCCTAATGCTTATCAAAATGGCAGCAAATGCGACGAAGGGTCAAATCGAACACGTAGTGGAACGCATCCGGGAGTGCGGCTTTCAGCCTCATCTCAGCGAAGGGGAGGAGCGCACCGTGATTGGGGTGGTGGGCAAGAGCGACGGCCGCCGCAGCGAAGTGGAAGCGCTACGAGCCGCGCCGGGCGTGGATGAAATTATTCCCATCGCGAATCCATTCAAGCTGGCTTCGCGCACCATGCGTCCCGAAGGCTCGATCATCGAGCTGGGCAAGGGCGTGACCATCGGCGGCACGCAAGTGGTTGTCGGTGCCGGACCCTGCGCGGTGGAATCCGCGCCACAGATCGAGGAAGTGGCCGGGCGCGTAGCGGCGGCCGGCGCGAAACTACTCCGTGGAGGCGCGTTTAAGCCGCGCTCGTCACCGTACTCGTTTCAGGGGCTCGGCGAAGCGGGGTTGAAAATGATGCGCGCCGCAGCTGATAACCATGGACTGCTGGTGGTGAGCGAAGTGATGGACCCGTCGCAGATTGAGCTGATGGTGCGCTACGTGGATGTGCTGCAAGTGGGCGCGCGCAACATGCAGAACTTCAACCTGCTGCGCGAACTTGGCAAGGTTCGTAAGCCCGTACTGCTCAAACGCGGCATCGCCGCCACCTTCGAAGAACTCCTGTGCTCCGCTGAATACGTGCTCGCGGGCGGCAACTACGAGCTCATTCTCTGTGAGCGCGGCATTCGTACTTTTGAAACTTACACCCGCAACACCATGGACATTTCCGCGATCCCAATCATTCACAAACTCTCGCATCTGCCCATGACCGCCGATCCCTCGCACGGCACTGGGCGTCGCGACAAAGTGGCGCCGATGGCGCGCGCGTCTGTAGCCGCTGGCGCCGACGCTATGCTCATCGAGGTTCATCATCAGCCGGACAAAGCGCTCTCCGATGGCGCGCAGTCGCTCTATCCGGAACAATTTGCCAAATTGATGGACGAGCTCCGCATGATCGCGCCTGCAGTGGGACGCGAGATCGCGTAGACTTCTTCCGCGGCGCACGAGGAAGGAATGGCTCGGCTGCGAGCTTCGAGCCATCGAAACGCCCTAAGGTTCGCAGCTACAGCCGGCAAACTGGAAATCCCTCGCTCCGCTCGAGATGAGAAGGCAAGTAGATCATGGCGTTCAAACAGGTCACCATCATCGGAACCGGCTTGATCGGAGGCTCGCTCGGCCTCGCCCTCAAGAAACGCCGTCTCGCCGGACGAATCATCGGGTGCGACCGCGCTCCAGTTTTGGAACGAGCCCAGGAATGCGGCGCCATCGAAGCCGGAACCACCCATCCCGCCGACGCCGTGCGCGGCAGCGATCTGGTCGTGCTGGCAACGCCCGTGATCCCCATCCTCGATCTGATCGCACGGCTAGGTCCTGCCTCGCTCGCCAAGACGCTTGTAACCGATGTCGGCAGCACCAAGGCGGAAATTGTTCAGCGCGCCACAAAATCGTTCGGACGAAATGCCGGTCAGAGATTCCTCGCCGGGCATCCCATGGCGGGCAAGGAAAATGCCGGTGTCGAATTTGCCGATGCCGATCTTTTCGAAGGCGCGGCCTGGTTCTTTACACCGCTTCCCCGCCAAAACGTTCACGCTGGACTTTGCGGAGAATTTATCCACTGCGTGGAAAAGATGGGCGCCAAAATCGCGGTCGTCGATCCCGTCGATCATGATCG
>PMHK01000112.1:0-192 GCA_003156635.1 Acidobacteriota bacterium | reverse complement strand
TGTGGCGCGATATTGCCATCACTAATCGCAAGAACCTCAGCGACGCGCTGCAGAAGTTGGAACAACGGCTGGCGCACATCCGCGAAAATCTGGACTCGCGAGAACTGGCCGCGGAATTCGAGCGCGCGCACGAGTTGCGAAAGAATCCGCCACAGAGTCACCGAGGCACAGAGAAAAACAAGAAATGAATTC
>PMHK01000032.1 GCA_003156635.1 Acidobacteriota bacterium | reverse complement strand
CCGTGTCGATCGCTTCAAACCGCGCCAGATCCTTCTTCGTCTGCGCCAGGTCGTCATCGATAAACTTCTGCGAAAATTCGTCCAACTGGTCGTTCCACCGCTTGTCCCCCAGGAACGACGCAAAGAGCGGGCTGCTCCGCAGCGTGTATTCCCACCTCTTCGCCAGTAAATCGTTCAATGCCTTCCGCCGCGCCGCCAAATCCGCCTGCGCCGAAGTTTGTGTAGAAGTCTGTGCNNCCCGAAGTTCGTGTAGAAGTCCGTGCCGCCGCACCAACCTGCGCCCCCGCGTTCCTCGCGCCACCACAAATCAAAACCATCAGCATGCCGCTCAAAATCGAAGTCCGCATCAGCTCACCACTCCTTTTCTTGCCACAATTGCGCTCGATTCTACGTCAACTCGCAATCTCGTCCCTGAAAATCCCCATTACCCGAAGCCGGATATTTCTCTGCAACGCCCAGTCATTCCATCGCACATTAACTAGATTCAATAATTGACCAGATGACAAAGAGCAGTACCATTGGCCACGAGAGCGTCCACAACTATAATTTAGTTTCGGACGCGTTCGCCTCTCATGAAACTCATTTCCAATCAGATCCGGCTCGCCGCCACCGACGTCAGCAATCACCTGGCCTGCCGCCACCTCACCAATCTCGAACTAACTGTGGCGCGTGGCCAACGCACCGCTCCGGCCTGGGCCTCGCCCGACTTGAAAGTAATCCAGGAACTGGGCCTCGCGCACGAAGCCGCCTACCTGAAATTCCTCGCGAAGCAGGGTTTGGAAATTGTGAACCTCCCGAAATTGGGCAGCGAAGCCTCGCTCCTCAACGAAACCCGCGCGGCCATGCAACGTGGCGCCGACGTGATCGCCCAGGGCGCCCTGGGCACTCCCGGGTTTTTCGGCCGCCCCGATATCTTGCGCAAAGTTTCCGCGCCCAGCGCCCTTGGAAATTTTTCCTACGAAGCCTACGACTGCAAACTCGCGCGTGAAACCAAGGCAACTACAATTCTGCAATTGTCGTTCTACTCCGAACTGCTGAACGTTGCTCAAGGCACGATCCCGGCGTTCATGTGGGTCGTTGTCCCCGGATCTGAATTCACCGGCGAATCCCATCGCATCGACGATTACGCCGCCTACTATCGCTACGTAAAAAGTCAGCTCGTTAACGCCACCAAGAATGGTTCGCCCGACGGCACCTACCCGGAGCCCTGCGCGCATTGCGACGTCTGCCGCTGGTTTCGCGAGTGCGACACCCGGCGCCGCACCGACGATCACCTCTCGCTCGTCGCCGGCATCCGCCGCCAGCAGGAAAATCAGCTGGAAAAATGGGATATCACCACCGTAGCCAACCTCGCCGCCATGCCCATCCCTATCAAAAAGCGGCCAGAGCAGGGTTCGCGCGAAGGTCTCGAGCGCGTTCGCGAACAGGCCCGCGTCCAGGTCGAAAGCAGCAAGCAGAAAATTCCGATCAGCGAGCGAATCCTGCCCATCGTGGAAGCCATGGGATTTTGCCGGTTGCCGGAACCCACGCCGCACGACCTCTTTCTCGATTTCGAAGGTGATCCCTTCGTCGGCGAAAACGGCCTGCAATATCTCACCGGTCTGGCCTCTCGGGACGCGGCGGGCGCGCCAGTTTACGAGAAGCAGTGGGCCCTGCACCGCGCCGAAGAAAAGAAGAACTTCGAATGGCTCATCGACCGCATCACGCACCAAAGAGAAATCAGCCCGGCGATGCACGTCTATCATTTCGGTTCCTACGAACCGGGTGCCCTGAAGCGCCTGATGGGGATGTACGCCACCCGCGAAGACGAACTCGACCGCGTCCTGCGCGCCGGGGTCCTCGTCGACCTCCACCAGATTTTCAAACAAGCCCTCCGCGCCGGCGTCGAGGAATATTCCCTCAAGAAACTCGAAGCGTTGTACTCCTTCGAACGCAAAATTCCACCCGCCGAATCGCGCCTGGCCATGCGCTTCATCGAACACCGCCTCGAACTCGGCCGCGAAATCCCGCTAATCCCCGAAGGCATCCGCGCCGCCATGGAGGGCTACAACCGCGGAGACTGCTTTTCGACTCTCGCGATGCGCGATTGGCTCGAAGCGCAACGCCTCGACCAAATAAACCAGGGAGTCGAAATCCCGCGATTCGTGGACCGCGACGACGCTCCCTCCGACGAACTCGACGAAAGACAAAAGAAAATCGCGGCCTTAGTCGAAAAGTTGACCGCCGATATTCCGGCGGACGAAACTGAACGCACGGAAGCGCAGAAAGCCCGCTGGTTGCTTGCCCAACTCCTCGATTGGCATCGCCGCGAGAACAAAGCCACGTTCTGGGAAAGATTTCGCCTGGCCGACCTGGATGACGAAGATTTACTCGAGGAACGGGCCGGCCTCGCCCAGCTGCAGTGGGTCAAGACTCTGCGCATCGAACGCAAAATTCCCGTCGACCTCTACGCCTTCGCCAACCAGGAAACGGACGCGCGCGCAGAAGCCGAACTTTACTGCCGCGACAAAAAATTCGGCACGGTCGAGTCGATCGATATCGTCGCGCGCACCGTTGAGGTCAAGAAAACAAAAGCCAGCGTCGCCGACCATCCGGACGCGGTTCACGTTCGGCCTCGAGTCTACGAGACCAAGGAACACGCCGGCGCGCTGTTTCGTTTGGGCGAATGGGTCGCGGCGAATGGCCTGCAGTCGCCTGGCCCGCTTCAGTCTGCCCGCGATTTGTTGCTGGGCCGGCCTCCGCGGCTGCTCAAAAAAGAAAAACTCGACCAGAGCGCGTCGGAAACGCCGGACGCGGCGGCCAGCCGCATCGTTTTGGCTCTCGACCATTCGACTTTCGCGATTCAAGGACCTCCAGGGTCGGGCAAGACGCGCACCGGCGCGCGCATGATTTGCGACCTGGTGAAAAAGGGAAAGAAAATCGGCGTCACCGCCACCGGTCACAAAGTTATTCGCAATCTCTTGAAATGCATTCGCAGTGCTTCGGAAGAAATTCGCTGTATGCATCGCGAAAACGAAGGCGAATCCGAAGACGGCATCGCCACCGCCAAAAGTAACGACGAAGCTTTCGACGCCCTGCGCGACGGCCAGGTCGATGTCGTCGGTGGCACCTCCTGGCTGTGGTCTTGCGCAGCGGCGTTTGAATCTGTCGACGTGTTGTTCGTTGACGAAGCCGGTCAAATGTCTTTGGCCGATACCATCGCCGTTTCGCAGTCCGCCAAAAATTTGGTTCTACTCGGAGACCCGCAGCAACTGGATCGCCCGATTCAAGGCTCGCATCCCGATGGCGCCGAAAAATCCGCGTTAGGCCATCTCTTGGGCCAGGGAAAAACCATCGCCAGCGATGTGGGTTTCTTTCTTCCGGAAACCTGGAGGCTGCATCCGAAAATCTGTTCCTTTACCTCCGAGCTGTTCTACGAAGGCAAACTGAATCCGCAGGCGCTGACTCGCGACCGCGTCCTGACTGGACATCCCTGGCTCGACGGCGCTGGTTTATGGTTTGTTCCGCTGGCTCACGAAGGCAATCGCAATTCCTCGCCCGAAGAACTCGCGGCTATCGAACAGATTGTCGCGAGTCTGCTGCAGCCCAAAGTGCAATGGTCTTACTCGCAGGGAAATTGGCGCCCACTCCAGCGCGAGAAAGACATTCTGATCGTCGCACCGTACAACGCCCAGGTCGCCGACTTGTCCGCCAGGCTGCCCGGCCTCCGCATCGGCACCGTCGACAAATTCCAGGGCCAGGAAGCCCCCGTCGTCATCTACTCGCTCACCACCTCCTCCCCCGAAGACGCCCCCCGCGGAATGGAATTCCTCTACAGCCTCAATCGCCTCAACGTCGCCACCTCCCGCGCCATGTCCACCGTCATCGTCGTTGGCAGCCCCAAACTAATGGAACCCGAATGCAGAACCCCCCGCCAAATGCAACTAGCCAACGCCCTCTGCCGCTACGCCGAACTCGCCACCACCATCACCGGTATCCCGAAATAGAGTTGTTCGGAATTATTCGTGTTTCCGTAACCCTCATTCTCAAGTCTTTAGGTCAATCGGTAGGTGCCGCTGCCGAGGAATTCGAGTAATCCTTTATCGCGGAAAACCTGTAACTGCTGACGAATTTTGTCTCGTACGTGCCAGTTCTTCGGATACTTCTTAAATTCGGCATCTCGTTCATACATCTCGCATTGGGGAGAGGGTCCGCAAATTTCACGCATCTCAATCCCGTCGCACACCGCGTCGCGGCGCCGCGCAAACGCGACCAATCCAGAAACCCCCAGCCCCTCACGCGTTGACCCCCCTTCTCGCGTCCCCTACAATGAAATTTGCGTCGCAGCACCATCGCGGCTCTTCCGAAATTCGCATCGATCGCGGGAAACGCATTTGCACTTCCCCCCAGACCGATAAAAAGACCGATAGGGCTACCCAAAAAATAATGTTTGAAACACTCACCGACAAACTGCAACGCGCCTTCAAAAATCTTCGCGGCCAGGGCAAGCTCAGCGAAGAGCATCTCGACGCCGGCCTCGCCGAAATTCGCGAAGCCCTGCTCGAGGGTGACGTCAACGTCGGCGTCGCCGATGAATTCGTCGCGCACGTGCGCGCCAAAGCCGTCGGCTCCGAAGTTCTGCTGCAACTTTCTCCCGACCAGCAAGTCGTAAAAATCGTCCGCGACGAACTCGGCGAACTCCTCGGCAAGGAAGCCAAGCCGCAATATTCCTCCAAGCCGCCTTCGGTCTGGATGATTGTCGGCCTGCAAGGGTCCGGTAAAACCACTTCTACCGGAAAAATGGGCAAGTGGCTCGGCGAGCATGGTCACCGTCCGCTGGTCGTCTCAACCGACGTCTACCGTCCCGCGGCCCGCGAGCAGCTCGCGCAAGTCGCCAAAGCCACCGGCACTCCCATCTGGCCGGGCACCGGCACCGACAAGCCGCTCGAAATCGTCCGCGGCGCCATTCGCGAAGCGAAAATGTCCGCCTGCGACGTGGTCCTGGTCGACACTGCCGGCCGCCTGCACATCGATGACGAGTTGATGAAAGAACTCGCCGACCTGAAAAAAGAACTCAACCCTTCCGAACTGCTTTTCGTGGCGGATGCCATGATCGGTCAGGACGCGGTTCGCTCCGCTGGAGAATTTCACAAACGCCTCGGCATCACCGGCGTAGTCCTTACCAAGATGGATGGCGACGCCCGCGGCGGCGCAGCTCTCTCGATTCGCAAAGTCACCGGCGCGCCCGTGAAATTCGTCGGCGTCGGCGAAAAATACGATGCGCTCGAGCCGTTTCTGCCGGAGCGCGTGGTGTCGCGCATCCTCGGCATGGGCGACGTGCTCGGCCTGATCGAGCGCGTCGAAAAAACCGTCGACCTGAAGCAGGCGCGCGAGCTGGAACGCAAGCTGCGCGAAGACGATTTCACCCTGGAAGATTTTCGCGACCAACTGCGCCAGATCAAGAAGATGGGCTCCATCGAGCAGATCATGGGCATGCTGCCCAAGGTCGGCCCCTTCGCCAATCTCCCCAAGAATCCCGAAATCGACGAAAAGCGCCTCGGCTCGGTCGAAGCCATCATCAATTCCATGACCGCCAAGGAACGCGAAAATCACAACCTGATCGATGGCAAGCGCCGCAAGCGCATTGCCCTGGGAAGTGGCACCTCGGTCCAGGAAGTGAACCAGGTCCTGAAGCAATACCAGGACATGAAGAAAATGATGAAGCAATACGGCGCCATGGCCAAAACCAAGATGCGTGGCTTAGGCAAATTCGCCGGCCTGAAGGGCTCTTAGGCGGGCCTTTTAGGGCCGCAGGAAAGGCGTTGGTGAATGGGCCCGGTTTCGATATACTTAGGGGCTCTGCTAACGGCGGAATAGATTCAGGAGGATTGAAGCTTTGTTAACGATTCGTTTGGCCAGAATTGGCAAAAAGAAGCGCCCGTTTTATCGCGTGATTGTCACCGAGAAAACTCGTCCGCGGAACGGCCGCTTCGTCGAGATTGTCGGGACCTACGACCCGCTCAAGACTCCGGCGTTGATCGATCTGAAGCGCGACCGTGTGGACTATTGGATCGGCAAAGGCGCCCAGCCCAGCGACACCGTCCGCAGTTTTTTGCGCAGTAACCGCAAACCTGTCTGACGCGTCTTAACTCTCCCAGCCCAGCAAAGACTGTATTGTCCGCATTTCGTGTTCATGCGAAATTTCATGGTGAGTCTTTTTTTCGTCGCTGAGGGGGCCTAATGAAGGAACTGGTCGAAGAAATCGCGAAAGCGCTGGTCGATCATCCGGAACAGGTAATCGTAAACGCGGTGGAAGGCGAGCAGGTCACCGTGCTGGAGTTGCGCGTCGCCCCGGACGACTTGGGAAAAGTGATCGGCCGTCAGGGCCGCACGGCGAAGTCGATTCGCACCTTGCTCGGCGCCGCCGGCATGAAACTCAAGAAGCGTTTTACGCTGGAAATTCTGGAGTAGCAATCACGCCCAAACCGCACGCGGACCGGGATGAAAGCGTCACCGTCGCAGTCCTCGTCCGCCCGCACGGCGTGCGCGGTGAAATCGCCGCCGATATCCTCACCGACTTTCCGGAACGCCTCACCAAATTAAAAAAGGTCACGTTGTGGAAAGCTGGCGCCGCTCCACGAGCAGTCGAAGTGCGCCGCTGCTGGCTTTCGCACAGTCACGGCGGCCAGGCCATCTTCCATTTCGCGACGAGCAACTCCGTCGACGGCGCCAAGAAGCTGGTCGGTTTCGAAGTACGCATCCCGCTGGCTGAGCGCGCGAAGCTACCCGACGGCAGCTACTACATCAGCGACCTGGTTGGCTGCGAAGTAGTGGAGAACACCGGGGCAAAGGTTGGTGTAGTGCGCGACGTCGAGATCAATGGTGAGAATGTTCTAGGTACTCCCTTGCTGGTCGTCGCACTCGATGACGGGCGCGTGGGAACCGCGAAAGAGAACGAGATCCTGATTCCGCTGGCGCAGGACATTTGCGTGAAGGTCGACCTCGTCGCGCGCCGCATCGAAGCAATCCTTCCCGAAGGTTTGCTCGACGTAAACGCCAAGTGATTCTACAAGGAACCAACCCTGCGCGTAGTGCGGTACGATAAATCCCAATGCGCTTCGATCTCATCACCATATTCCCGGAGTTCTTCACCGGCCCGTTGGATTACGGCATCGTGCGCCGCGCACGCGAAGCGAATCTGATCGAAACTCACGTTCACGATTTGCGCGCCTTCACGCACGATCGTCATCGCACGGTCGACGACCGCCCTTTCGGGGGCGGCGAGGGCATGGTAATGAAACCGGAGCCGCTGTTCGCCGCGGTGGAATCCCTCTTCTCGTGCGCTGATGGCGCTGGATCATCTGCAATCCCCTCCGAGCGTGCCGCGGTTGTTTTGCTCTCCGCATCCGGCACGATGTTCCGCCAGGAAACCGCGCGGCGTTTCGCGAAGGTCGACCGCGTCGTACTGATCTGCGGGCGTTACGAAGGTGTAGACGAACGCGTCGCCGAACACTTGGCAACGGATGAGATCTCGATCGGTGACTTCGTGCTGTCGGGCGGAGAACTCGCCGCCGCGATGATCCTCGATGCCGTAACGCGGCTTATTCCCGGAGCACTGGGTAACGAGGACTCGATCGTGAACGAATCGTTCAGCGAACCCGCGAAGAGTTTCGATTCCCCGGCGCTGACCTCGGCTTCGCGTGCGACGAGCCGTGGGATTCTCGATTACCCGCATTACACGCGGCCACCTTCGTTCCGAGGTTGGGACGTTCCGGAAGTTCTACTCGGCGGAAACCACGAAGAGATTCGCAAGTGGCGCGAGAAAAAAGCAATGGAAAAAACTCGGCGGAACCGACCAGACCTGCTGTGAACTTGAAGTTTGCAAATGGCTGAAGGCACGACTGAGATTGAATTCATCTCAAGGCGAAATGCCCGTCAATCTGCTTTTCTGCTGGCGAGCACCTGGAGAATGCCGAAGAGCAGCGCGGCGTAAACAACTGCGTTCGTCAGAATCAAAACTCCAATCTGCCCGTTCGGCCATGCCGGGCCGCCGCGAGTGCCAAAAGCAACGATCGAAGTCAGCCAACCCGGCGACTGCGCCGAAAGCGCGAGGTTCGTAATACTCCGCGGTAAGTGCGTGGTAGCGGAGTCTGACACGAGGTACAGCGCAATCGATGCAACTAAGCCGCAGAGAATTGCGATTACGGCGCGGTTTCGGGCGATGATCACTGGCCTGATTCTGACACGGAGTGTGCATCCTGCGAAGGGCACGTGGTTCGGCCCGCTCGCCAGTTGAACACCAAAATAAATGACCTTACGCTCCGAAATTGCGCTATAATTGGGGATTGTGCGTTGCTAGCTGGCCCCACCTGAGCGGGTCTGCAGGGAAATAATAGTCATGAATCCGATCGTGCATAAGGCGCAACAGTCGCAGCTCCGCAAGGATCATCCGAACTTCCGTCCGGGCGACACGGTGAAAATTAACGTGCGTTTGAAGGAAGGCGAGGGCGACAAAGAGCGCATCCAGCCGTTTGAAGGCATCGTGATGAGCCGCCGCGGCGAATTGCTGGGCGAATCCTTCACCGTCCGCCGGGTGAGCTTTGGAATTGGCGTCGAGCGCATTTTTCCGGTGCATTCACCGATGATCAGCTCGATCGTGATCGTGCAGGCCGGCCGCGTACGCCGCGCGAAGCTGAACTACTTGCGCAAGCTCACCGGTAAAGCTGCTCGCGTGAAGCGTGCTGAGCGTCCCGAGCTGGCCGCCGAGAAGAAGGCTGCAGCAGCGGCGAAAGCGGAATAACGCGAACGAAATTTAAAGAAGATCGGCCCGCTTCGAGAAATCGAAGCGGGCTTTTTTATTTTCCTGGCTAATTCCGTGAACCGCTGACTAGTTCGGACCGCGCGACAGAGCTGCTGATTCGAAATCCACAGATTGAGAAAGATACACGTCGACGCAAAGATTCTCTTCCGTGCCGTGTGCTAAAATTCTCAGCCGATGGGAAGACTTTGTTCCTCGCGATACGAACGTGAAGCGCGCCAGTGCGGCTGGTTACGCATTGCCGGATTGGATGAAGCCGGACGCGGCTCACTCTTTGGCCCGGTGGTTGCTGCGGCAGTAATCCTGAATCCGCGACGCCGCATCGTGGGGCTGGACGATTCCAAGAAACTCTGCTCAGACCGGCGCGAAGAACTAGCCAAGCGCATTTGCGAACATGCGTTGGCCTGGGCCACGGCCGAAATCGATTCCACGCGAATCGATGCGTGGAATATCTACCAAGCCAGCCGCCAGGCCATGCTCGCGGCGGTTTCACAGCTCAATCCCCTACCCGATTATTTGCTGCTCGACGCCATCGAGATCGATTTGCCGATCGAACAGAAAGCACTGGTACACGGCGATGCGCGGTCGGTTTCGATCGCGGCGGCTTCCATCCTGGCGAAAACCGAACGCGACCGCCGGATGCAGGAATTCGACCGGGAGTTTCCGCAGTACGGTCTGGCGCAACATAAGGGCTACGGCACGCCCGAGCACCTGGAAGCGCTGCGGGTGCATGGGCCGACTCCGCTGCACCGATTTTCTTACGCGCCGGTGCGCCAATCCAATTGCTGGGCATTCGGCGCGACGCAGAGTGCTCTGCCCCTGACGCCGACCGACGAAGCGCTAAGCGGCTAGCGACACCAATCGCGTTTCGGGTGGTACTTCTTGTGATAGTCTTTTCGGGTATTAGACTGCATGATGTCAGCGATCGATGTTTGGTGATCGACGCGACGCGAGCGGCTCTTCCTAAGAAATTCCAGAAATCCAAACATCGGCAATCCGCTCTAATTCTAAAATGGAGAGGTGCAGAGATTTGTCGCAAGAGGCTCGTAAGCGAAAACTGAATTCAGTGGCAGTATTATTTTTTATTTTGGCCCTATTTCTAAGTTTCAACCCCTTCCTAGCTGCACAACAAAATACTCCACAGAGTAGTCCAGAAATGCAGGACATGCCGGGCATGGACATGAGCCACGGGTCAATATCGATGGAAGAAACGCCGGCACAGCAGGCCAAGCATCTAGCCGACAAACGAGAGAGCGAATTCAACCATCACCTGGCCGGTTTTTTGGTGATCGTTGCAGGTTTCTTTCTGCTGATCCAAGACCGCGTGGCCAAGCGCTGGCCTGGAGTGCGTTATGTCTGGCCGTCCTGCTTCCTGCTGGCCGGCGTGTACCTCGCGCTGTTCAGCGATACTGAGATTTGGCCGATGGGACCGCAGACACTGTGGTTCGCCGTACGAAATAACCCCGAAGACCTGCAGCATAAAGTATTCGCGCTGATTTTGTTGTTCCTGGGAGCCGTCGAATTGCAGCGGGCGCGAGGCAAATTGAAGAGTCTGTGGAGCGCCTGGGCCTTTCCGGTCCTTGGCATGGTGGGCGCGATCATGCTGCTTTTCCACCATCACTCCGCGGGTATGCATGGCGCACATCACATGGAAGTCATGGAGCACATCAAGTCCGAACACCTCGGGTTCGCCATCGTCGGCGGAGGCGTGGCCCTGACCAAAGGAATCTCCGAAATCGAGGGCGGGTGGCAGGGAGTCTTTAAGAAGGTCTGGCCCGCGTTAATGATCGTCCTGGGGATTCTGCTGATGTTTTACACCGAATAGCTTACTTTGGGGGGGCTGGCCCAACCATCCGGCTGGACCCCAAGGTTTCCGGCGCGTATCAGGCACTGTTATCGCCTTTGGCACCACCCCTCGTTCGCTGCGTTGCCCCTTGTTTTTCGTGCGTGCTAACCTTCATGTCTAAGCCGCCGCTGCGGCTGTGCACACCTGCCCGGGCATCTGGGGACGAGCAGAAGAACATCATCCATGGCGTTCAACAAAAGCAAAGCGCTGGAAAATGCGCTGAAATTCCTGAACCAGGGCAAAGTGGCCCAGGCTATCGGCGAATATCAGCTCATCCTCCGCAACGATCCCAAGGACCAGGCCACCCTGATGACGGTGGGCGATCTGTTCGCTCGCCAGTCGGACATGCCGCAGGCAGTGGAATACTTCGAGCGCCTGGCGCACGTATATCTAAATGATGGGTTCAACAGCAAGGCGATCGCGATCTACAAGAAGATTGCGAAGCTGGCGCCGAACGAACTGGCGCCGCTCGAAAGGCTAGCGGACCTTTATGTGCAGCAGGGCGTACTAAGCGAAGCGCGGCCCCTGTTCCTGCAGATCGCCGAAGCCCACCTGAAAGCGAACCACTCCCAGAAAGCCGTCGAAGTGCTGCATCGCCTGCTGGAAGTCGAGCCCGAAAACCAGCGGGTGCAGCTGCGATTGGCCGAGCTTTACAGCATGATGGGCCAAAAGCAGGAAGCGGCGCAGACCTACCTGGGATATGCGCAGCGGCTCTATGAGCGTGGCGAGACGGACGAAGCAGAGAAACTGGTCGATCGCGCGATCGAAGTGGATCCCAAGAATTCGGAAGCAGTTCTGCTGAAAGGCAAGACTCTGGCGGCGGCCAATCGAATTGACGACGCCATCGCGACGTTGGGCCATCATCCTGAGGCGCAAACGGGCGGGGACGTAACCGAACTCCTGGTGGATTACGAGCTGCGCGCGGGGCACAGCCAGCAGGCGGCGGAACGAGCGCGGCAGCAACTGGCGCGCGGAGTGGAGCACTTCACGCTGCTGTACGGCGTGTCGGAAGCGATGATCGAAGGCGGCGAGGCGGCAAGCGCCCTGCCGTTGCTGAAGGAACTGCGCACGCCGATGGTGGAGGCGGGAGCGCAAGACAGTTTCGTGAAGTCGTTGTCGACGCTGTGCGAGAGAATGCCGGGCCAAACTGAGCCGCTCGAACTGCTGGTTGATTTCTGCCGGCATGCCAGCGAGCCTTTTCGGCTGAACGCTGCACTGGGCCAGCTATCGGACGCCTACGTGGCACAGGAAAATTATCCGCGAGCCGAAGAATTGCTCGTGGAACTCGTCGATCGAAATAAGAATGACGAGCGGCTGGTTGAGCGGCTGAATCAGCTTCGGGCACGCAGCGGTGGCGCACCGGTGGCGGTGAGTGCGATTACGGAAGCTGCTCCGGCGGCGCCGATCGTGAGCGAGCCAGTGGCCGTGCCGGAACCGGCGGACGACGCGACGGTAAATCTGACCCCGGTGGTGGCTCCGACTATCGTCGAAGAGACGGTGGACGAAGATACACAGCGCTATATCGCCCAGGCATTGACCGACGTCGATCTGTTCTCGAGTTACGGTCTGACGCAGAAAGCGACGCACCTGCTCGAAAATGTGCTGCAACGCGCGCCGCGGCATACGCCTACCCTGGAACGGCTGCTGGATCTTCATCTGGGCGCTGGCAACGATCGCCGGACAGCGGAACTGGCGGCGCAGCTCGAACAGATTCATCGCGAGCGCAACGATCATGTAAACGCCGACCGTTTTGGAGAACTGCGCCGAAGATATTCGAAGGTCGCGGGGATCAGCGAGAGTGAATTGCCCGCAGCGCCGGCGATGGTGTCGCCAACACCGGGAGCGCCGGCCGTGGCACCCGCAGCGGCTCCGGGCACCTGGTCGCACGAAGCAAACCCCCAAGTGGGAGTGCCGGCACCGCATGAGGCGGCAGCTTCGACGACTGCGCCGCCCGCCGCACCACCACCGGCCGAACCACCGCCGTTTGAAATCGCTCCGGCTCCGGCAGCGGTGAGCGCAAGTCCGGTCCACGCGGCCGCGCCACTCGAATTTGAAATTCCGCTGGTCGATTTGGACGCCGTCTCGCACGAGCCCCAGGAAATTCCGTTGGATGCGGTCATCGCCAGCGCGGCACATATCTCCCAACCAGAATCTCCGGCGGAATCCGGTGAACTGGATCTTTCCGATGAGTGGGCGGCAGTTTCCAGCGAAGCGCAAGACGAACAGCCCGCGCACGCAGCGGCACAGGAACTCATCGCGCCGTTGGAGTTAGATCCGATTGTCGAGCCCGAAACGCAAACCGCTGCGGCGCAGCCAGTGTCCGCAATTCCTGAAGACGAAACCATCGCGGAAATCCGGCGCGCGGCGAACGAAGCGGTAGCGGAGCTTGGCTCCGACGTGGAAATCGTCGACGAAGAGTCGGATCATTCGACGGGCGTAAAGGCTTTCGAGATTGACTCGAATTTGGCGCAGACCGATCTGAACGAGGACGTTTTGGCGGCCGAACCCGCCGCGGAAGTTTTGCAACCACTGACGGAACCGGTCCCGGAAGCGGCACTCGATCCCGTGGTGGAGCCTGAAGCGGAAGCGCCCTTTGAAATCGTGGAAGCGCCAGCCGAGATGCCCGTCAATGCAGACGCGCTCCCGGCGTCGCTGATGGAATTCCTGAATGAACCGGCGCCGGAAATGGTGGAAGCGCCGCAAGCTGAATTGGAAATCGAACTGACGCCGGAGCCGGCACACACGCAGCGAAACGGCGAAGCCAAGACGACCGACGAGTTCCTGAGTGATCTCGCGGCGGAATTCGATGATTTGGAAGCGCCCCCGGTGGAGAGCGTGCAGGCCAGCTCGAATCAATCCGCACCAGCGTCGCAGCCCGACAAGATTCACTCGCAGTTGCAGGAAGTGTTTGCCGAGACCGTACCGGCGCCTAAGGCTTCGTCGGTCGCGGTACCGCCAGCGGCTTCGATTCCCGCACCGCCCATGAGCACGGCGCGCGTGCCGCAACCAGTCGAGGCCGCGGGTCCTGCGGACTCGGTCGAGCACATGAACGAATTGGCGGAAGTCTTCCAGGAATTCCGCAGCGAACTGGGAGAAATGAGCGACGAGGACGAAGACCTCGAGACTCACTACAACCTGGGAATCGCGTATCGCGAAATGGGATTGCTGGATGAAGCGATCGGCGAATTCCAAAAAGTAGCGAAAGCGATACAGAAGGGTAAGCCATTCCGCTACGAAATGAATTGCTCCACCATGCTAGGGCTGTCGTTCATGGATAAAGGCGAGCCGATGGTCGCTTCGCTCTGGTACAAACGAGCGTTGGCGACGCCGGACCTGGAAGAAGAATCGGTATTGGCGCTGCAATATGACTTGGGATTGGCGCTGGAATCGGCGGGAGAATCGGACGAAGCGCTGAACAGTTTCCGCCAGGTGTACGCCGCGAATATCGATTATCGCGACGTGGCCGACCGAATCGCGACACTACAGAAACAGTAATGACTCGCTGCTGTGGCGACCCCAGGGCGACGCGGATCGGCAGTTGCCACTCCTGCAATAATCCCCGATAATTAAAAACTAGATGACGAATCGGATTCTGCGCGTGGTATTGCTGCTCTTGTGGTTTGAATTAGGGGTCACGCTTATTCTGTTGCCGTGGTCGGACTATTGGGACGTGAATTATTTTCTGTACCAGTATCCGTCGCTGGCCTTATTGCTGAAAAATTCGTATTTGCGCGGAATGATTTCCGGACTGGGAGTCATGAACATCATGTTCGCTCTGGAAGCTTTCCGCAGACGGACCCCGATCGTTGTTACCCGCTCCTGACCATCCAATTTCTGGGCTGCCCACGAGGCGTAGCGGTGCGCCAATTCTTTGTTATGTCACCGATCGAAAAATCCTGACGACGCGCGAGGATGAAACCGACTGGCGGCTGGTCGGGAAAATCCGCGGAACGATTGGCGCGGGGGTCGATTGGGTGCAGGTGCGCGAAAGGGATTTGCCGCCGCAGAAAATTTTGGCGCTCGTGCGGGAAATCGTTCGCGCGACAGATACCGCGAAATTAATTGTTAACGATCGGCTGGACGTGGCCGTGGCGGCGGGCGCGGCGGGCGTGCATTTGGGCCGCGAGTCCGCACCGATACGCGAGGTGGTGCGCTGGTGCCGCGGTGGAAATGCGCCTAAAGAATTCCTGATTGGTGCGTCGTGCCATACGCTGAGCGAGGCGCGCGAAGTGGAAATTGCGGGAGCTAGTTACCTGATTTTTGGTCCGGTCTTCGATACGCCGTCGAAGCGGGCTTTCGGCGAACCCGTGGGGATCGCGGAACTGGCTCAAGTGTGCGCGACGGTGAAAATTCCGGTGCTGGCGATTGGCGGAATTGGATTGCGGAATGCGCGCGAATGTTTTCAAGCCGGCGCGGCAGGAATTGCGGCGATTCGATTATTTCAGGACGCGGAGAACTTAAACGAATTGAAAAGCATTGTTGCTTCGTTGCGAGACGATGGCTGGAGCGGTTTTAGGCGCTGAGCCAGCGGCCCACCGGTTGCAGGTCCTCGTTGTGATCGCAGATTACTTTGATGACGGCGGTGATGGGAACCGCCAGGATCAAACCTGCGCCACCCCACAGCCAGCCCCAGAACAGAATTGAGACGGTCAATGCGAGAGCGTTGAGGCGAACACGCCAACCGACCAGAGCCGGAATCAGAAGGTTCGCGGTGACGAGATGGAGAACGGTGAGGGCTCCGAAAATTCCGATGAACGGGCCGGCGGTGTGAAATTGCTTCAGGCCGATCAGCATCGGCGGAATCCAGGAAAGCACGACGCCGAGGTAGGGGATGAGATTGGCGAGGCCAGAGACAAGGCCGAGCAAAAACGGAAATTCCAATCCCATGACCCAGAACAATATCCAACTGGAGATGACCAGCACCAAGCCGACCAGCGCGGTTCCGATGACGTAGCTGCGCAGCACTTGCGTGACGTCGGTCAGGGTTTCTTTGACCTCAGTGCGGCGGGTAGAAGGGAATAATTGCATCGTGGCGTGCCAGACCTGACGTTTGGCCGCAAGCATAAAGAAAAGTAGAAACGGAACGAAGGTGGCGGCCAGGATTATTTCGTAGACCGAGCTGAGCCGGGCGATGACCGCGGCGCGAATGGGGTGCGGCTCGACGGTTACGATGGTTTGGCCGGGAACTGGAACCTGCGAGGGGCCAATTTCGGAAACATGCTCCTCGAAGGTCGACATCTTCTGCTGCACGGTTGAAGCTATTTTGTGCAGGGGTTCTCGATACTGCGGCCAGTCGGCGCCGAATTGATCAGCACGTTCGATCAAGAACACGGTGAGCAAAAGCATGACGGCGATGGTGAAGAGCACGACTAGAAGCGAACCGAGCGCGCGCGGGATGTGCCACTCCTCCATAAAGGTGACGACCGGGTCGAGGAAGTAGGCCAGCAGGACGGCAACCAGTAGGGTGACGAGCACGGACGCAGCCCAATAGCAGAAGGCGATGACGATTCCGGCCGCGATGATTCTTCCGCTGGTCGAGCTGGTGGAAACGAGCTTGGCTTCCTCGAGTGGCATGGCGGTACGATAACACAGGCCGCGTTGGTCCTACACGGCTGTGCTCCGGCATACACTGGTTGTTTGACCACGTTCCGGCCTGTTGCGGGCTGCGCGACCAGCGAAGAAAGCAGAACGCCGTTGAAACAGTTGGCGCTGGCAAGAATGATAGAATTATGTGAATGGATATTCGCGACAAAACGAATTGAACGCTGACTGCCACTGACAAACAACTGATGGCCAAACAACTTTTTGGAACGGACGGTATCCGGGGGTTACCCGGCGAATTTCCGTTGGACGACGCCACGCTTGATCGCGTGGGAATGGCGCTGGGCGAATACGTGAGTTCGCAGCGACGGACGCCGGGAGCACAGGCTCGCGTGCTAATTGGGCGCGACACGCGGGAATCGGGGCCGCATATTGCGGAGCGGATCGCGCGTGGGTTGGCGGCGGCCGGAGTCGCACCGCTTTCTGCCGGCGTAGTCACTACGCCAGGAGTCGCTTGGCTGGTGAGCCGCGAAGGTTTCGACGCGGGCGTGGTGATTTCGGCGTCGCACAATCCTTATCACGACAACGGCGTGAAGCTGATTTCCGCGGCCGGCACAAAGTTTCCAGACGCGGTGGAAGCGGAAATCGAACGTTTTATACTTTCCTCGAATGAACCGGCCGAAAAGCGAAGCGCCATGCAGCTGCGCGACAACGAAAAGATCGACGACGATTACCTCGATGGATTGCGGGCGGCCGTTCTGCCTGCCGCGAACCTGGCTGGCATGAAAATCGTGATGGATTGCGCCAACGGCGCGTCGAGCGCGCTGGCTCCGCGATTGTTTCGAGCTTTGGGGGCGGAAGTCATCGCGATTGGCAACATCCCCGACGGGCGAAACATCAACGCCGGGTGCGGTTCGCTGCACCCCGAAGCGATGCAGAAGCGCGTGGCCGAAAGTGGCGCGGCGATGGGAGTCGCGTTTGATGGAGATGCGGATCGCGCGATTTTCGCCAGCACTTCGGGGCGGCTGGTCGATGGCGATGGAGTGCTGCTGGTCGCGGGCCGGTACATGAAATCGGCCGGTACGCTGAAGGGCGACGTGATTGTCGGGACCACGATGGCGAACCTGGGCCTGGAGCGCGCGCTGGAGAAATCGGGACTGAAGCTGGAGCGCACCGCGGTGGGCGACCGTTATGTGCTGGAAGAAATGCAGCGCATCGGCGCGAATCTGGGCGGGGAGCAATCCGGGCATATTTTGTTTCTCGATGATGCCACCACCGGTGACGGAATGTTGACG
The DNA here is from genome assembly GCA_003156635.1 of Acidobacteriota bacterium. Classification (GTDB taxonomy): domain Bacteria; phylum Acidobacteriota; class Terriglobia; order Acidiferrales; family UBA7541; genus Palsa-295. The sequence goes on along the minus strand of PMHK01000032.1, from coordinate 6,102 downwards.
GCGGTCAAGATGGCGTCGATCGTTGCGCTGGCGGGGCCGCTGGACGAACTGCTTGCGGACTTGAAGGTTTTTCCTCAGAAGATCGTGAACGTGAAGGTAAAGTCCAAACCTCCGCTCGACACGTTGCCGGCGGTTTCGCGGGAACTGGTTGCGGCCGAAAATGCGCTGGGAAAATCCGGGCGGGTGGTGCTGCGGTATTCAGGTACCGAGCCGCTGGCGCGGGTGATGGTCGAAGCCGAGCATGAAGATGACGTGCGACGGTGGACCGATTCCCTGGCGAACAGCCTGCGCGAAGCGATCGGCGCGTAAATGCCAGATATTTTCAGTGGTTTCCGCGTGGCCAAGCCAGCCATGGACGCCGTGAAAGACTGGCGCTACGAACCCACCTCACTAGCTGGACAGCCTGTCGAGGTCGACACAACCATAACCGTTACGTTTGCGCTTTGAATTCCTGGCGAACCCGAATCTGAACGGGCTTCATTTGGATTTATGGTCAAGTCATATCCGCTTTATCTTCGCAAGGCCGGGAACTTTTTGGGCCCTCGCGACATTCCATTGGTGAAGGCCAATCGTCAAAGAACGTAAGGGCGATCGAAGTGGCTGCTTGGCGACGATGAATACCGACGAACAACTGATCCTGGCGTTTCAGACGGGCTCGCGGGAGTCGTTTGCGGAGCTTTTTGAACGCTATCGCGAACCGGTGTACCGGTTCTTCCGGCGGCGGATCGATCATGCGGCGCGGGCGGAAGAATTGGCGCAGGAGTGTTTTCTGGCAGTGCTGCGCAACTCGGCGCGCTATGAGCCGCGATCAACTTTTCGAAGTTATTTGTACGGAGTGGCGATGCATATGGTGTATGCGGAACGGCGCAAAGCGGGACGCGAAGTGAGCGAGAACGAAAAACTCGACCGGCGCGTCGATGGCGCCGGAGGAGCGGTCACAACGGACGCCGGAATCTGGGTGCGTGGAGCACTGGAACAACTGGGGAGCGATGAGCGCGAGATTCTGATGCTGCGCGAGTATGAGCAATTGAGTTACGAGGAAATTGGGGCGCTGATGCGTTTACCGGTGAACACGGTGCGTTCACGCTTGTTCCGCGCGCGCATGGCGCTGAAGGAACAGTTGGTGCCGGCCAAGGATGGCGACTGAGGAATTTATGAATCGATCCCTACGACATGCGTTCGATGCCGAAGAGGTGATGGCTTACTTGGACGGCGAACTGGAACCGACACGGGCGGCCGCACTGGCCGGACATCTGGAACATTGCGCGGAGTGCCAGAGCCTGGCGAAGGAACTCCGTCTGGTTTCCGGGCGGATGCTGAATTTTGAGATTGAACCGGCGCCGGCAAATCTGGGGCCGGCGGTCTTGGCCGAAAATGCGGCAAATAGGGCGGAGATGACAAAAGCCGCGGGTTCCGGATGGAGCGGCGCAAGCCGGTGGTGGGAACTGGTCGCGACTCGTAAAGTCTGGGCGTTTGGCGCGGCATTCGCGATGGTGCTAGTGGTCGCCGGAGTCGCAAGCATTTCAGAATTGGGGAGATTGCGGAATCCCCCAACTGAACTGGCGGCAACAGACTCGCGGGAACCGGCCCCTGCAAGTACTTATAAGTCGTGGTTGAGTGACGAATCCAAGAGCCAGCTTCAATCACGCGAAACATACACCCAGCAAAGGGAGCGAAGCGCACTGTCATCGTCGCTGGCAATTAGCCAACCTATGGTTGCCCCGACGCCACCGCCACCTACGTCGGGCGGCGAACTCGCTGCGCCTGAATCGGTTGGGCCGATGATAGTGCAGACGGCATCGCTCAGTATCGTCGCGAAAAACTATGACGAAGCGAACGCGGCAGTCCAAAAGCTGGTCGCCGCGCGTGGCGGGTACATCGAAAAGCTCGACGCCCAGGCCCAAAGCGGAGACTCGCGATCGCTTTCGGTGGCCTTGCGTGTGCCGGCCAAAGAGCTGGAAGGATTGTTAGTGGATTTGCGGAAACTGGGCCACGTGGAAGAAGAATCGAAATCGAACGAGGAGGTGAGCGCCGAATACGTCGACCTGCAGGCGCGACTGAAGGTGGCGCAGGCTACCGAGCGGCGGCTGGTCGAGCTGCTCGGGGCGCGTACCGGAAGGCTGGAAGACGTGCTGGACGTGGAACGCGAGCTGGCCCGGGTGCGCGCGGAAGTGGAAAGCATGCAGGGGCAGAGCGCTTTGATGCTGCACCGGGTGAGCTATGCGACGGTGCAAGTGGAACTGAGCGAGGAATACCACCAGAAGCTACAGTCGCAGTCGTCGATGGGGACCAAGCTGCGAAACGCACTGCTAGCGGGCGTGCAGAATCTGCTGGACGCGATCGTGGCTCTGCTGATTTTCGTGCTGAATTACGGGCTATCGATTTTGTTCTGGCTCGCGCTGTTCATCACGCCGGTTTGGCTGATTTGGCGGCGGCTGCGTGCGCGGCAGCTTGCAAAAAGCGGATCATCCTTCCAAACCACATAGGAAAAAACGCGGAAGCCTTTCAGAAATTGGATATTTGGCGGAGCCTGACCCAATTTTTGCGCTTTAAGGTCGAGCTAAGTGTATGTACAAAAGGAGTTTAGTCGGAAGGTTCATAGTTTCGTAATCTTGGCCCTCGGCGTGCAATTTGTTCCGTGGCTGTCTCTAATCCCGGGGTGGGCCGGTGTCACCGCGCTGAGACCGGATTCTAGGGGTAGAGCATATAGGGGCCCGACGGGGCCCCTTATTTTTTCCTACCGCAGTTCCCTTTCGTTTCCTTTGATATGACGTTAGACCAGTACGGCCGGATTTCCGGCGAATTGTCGGTTAGCCGACGGCTTTGAGCCGAACGTATTGCTCGCCGCAAGTGACTATGATGTACTAGCGTCGAACCCGTTACCCCTCCAACTATGAACTCAGGCGCCGTGATTTTTGGTTTGCTCGCGTTCGCGATTGTGATTGGTGTCCCGCTGCTGGCCATCGGGGCCATGGTTCGTGTGGGCACGTTAAAGCGCAAGGTCGACGAGGAAGCGCCACAGCTGATTGCTAGAATTTACGGGTTGGAAAAGCGCGTGGCGCAGCTCGAGCAGGCGCTGAGCTCGGCGACTCTCCTGCCCGAAACACATCAAATTCCGCAGGTACCCGCGGTGACGCCGCAACCTGCCGCGGCGCAAGTCGCGGTTCCCGATCCAATTCCTCCTGTGCCGCAATCTGCTGAATTCGTACCCGCACCGATCCCGGCAAAGCCGCCGGTACGTTTGCCTCCTCCGGCGCCTGCGATTCCACATTTCTCTTCCGCGAGCGCAGATCGCGAGAGCCACGAGAGCTTTGAGGCGCTGGTGGCCGGGCGGTGGCTGAATTACGTCGGGATCCTGGCGCTGCTGTTTGCAACGACTTTCTTTTTGAAATACGCATTCGACAACGATTGGGTGGGGCCGCGCGGGCGCGTCGGAATTGGTTTGTTGCTGGGCAGTGCGCTGTATCCCTGGAGCCAGCGGCTGCTCAGTAAGGGATACAAATATTTTTCGGAGGGCATCGCGGCGCTAGGCGCGGCGGTTCTTTATCTGTCGCTGTGGGCCGGCTGGCATTACTACGGCATTTTTTCGCAGTCGACGGCGTTCGCGCTGATGATCGTGGTGACGGCAGCGACGTTCGTGGTGGCAGTGGGAAGAAATTCGGAACGCATCGCGTTGCTGGCGCAGATTGGTGGCCTGATTACACCGTTGCTCGTCAGCACTGGGGAAAATCACGAAGTCGCGCTCTTTACCTACCTTTTAATTCTGGGCGCGGCGGTGCTGAGCCTGGCCTGGTTGCGCGTGTGGAAATGGCTGCTGCCGGTGCAATTCGCGGCCACGATGATATTTTTCTGGGGTTGGTACAGCGATTTTTACGCTGAGCCAGAAATGGCAGTCACGATTCTGTTCGCGACGCTATTCTTTCTGCTATTTGCGGCGATTCCGGCAATTCGCAGCTGGCGCGATGGCGAGATGTCCGAACTGGAAATCGGGATTGTGGTAATCAACTCAATTTCTTTCCCGGTAGCGCTGCATGAAATGTTCTGGCCGCAATACCGCTGGAGCCTCACGATCGCGATTCTGGCGCTGGCCGCGGCGCATCTGGGCGCCGAACGACTGTTGCCGACGGGTCTGGGCGCGAATACTCGCATCGCGAGGATTTTTTACGGTGGCCTGGCATTGACCTTTGCGACGCTGGCCATTCCGATCCGTTGCGACGGGAAGTGGATCACGATCGCCTGGGCGGTGGAAGGCGCGATCCTGGTCTGGAGCGGGCTGGCTGCAAAATTCCCGTTGATGCGTTGGGCGGGATTTTTGCTGTTTGCGATTGTAACTGGAAGGCTGGTAGCGATTTCGATTCCGGCGGATACGTTTCTGCTGAACGAGCGTTTTTTCACGTTCGGTGTGGCGGTCGCGTGTTTTTTTGCGGCTTGTTATTTCGCGTCGAAGGCCGGCGAGGCGGTCGGCCATGAGGAAGGGTTGATGTACGGGGCGACGGCGATCGCGGCGAACGTGCTGCTGATCGTGGCCTTGTCCTTGGAAGTTTGGGACGTGTTTGGGCGCATGCCGTCGCTGGGAATCGACACGGAACATGCCCAGGAACTGGCGTTGTCGTCGTTGTGGCTGGTGTACGCGCTGGTTTTGCTGGCGGTGGGAGCGCTGAAGAAATTGGCGGTGGTGCGCTGGCAGGCGCTGACATTGCTGGGCGTGGTGATTGTGAAGGTTTTTGTTTTCGACCTTTCGTTCCTCGAGAAATTCTACCGGATCGTTTCGTTTGCGCTGCTGGGGCTGGCGCTGCTGCTGATTTCGTTTTACTACCAACGGCAACTGGCAGGGCGGAATGCGGAGAACAAATCTTGATCGGGCGGGTTCGCAGCTTGCGAGGCTCCGCGGCATTGCTGATTGCGCTGGCACTGTGCGCGGCGACGGCGCTCGCGTATTCGGCGCTGCCGGGAGCGTGGAAAAACTGGCGGTATTCGCGGGCGATCGAACTGGCACCAACGGACGCTCCACAGCTGGTCGAGGCGACCGTTGCGGACGAGGTTTTCTTGCGGTCGAAGCCGTCGCTGGAGGATCTGCGGATCATCGACGAGCAGGGGAACGAAACGCCGTACACGATATTTATGCTGGATGGCGGCAAGAAAATAGAGCGTCTGGCCGCAACGGTACACGAGCGAAGTTTCACGCCCGGTGAGTACACACAGGCGGTGATTGAGATCAAGGGTGATGCGCCGTTTCACAATTCGCTGGAAATCGAGACTGGCGAACAGAATTTTATTGAATGGGTGAGCGTAGAGGCGAGTGACGACGCTCGCAAATGGCGGATCGTGCAGGAGCGCGCGCCGATTTTTCGTTTTGCGAAAGATGGGCGGGACGGCACGCGGGTAGTGCACTACTCGGAAAACAATGCGCGGTATCTGCGGGTGCGCATTTTTGACGGGGACAAGCAGTTTCGCGTTTTGGGCGCAGTCGTGTTCCATGAAACGGTCNNAACGAGTGCCGATCGACGCCCAGATCACGCCGAACTTGGGCACGCCGCACCAGGGACAGAGCGTGTGGCGCGCGGACTTAGGCGGAACAGGGCTGCCTGTTTCGGAGGTTCATTTCGAAGTAGGACCGACGGAATTCGTGCGCGGCGTGGTGGTGGAGACCAGCGTTGATGGAAAAGACTGGCGTAGCTTAGCGGGCGGCCAAATTTATCGCTTTCACCAAGGCGACAAGGTGCAGGAGCAACTCGCGGTTCCGGTGCCGTACGGGGGCGCAGGGGACCGGTATTGGCGCATCACCGTGGAGAATGGAAACGATGCGCCGTTGGCTGATGCGTCGGTGAGGCTCTACACGACACCGCTGCATGTGGTTTTCGAGCAGCAGCCGGGTAAAAACTATTCGCTGATTTACGGGCAGGAGCGAGTTGGCGCGGCGCAGTACGATCTCGGTGAGCGCGTGAATGAGGCGCAACGGAGACTCGCCATCCCGGGAAAACTTGGGCCGGAGGAAGTGAATAACGGATGGGTGGATCCGCGGCCCTGGACCGAAACGCATGAGATATTTTTGTGGGGCGTGCTGGTGATCGCGGTTTTGGTGATTGGATGTACGGCGATTCA
>PMHK01000263.1:195-32945 GCA_003156635.1 Acidobacteriota bacterium | reverse complement strand
GCGACGGGATGCGAATTGTAGGTAAAGCCGTGGAGGAAAGTTCCGGAGCCGTGGGACAGCGCGTCGACGACATTTCCGGCGGCGATGACGGCGCCGAGCGGCGCGTAGCCGCTGGCGATTCCCTTTCCGACGAGAATCAGGTCGGGTGAAACGCCCCAGTGTTCGACGGCGAAAGGTTTTCCGGTGCGGCCCATGCCGGACATGATTTCGTCGGCGATCAGCAAGATGCCGTGGCGATGGCAGATTTCGGCGATGCGCTGGACGTAGCCTTCGGGCGGGGAGACCGCACCGAGCGTGGCGCCGACCACGGGTTCGAAAATAAATGCGGCGACGTCTTTCGAACCGTCGCGGGTGAGGGCGCGATCGAGTTCGTCGGCGCAATCGACGTTACATTCCGGATATTTCAGGCCGAAGGGACAGCGGTAGCAATAGCACGGCGGGATGTGGCCCCACTCGGAAAGCATGGGCGCGAACGGTTCGCGGCGGCGGACGTTTCCGGAAACGGAGAGGGCGCCGAGGGTGCTGCCGTGGTAGCTCTGCAGACGCGAGAGTATGCGGAACCGTTTGGGCTGGCCGCGCTCGATCCAATATTGGCGGGCGAGCTTCAGCGCGGTTTCGGTGGCTTCCGAGCCGCCGGAAGTGAAATAGACGCGGCCGTTTTTATGCATCTCGCGCGGGGCGAGAGCCAGAATGCGTTCGGCAAGTTTTTCGGCGACGGCGGTTTGGAATTGCGAGGAGTGGACGTAGGCGAGGCGGGCGGCTTGCGCGGCCATGGCGCTCGCGACTTCGGCAACTCCGTGGCCGATGGTGACGACGGCAGCGCCGCCGGACGCGTCGAGATAGCGCTGGCCCTCGGCGGTGTAGATGAAACAACCATCGCCGCGGACGGCTCGGGGATAGGCTTTGAGAAAATTTCTGGGGAAAACGGCTTCGTCCGTCATGGGCCGCCAGGAGACCACGAGCCGAGTCGCGATCGGATTTCACGCGACGGGCGTAAAGTCGAGTGATTCTAGCAGAAATTGCGGAGCCGAGAAGTGGAGTGACACGAAACGGCAACCTAGTCGATGAGAGGCGGAGTCACGGAGGAACCCGCGTGCGGCAGAGCGATTTCGCCTTGAGCACGAATCGGGGCCTGTAACACACTTTTCACATTCGATTGATGGTGGTTCCGACGTATCATACGTAAACGCAAGCAAGCCGGGAGAGCATGGCGACGATCACAACAGAAACAGGGCGAGCAGAATCCTTGGCGACAGCTCCCGCGCCGGCGCTCAAGCGTGAGTATCCGGGCGCGCTGGTGGTGGTGGAAGGGATCGACGGATCGGGAAAAAGCACGCAACTGTATCTGCTGAAGCGCTGGCTGGAAATCGGCGGGTACCGGATCCACTTCACGGAATGGAATTCTTCTCCGCTGGTGAAATCGGCGACGCGGCGCGGGAAACAGCGCCGGCTGCTGACGCCTACGACCTTTTCGTTGCTGCACGCTGCCGATTTTGCGGATCGCTGCGAACGGCAGATCATGCCGCTGCTGCACGGCGGTTACCTGGTGCTGGCCGACCGCTACATTTACACGGCGTTTGCGCGCGATGCCGCGCGCGGATGTTCGCCGCACTGGCTGCGCAACCTCTACAGTTTTGCTCCCACGCCGGACATTACTTTTTATTTTCGCGCGCCGCTGGATGTGGCGGTGAACCGGATCGTGGCCGGACGCCCGAAATTGAAATATTACGAAGCGGGTATGGATTTGGGGATTTCGTTGGATCGCGCGGAAAGCTTCCGCATTTTTCAGGAGCGCATCCTGAATAATTACGACGCGATGGTGGATAGCGACAATTTCGTGCTGATGGATGGCACGGTGCGGGTGAACAAACTGCAAAAATTGATGCGGCAAATTGTGGGCGAGCGAATTTCGCTACAACAATTTGCGCCGAAGAAACGATGAAACGAGGCGAGAAATCCGTGCCGAAAGCCAAAGCACCGAAGGCCGCGGCAGCAAGAAAGAAGAAGGGCAAGGCGGCAGCAGCCGAGCTGCCTTCGCGTTTTTACGGGTCTCCGTTGCCCGGAGTTAAGCCCGAAGAACTCAGCGGAACGTTGGTGGTGATTGAGGGGACGGATGGGTCGGGACGATCCACGCAGATTTCCCTGCTGACGGAGTGGCTGGAATCGGAAGGGTTTGCGGTGCAGACCATGGGGTTGCGCCGGTCGTACCTGGTGGGCGAAGACATCGACGGGTTGCTGGCGGAAAACACGGTGACGCGCATGACCCTGGCGCTGATGTACAGCACCGATTTCTTCGACCAACTGGAACGGCGGATTCTGCCGGCGTTGCGTTCCGGGCTGATCGTGCTGGCGGATCGCTATATTTTCACGTTGATAGCGCGGGCGGCGGTGCGCGGGATTGGGCGCGATTACCTGCACGGGATTTATGAGACGTCGCTGCGGCCGGACCTGACTTTCTGGCTGAACGTGCGGCCGGAAATTGCGTTCGACCGCGAATTCAAAAAATCGCAGACCATCAGCTACTGGGAATCCGGGCGCGACATGTCGCTTTCCAATGATTTGTTTCAGTCGTTCATCCGTTATCAATCGATGATCAAGCGCGAGTTCGAATATCTTTCGAAACGGCACGGTTTTATCGAAATGGACGGCGAAAGCAGCGTGGCGGACGTGAACCGGATTTTGCGGACGAGAATCGCTTCGCACCTGGGGATCCGCAGCACGCACTACACGCCTTCGCACGCCTTGACGCACCTCTGGCGGTAAACCATGGCCGCGCCCGTCCAACTGGCAGCGATTGACGCCGGCTCGAACGCCATCCGGCTGGTCATCGCGCGCGCGACTTCTCCCAAACACATTGAGATTCTGGATAACGAACGCGCCTCGGTGCGTTTGGGCCACAACGCTTTCACGCGGCACATCATCGGCAGCGATACGATCGACCGCGCCACGCGCGCGTTCCGCCAATTTCGGGACCGCATGGATCAGTACAACGTGGGCGCGTATCGCGCGGTGGCGACGGCGGCAGCGCGCGAAGCGCGCAATCACCGGCGGCTGATGGATCGGGTACGGCGGAAGGCCGGCATCGAGCTGGAAGTGATCAGCGGCGAAGAAGAAGCGCGGCTGGTATGCCAGGCGGTGCAGTGGGCTTTGGGGGATCGCGCTCAGCCGCGGGTGATTTTCGATCTGGGCGGCGGAAGCCTGGAGCTGAATTTTTACCAGCGCGGAGTTTTGGAGCATCGCATCGGGCTGCCGCTGGGAACGATCCGGTTGATGGAGACTTTTAAGCTGGACGGCGCGATCAACGAAGACCAGACGGAACGTTTGCGCCATCACATTCTGGCGCTGCTGCGCAGTGCGATGCCTTCGGCGCCAAGATTGACCCGAGCCGTCTCGGTGGCTTGCGGAGGAAACGCCGAGGCGCTGGTGCGCCTGGCGGCGGGACCGCTGATGGATACGATACCGACGATCAACACCAGCCTGCTGCGCGAGCAGACCTGGCGAATGCTGGCGCTGGATGTTCCGGGACGGATGCGGGTGTATCGGGTGCGCAAAGATCGCGCGGAAGTGATGGGCATCGCGGCGATTATTTTCACCACGCTGGCGAAATGGCTGGACCTGCGGTCGATGCTGGTGCCGGGCGTGGGCGTGCGCGAAGGAATTCTGCTGGACCTGGTGGCGGAGCAGTATTCGGTGCGAATCACGTCGGTGGAGGAGCGCGGGCGCGCCGACGAATTGCTGGCGAGCGCGCGATGGTTCGCGCGGCGGCTCGATTACAATCCGCAGCACGCCGAGCAGGTGACGAAACTGGCGCTGACGCTGTTCGATCAGTTGCGGCCAATACATGAGATGGGCGCGGACCTGCGGCTGGTGCTGGAAATTGCGGCGTTGCTGCACGATGTGGGACATTTTGTGAACCGCAAGGCACACCACCGGCATGGCGAATATTTAGTGCGCAACGCGGAAATTCCCGGGTTACGCGGATGGCGGCAGGACATGGTGGCGGCGCTGGTGCGGTATCACAATTCGAAGTCGGAGCCGCAATTCGATCACGCGTCGTACGCGGCGATGGATAACCTGCGCCAGAGACAGACGCGAGTGCTGACCAGTTTGCTGCGCATCGCTGAGAAACTGGAGTCGGAGCACGCGGAACGGATCGCCGGCGTCGACGTGCAGATTTCGGGGCGGACGGCAATTTTTGTGATCCGGGCGACGGACGGCACGCGGCTGGATCTGGCCGGATTGAAGCGCAAATCTGATATGTTTGAGAAGGAGTTCCGTTTGACCGCCGAATTCAGGCGGGCACAGGGGAAAGAGAAGGTCGCCTAAATGATTCTTTATCTGGTACGCCATGGCATTGCGGTGGACCCCAGCGATCCGAAATCGCCGCCGGAACCGGAACGGCCATTGACGGCGAAGGGCGTGCAGAAGACGCGGGCGGCGGCGCTGGGTCTGCATGAATTGGGCGTAAAACCGGATGTGTTGATTACCAGCCCTTATGTGCGCGCGGCGCAGACGGCCGAGATTTTTGCCGAGGCGCTGGGATTTCCGCAGCAAAAAATCCGGACGCATGACGCTTTGAAGCCTTCCGGAAGCCCGGCGGAAATTTCGAAAGAAATTGTGCGGCTACGGGCGAAGGAATTGATGTGTTTCGGGCATGCGCCGCAATTGGACCTGGTAATCGCGCATTTGGTGGGGGCGCAAAGTGTGTTTACGGCGTTGAAGAAGGCCGGGACCGCGTGCCTGGAACACAGCGCGGCGCGCGGCAAGTGGGATTTGTTGTGGATCGTGACGCCGAAAATGCTGCGTCAACTGGCGGAGTGAACTGCTGGGGTCGCCGCCGGCGGCACCGGGACGAATTGTAGAGTCGGAACCGAACGAAACCCACCTCTCCAAACCTGCCACACCGGCGGATTCCCCACTACCAGTGAGGCAAAATCGGCCAAGCGGCGGGCGCGGCGTTTTTGGATGAGTGCCAGCCAGCGTTCGATTTGCGATATGTCCGATTTTTTCTTGTGCCGCCAAATTTCGCGGCGCAACACGTCCAAATCGTGAACGTCGCCGAGCAGATCCTGCATGCGCTTCAAATTCTCCATCCAGGGCTCACCGTGCTGCGGAACAAAATTCTCGAGGGTGTAACGAAAATGTTTTAGGGCCATGCGCAGGCGATGCCAGGCAATGCGGCTGCGGCCTTGGCGCGCGACTTGATGCTGCAGCGCGGCTTCGTTCAGGCGGGTCAAGGCGAGCCGCTGGTAGACGACGCTTTCCGGCGGGAAGAATTGGGCGCGGTCACTAAGCTTTTTTGAGAGCCGGCGCCATTCCTTGGGATCAAATTTAGCCAGGGCTTTTTGGCAAGCTTCCTGCTGGGCGGCCATTCGCGGACTGATCGATTGGGTGAGGAGTTTGCGCAGCGGGTCCGAGGCCGGCGCGAGTTTCTTGATCCATTCCAGCTTGACGTGGGAATCGCGCAGGTCGCCGAGCGCGCGGAAGAGTTTGCGGGTCGATTTCTTGAGCTTGCGCCAGCCGGGGTCGGGATTTACTTCGCTGAGGCCTTCGGCCATGGTCCGGCAGCGGCGGATGGCGGTGCGCAGGTCGTGGATGTCGTCGGCATCCCAGCCATCGTGCACTTTTGGCGCGAGTTCGGCGACGCGGGACATCCAGTCGTCGAGGCCGATGCGTTTCGGGAGTTCGGTTTCGCGAATATGCAGACTGTGTGCCATTCCAAGCCCAGGGCAGTGTGTGAGCACCCCACCGCAGAGGGACAAGTATAGTAACGCCGTGTTACCTCCAAATCCAGCTTGGGACGGGCGAGCGGAGCGCCGGACGCTGGGTTAGGCTCACATGCGAGGCAAGTTCCCGAAATGGGCGGGCTCGCGCATAATGTTCGGACGGAGGCACCCCCAACGTGCCGGACAAACAGCGCAGCGTGAATCTCACGCGAGTGTCGGAGTGGGACGATGGAAACATTGGCCGCAAGGACGATTACTTGGCGGCGGAAGAGCCGCTGGAGATACGGGTCGGCGACGAGCCGCTGAGCGTGACGATGCGCACGCCGGGTCACGATGTGGAGCTGGCCGCCGGTTTCCTTTTCACGGAGGGCTTGATTCAAAACCGGGAGCAGATTGTCGCGCTGGAAAATATTGAGCCAGTGACGGACGACGGATTGAAGCGCGGGAATGTGATTCAGGCGACGCTGGTGGAAGAAGCGGCTCCGGACTTCGCCAAGATGAAACGGCATTTTTTTGCGTCGTCGAGCTGCGGGATTTGCGGGAAGGCTTCGATTGACGCGGTGCGCTCGCGTTTGTTGAATCCGCCGAATCCCGATTTTCGAGTTGAGGCGGAATTATTGTTGAGCCTGCCGGAGGCGCTGCGATCGTCGCAGGATGTATTCCAGCGGACGGGAGGATTGCACGCGGCGGCGCTATTCGATTCTTCGGGCGGCCTGCTGGTAGTGCGCGAAGACATTGGGCGGCACAACGCGGTGGACAAGGTGATCGGCTGGGCCCTGCTGGATCACCGGGTGCCGCTGGGAAATTCGGTGCTGCTGGTCAGTGGGCGCGGCGGATTTGAAATCGTGCAGAAGGCGCTGGTGGCGGGGGTGCCGGTGCTGGCTTCGGTTTCGGCGCCTTCGAGTTTGGCGGTGCAGTTGGCGCGGGAACTGCGGATGACGCTGGTGGGATTTTTGCGTGGACGGCGATTCGTGATTTATTCCGGCGAGGAACGAGTTGAGGGATTCGCTTAGAGGGCATACGCAGCGTAAAACGAAATTAATTCACGGCTTTGCGATAACTACTCGGAGTCAGTTCGGCCTGACTCTCGAGAACCATCTGACGAAACGCGGTTAACAACTGGCGGTCCCACCAGCCGCGTTCACTTTCCTCTTCCATCAAATCGAGAGCGACTTCCGGGGTAAAGGCGACTTTGTAAGGGCGGTCGGTGGTGAGCGCGTCGTAGACGTCGGAGAGCTGCAGGATGCGCGCGGTCAGCGGGATGGCGTCGCCGACCAGGCCATCGGGATAGCCCGAGCCGTCGTATTTTTCGTGATGGTGGCGAATGATGGGCAGCACCAGCCGAAACGTCTTCAGCGGCGCACAAATTCTTTCGCCAACGACCGGATGCTTCTGAATGAAGGTGGTTTCTTCCGGAGTCAGCGGGCCGGGCTTCAGCAGGATCGAATCCGGAACCGCGACTTTGCCGATGTCGTGGACCACGCCGGCGCGGCGCAGAGCTTTGATCTGATCTTCGGGGAGGGTGAGGCGTTCGCCGAGGCGCGCGGACATTTCCGCGAGGCGTTCGCAATGGCCGCGAGTGTAGGGGTCGCGGGCCTCAATGCTGTAGGCCAGGCTGAACAACACGGCTTCGGCGTTTTCCAGTTCGTCGGTGATTTGTTTCAAACGCAGCAGCGAGCGAGTGCGCGCCAGCAGTTCGTTCAGGTCGATGGGCTTGCACAGAAAATCGTCGGCGCCGGCATTGATTCCCTTGATGCGATCTTCGGTGGCGGTGAGGCCAGTGATCAGCACGACGGGCGTGAGGCGGGTTTCCGGGGCAGCTTTGATGCGGCGGCAGACTTCGAAGCCGTCCATGCCCGGCATCATGATGTCGAGCAGGATCAAGTCGGGGCGGAAGGTGGCGCATTCCGTTATGGCGGTGCGGCCGTCGGGAGCGTCCCGGACTTCGAAACCTTCGCGGCGCAGGAGGAATTCCAGCGCGGCGCGGGCGCCCATTTCGTCGTCAACAATTAGAATTTTTTCACGCATGAACGAGCGTCGAGGCTCCGTTGCGTATCCGCAAAGTAATCAAGTCGAGCTGGTTCGAGGCTGGCGGTACGTCGTCGCTTGCCAGGGCAAGCCAAAGGCAGTTCGAAATCGACAGCATTCTTTGAATCAATGGACCTTACAACTTTAACAGTCCAAGGCGGTATTCGACAACCTCGGATTGGCCAGATGGTTAGTAGCGAAGCTTGGTCGGATGCTGTTTCCAGGCGCGAAAGGCGGCCAGGGCTTCTTTGCGCATCATCTGGATCATGGGGATTTTGCGGTCGGCGTGAGCGAGCTGGATTTCGCTGTAAATGAAGGCGTCGTCAAAGCCGAATTTGGCGGCGTCGGCGGCTTGATTGGCGAAGAAAACGCAAACGGGGCGGGCCCAGTAGAGGGCGCCGAGGCACATGGGGCACGGCTCGCAACTGGTGTAAATTTCGCAGCCGGTGAGTTCGAAGATGCCCAGTTTTTTGCAGGCGGCGCGGATGGCCATCACTTCGGCGTGGGCGGTAGGATCGTTCTCGGTGGTGACGGAGTTGACGCCTTCGGCGATGATTTTTCCGTCGCGGACGACGACGGCGGCGAAGGGGCCTCCGCCGCTGCGGACATTTTCGATGGAGAGCTCGATGGCGCGGGCCATGAAGGCGTTGGGCAGGAGTTTATGTTTGGTCGTCTTGCGCGTGGTCGCGGTCATTGGAATTTTGGGTTTAGACGGAAAACGTCGGATCGTTTGCGGGTGTTAGATTTTCCGGGGTCGGTTGAAAATGCATGGTCGCGAACGATCTTTCTTTTCTGCGCCAGAAATAAAGCAGAGCGCTGCCGATGAGAATCAGGGCGACGCTGAGTCCGGTCCAGAGGCCGGGCGCGCCCCAGCCGAGGCGAAAGCAGAGATACGCCCCGAGCGGCAATCCCACCAGCCAATAAAAAAATAAATGGCAGAACATCGGAGTGCGGGTATCGCCGGCGCCGCGCAGGGCGCCGGTGGCGACGGTTTGCATGCCGTCGAACAACTGAAAGAACGCGGCGACAAAGAGCAGCGTGATCGTGGGAGGAATCAGCGCGCGGTCCGAAGTGTAAATGCGCACGATCGGACCTGGAATCAGAAACAGGAGCAGCGCCATGCAGCCCATGAAGCCGGTGCCAAGCAGCATGGCGGTCCAGCCAGCGCGGCTGGCGGCGTCGGCATCGCGGCGTCCGAGGCCCTGTCCGACGCGGACCGCTGCGGCGGCGCTGATGCCCAGCGGAACCATGTAAGTGAAGCTGACCGTATTCAGCGCGACCTGATGGCTGGCGAGCGGAACGGCGCCGAGGCGCGCGATCAGCGCGGTAGCAACCGCGAAGACTCCTACTTCCAGACCGAACTGCGTCGCGGCGGGAAGACCAAGCCGCACCAGTTTGCGGAAGCGCAGGGAATTCGGCAGGCGCGCGGCGTTGCGCAAACCGGTTTTGTTGCGGTGGTCGTAATACAGCGAATAGGCCAGCAGCACGAGCATCATGTAGGTACGGGAGAAGCAGGTGGACCATCCGGAGCCGACGGTGCCCATGGCCGGAAAGCCGAGATGGCCGTAAATCAGCGCCCAATTCCCCAGCAGGTTCACCAGGTTCGCGGAGATCAACGCAAACATGACCGGCTTGGCCAGATTCATCCCCTGCAGATAGCGGCGAAAAACAAAAAAGGCGAGCAGCGGGAACGTGCCCCAGTTCAGGGTGCGGAGATATGGGATGGCCTGGGCCAAGACCGGCTCCGGGATATTGAGATGGCGCAGCACTCGTTCGAATAAATAAATGATTCCCATCAGCACTGGAGAGATGGCGAGGCACAGGTAGAGGCCGTTGACCATGGAGCGGTGGCAATCTTCGATGTCACCGGAACCATAAGAGTGTGAGACCAGGGTGTCGAGGCCGAGCATCAAGCCGGTGCCGAAGATTGCGGCGGAGGCGAACAGAATGCTGCCGAGGCTGACGGCGCCGATGGCTTCGGCGCTATGAGCCTGGCGGCCGACCATCATGGTATCGACGATGGCCATGGTCATCCAGCCGAGTTCGGCGAGGACGAGCGGGATGGCCAGACGCAGCATGGGGCGCGTTTCTTCGGCGATGTAGTGGAGGAAGAGGCGTTTCAGCATGGTGACGGAATGCGCGAAGCGAATTTAGGTTCAGAAACCAAGAGCGAGGAGGGTTCAGCAGCGACGCTCCCAAGCTGCGTTCATTTTATACTGCTTGGAGGCCGGCGTGGCGGTTATCGGACGCGAAGCGGCCGATTGTGGTGCGGCGGCAGCGCGCCAGGAAAGCTTAGCGGCGGGACGCGGGATTGTAGATGCGGATGATGTCGTCTTTCACTTCGAGGACGCTGCCGGGATATTCGCGGGCGGCGTGCTGGCGCAGCTCTTCGATGGACAAGTAGTCGCCGCGACCATCGAACCAGCGGGCGTCATCGATCAGCAAAACGTGATCGCGAATGGGATGGCGGTAGATACATTCGAGTTCCTGCTTGATGGGGGCGGATTCGTCGCCCCAGTGGGCGTCGAGCCAGAACAGGCAGCGTTCTTTTAACATCGGCACGATTTTCGGCAGGACCGTGCCACTGTCGCCTTGAAACAAGTGGATGTGCGGGCGGTCGGCGAACTTGCGAACGGCGCGGGCGGCGAGCCATTCGTCGAGCTCGATGGAATAAATTTCCCGGAAGCGATCTTTCTGGACGCCGATCATGTGGCCGAGATTGGTTCCGGTTTCGACCAGAACCTCGAGCTTGTAGTTCTGGGCAAATTCGGTGAGGGTGCGCTGCTTGACCAGATGAGGAACCTTGGGGCGCGGTTTGCCGCGGACACGCCACCAGGCGTACTCGCCCACAAACGCGGTGCGCTTGTAAATATCGAACAAGCGGGTGCTGCGCAAAGCTTTCTTCGGAATTTCGCGATTGCTGGTGGCCATGCCCGGTCCAGATCCCAAAATAGTGAGACACAATCATATAATTTCGGCGACGGGAGTGCGAAATAAAATCCGGGGGACGGAACACGAATTCTCCAGAAGTGAGGGGCGCGCACCCACACGTTCACAATTGCTGAGTTTCGATGGCGGGCTCTTGCCTTTTTATTTGGGTAACGACGGACTCACGGTTACTTCGCGCCAGATGAAGTAGGTTCCGATCGCGGCGGCACCGACCAAGATCAGCTCAAAGTAAAGTTTGCGCCTCTTGGTGGGGATCACACCGGCGTCTTTGTTGGGATCCTGATCGCGGCGAGCGGGAGCAGCGGGCTCGGCGGCCGGTTCCAAATCCATGGTGACGCGATAAGTCTTGCCGGCGGGGATGGTGTGGAATTCGCCTTCGTTATCAAGGACGAGCGCGCCCTGGTAGCTCGAGATCACGACTTCCTGGGGATTGGTGATGGTGACTTGCCCGGAAGCTGCCTGGCCGCGGGCCGCGCGCAAAATTCCCTGCGGGATGGCCAATTCGAGCTCGCTGGAGGCGTTAGATGAAAAGCCGACGGTGCCGCGGCCGACGGTGGCTCGAATGGTGTTTTCATTTTGGGAGAAGGTGGCGGCGCTGGAGCTGAGCAGATAGAGCTGGTTGGTGCCGAATTTCAGGCGCAGGGTGCCGCCTTCATCGGTTTGCACGGTGTCGCCGGGAAACACGGTGGTGCCGACGGCGAGGGTCGAATTATCGAGCATCGCTTCGTGGGCCTGAACGACGAGGCCCAGCGGTTTGGCGGTGGCCGCAAGCGCGGGAATATCGAGCAGGGCCAACACCAGCAGAATCGCCATGAAAGAACGGGCTAAAGAACGCAAGACAGCCTCCCAAGAGGGTATAAAACGAACGTAGGCGCTAGGGGAAAATCCGTCAACGAGGCCGGGGCGGGGTTGTTATCAAAGTGCTATCGCTGTAGTGGAAATGTAGTGGTTATTTTGGGTGATTTGGCGCCGGGGCCGGGGACGGCGAGCCCTGGTAGAAGGAGGAGTGATTGGGTTTGCGCATCGGGTAATATAGCGAGTCTTTTGGGGAGGATGGCCATGGCATCGCGGCGGAGTTTCGCACCGATCGTTCGAAATTTTGCGCTGGTTCTGACGTTGAGTGCGTGGGCGCACGGCGCGAGGGCCCAAGGAAACGCGAGCGGATCGCCGGCGAGTGCGGCTGCGCCGCAATTCGACGGACGGCTCTTGCAGAATCTGCGATGGCGCTGCATTGGTCCGTTCCGTGGAGGAAGGACCGTGGCGGCGAGCGGCGTCCCGGGAAAACCCAACCAGTTCTACATGGCCGCAAATAATGGCGGCGTATGGGAAAGCACGGATTACGGACGAACGTGGAATCCGATTTTTGACGGGCAGGATACGGGGTCGGTGGGCGCGCTGGCGGTCGCGCCTTCGGATCCCAATACAATTTATGTGGGCAGCGGCGAGGGATTGTTGCGGCCGGATCTTTCCACTGGCGACGGGATCTATAAATCCGAAGACGCCGGAAACACCTGGAAGCATCTGGGATTGCGCGACGGCCAGCAGATCACGAACATCATAGTCGACCCACACGACCGCAATCGCGTTTTTGCGGCGGTGCTGGGACATCCGTACGGGCCGAACGCGGAGCGCGGAGTGTTCCGGACCACCGACGGCGGCGTAACGTGGAAGAAAATTTTATACAAGGATGAGAACACCGGAGCGACGGACCTCGCGCTCGATCCAGCGAATTCTCAAATCCTGTACGCAGATATGTGGTCGGTGCGGCGGCCACCGTGGACGACGGGCGGGCCGCTGGAGGGACATGCGGGCGGGCTGTTCAAGTCGATAGACGGTGGCGACACCTGGAAACCTTTGACTGCGGGTTTGCCGACCAACGAACAGGAGCTCGGACGCATCGGTATTGGAATTGCGCCGAGCGATCCGAATCGTTTGTATGCGCTGGTGGATGCGAATCCGGAAGTCGGCGGATTGTACCGTTCGGATGACGCGGGAGAATCCTGGCGCAAGGTAAATGACGAGGATCGGATCTGGGGCCGCGGGTTCGACTTCGCCTGGGTGCGCGTGGCGCCAGACAACAAGGACACGGTTTATATCTGCAACACATCGACGTACCGGTCGACGGACGCCGGAGCAAATTTCACGGCGATCAAAGGCGCGCCGGGCGGGGACGATTACCACTCGGTGTGGATCAATCCGGAAAACCCAAGGATTATTCTACTGGGCGCCGATCAGGGCGCGACGATCAGCGTAAATGGCGGCACGACCTGGAGTTCCTGGTACAACCAACCGACAGCGCAGTTTTATCACGTGATTGCGGACAATCAGTTTCCGTATTGGGTGTACGGCGGACAACAAGAGAGCGGTTCGGCGGGGACCGCGAGCCGCAGCGACTGGGGAGCGATTACTTTTAGAGAATGGCATCCGGTGGGCACGGAGGAATACGGATACGTGGCGCCCGATCCGGTGCATCCCAATTTGATTTATGGCGGGAAGGTGGAGCGCTTCGATTCGACCACCAGCCAGACGCAGGATGTTTCGCCGGTGATTTTGCGCACCGGGAAATACCGGTTCAACCGCACCGCGCCGCTGCTCTTTTCGCAGGCTGATCCGCACACTCTTTATTTAGGGTCCAATGTGCTGTTCAAGACGACCGATGGCGCGCACAGCTGGCAAATCATCAGCCCGGATTTGACGCGGGACGATCCGGGGGTTCCGGCGAATCTGGGCGGGCTGATCGCGAGCGATCCGGCGAAAGGCAAACATCGCGGAGTGATTTATTCGCTGGCACCGTCGCCGATTGACGCGAATTTGATCTGGGCAGGCACCGACGATGGTCTGATCTGGCTGACGCGCGACGCGGGAAAAAACTGGGCGCAAGTGACGCCGCCGGAACTGACGCCGTGGAGCAAGGTGGCGCAATTGGACGGCTCGCATTTCGATTCGAATACGGTGTACGCGGCGATCAACCGTTTGCGGCTCGACGATCTGCACGCTTACCTCTACCGCACGCACAATGGCGGCCGGACCTGGCAAAAAATTACCGACGGATTGCCCGATGATGCGCCGGTGAATACCGTGCGCGAAGATCCGTTGCGGCAAGGATTGCTTTTCGCGGGGACGGAACACACCGTCTACGTTTCGTTCAATGATGGCGATTCGTGGCAGCCGCTGCAGCTGAATTTGCCGGCAACTTCGGTGCGGGATTTGGTGGTACACGGAGACGATCTGGTGGTGGGCACGCATGGCCGGTCGTTCTGGATACTGGACGACATGACGCCGCTGCGGCAAATGAGCGCGCGAGTGGCAAGCGCCAAGACATTCCTATTTCAGCCGGCGCTGGCGTATCGGATCCGGCGCAACGTGAACCCGGATACCCCGCTGCCGCCGGAAGAGCCGGCCGGGGAAAATCCGCCGACGGGCGCGAGCATCGACTACTACCTAGCGGCAGATTCGGCCGGTCCGGTGACGCTGGCGATTCTGGACCCGAGTGGAAAAGTGGTGAGACGTTTTTCCAGCGACGACAAACCGGACGTGACCATGGAGGAACTCGGAAAGACTTTGAACGTACCGCTGTACTGGATTCGCCCGCCGCAAATTTTATCGGCCAAGGGCGGGATGCACCGGTTTGTCTGGGATTTGCGCACGCCGACGCCGGGCTCGGTGCAGCACGAGTATCCGATTTCGGCGATCGTGCACGACACGCCGCGCGAGCCGGGGGGTGCGGCGGTGTTGGCCGGGGTTTACACCGTGAAGTTGGAAGTCGCAGGGCAGACGTTGAGCGAGAAATTCGAAGTGAAAATGGATCCGCGGGTGACGACGTCTGCCGCGGACCTGGCGTTGCAGTACCAACTGGGCGTACGGATTTGCGAGGCGATGAATTCAAGTTACGCGGGACTGGAAGAAGTACGCGCGCTGCGAGCACAGTTGAAGACCGCGGCGGGCAAGGCGCCAAAGGGCGAGCTGGCCGACGCGATCGCGGCGTTGGAACAAAAGGCTGCGGGGTTTGAAGGGGCGGCGCCATCGTTTGGTGGGGGCGCCATGCCGCCGTCGTTCGCTCAACTCAACGGGCGTTATGGGCAATTGTTGAGAGTTGTCGAGGGCGCCGACGCTGCGCCTACGCAGGTGGCGCAGGAAACGCTGACGACTTTGGACCAGTCGCTGGGAGAGCTTTCGACAAAATGGAACGGCGTAAAGTCGACGGACATTCCGGCGCTCGACGAAGAACTGAAGCGGGCGCATCTGCCCGCGATCGATTTAGCGGCAAAAGTGGAGCCGGCGGAGGAAACGGGGGGCGAGGATGAACCCTAGGGGCAACCGTCACACTGAATCGCGCCTGCGAGCTTTGCCGCCGCGAGACTAATCAAAGTTTGTCAAAGTTTGTCGATTTTCGCGGCGAGGATGAAATCGCTTTCGGTCAGGCCGTTGATTTTGTGGGTCCACGTGGTGACTTCGGCTTTGCCCCAGGCGAGGAGAATGTCCGGATGATGTCCCTGCTGTTCGGCGATAGCGCCGACTTTATTGACGAAGGCGAGCGCCTGCGCAAAATCCGAAAACTTGAAGGCGCGGGTGAGGTGATGGCCGTTCACCACGGTCCACTGCGGCACTTGATTCGCCAGAGTTTCTAATTCCCTTCCGGCAAGAGGCGGGACGCCGCCTTTACACCGGACGCAGTTTTTTTCGGCCAGATCGCTCATCGCTCGCACTCCTCAACCGCGGTGGTGGCCAAGTTTACTTCCATGTCCTGGCGCGTGCCAGCGGAAAGGGCGTGGCGCGGTTGCGCGAGCGTCTGGTACTCTTTGGCCCACCGTACGGAAAAATACGAAAAGACGGGAGGCATTGAAGCATGGCCGAAGACATTATGGAGTTGAAGGAACACGCGGAGCACGGATCGGAAGAACACAATTTGGCTCCGGTGACGTTGACCATGGCGATACTAGCGGTGCTGGTTGCGAGCGTGACGCTCCTGGGCCATCGCGCGCACACCGAAGAGGTGCTGCTGCAGTCCCGCGCCGCGGATCAGTGGGCCTACTACCAGGCCAAGGAAATACGGCGCAGAAACTACGAACTGTTTCTCGATGAGCTCTCCATATTCTCACTGCAGGATTCAGCGCACGCCGACGCGATCAAGGAGAAGTACGCGAAAGAAGTGGAGCGCTACTCCGAAGAACTAAAGGATATCCAGGCGGAAGCGAAGAAAGCCGAAGCGGAAGTGAAAGTGGAAGAGGCGCGAGCGGACCGCTACGACCTGGGTGAAGTGCTGTTGGAAGCGGCGTTGGTGATTTGTTCGATCACGCTGCTGACCCGCAAGAAGATTTTCTGGTATTTAGGAATTTTGCTGGGGTTGGCCGGAATCGTTACTGGAATCATGGGTTGGATGGTCCACTAAGGCCAGCGGCGCAAGCGCGGCGACGAGGAATAGTTAACGACCGCGAGCCGCTGCGGACTTCCCTGCGATGTAGCGTTTTACATACTCGCCAAAAGCATTTTCCATTTTCAAGGTGACGGGGCCGGGTGCGGTAGCGATTTGGTGGCCGTTGATTTCGCTGACGCCCAACATGCTGCGATTGGTCGACGAGATGAAAACTTCGTCGGCGGCATAGAGATCATCGGGTCGTAGCACGGCTTCTTTGACTTCCACGCCGACGGATGCGCCGATTTCGAGCAGGACGCTGCGGGTGATACCGGAGAGGCAGCCGGAATTCAGGGGCGGCGTGGTGACACGGCCGCCGCGGACGCAGAAAATATTCGCGGCGGTACATTCCGCGACTTCGCCACGTTCGTTCAGCAGCACAACTTCATCGAATCCGGCCTGCTGCGCTTCGTAGTAATTCCAGACATTGTCGAGCCAGGATAAAACTTTCACGCCGGCGAGCGGAGACGCGGCATAGCGGCCAAATTCGCGCAGGCCGAGACGGGAAGGCTCGCGGTAAGAAGGAAGATCGGCAGAGCAGAGCAGCAGATCGACGCGCGGGAAATTTTCGGCGCTGCGCCAGAAACCGACTTGATTGTAGATCGCGTAAATTCGAGCCGCGCCTTGCTGCACCGTATTGGCTTGCAGCAGCATGGCGAGTTGCTCGCGAACGGTTTCGGCCACGAAGGGGAACGGGCAACGGGTGCGTTCCGCGTCGCGTTCCAGGCGGCTCCAGTGGCGCTCGAAGGCGAAGGGGATGCCGTCGTGGATGCGAATGGTGGTGAAGAGACCCCAGCCATTGAGCAGGCCGGCCTGGCCGGGCGAGAGGCGCACACTTTCGACGGGAAGAACGCGGTCATTGTGGAAGACGAAATGATGAATCACGAATAGCCTCCAACGGGCAGAATATTCTAACGCATAAGTGCGGNNAGGTATTGAGGCCTATTGACACTTGGGTTTTAAGCGCCTAAATTGGAGTTGCAATTTTGGGAGGTTTCCGTGCGATCTCTTTGCAAGTCTTTATTCATCGCCATTTTAGTCGCATCACTC
This sequence comes from Acidobacteriota bacterium, assembly GCA_003156635.1. GTDB lineage: Bacteria > Acidobacteriota > Terriglobia > Acidiferrales > UBA7541 > Palsa-295. Next base: position 15,779 of record PMHK01000263.1, on the reverse strand, counting down.
CTAAACATTCCCGCGTTCGCCGCGCCGGCGTTAGCAGCGAATGATAAGCCGCTGGGGCTAGTCACGCAGGCGCAAGAAGCCGTGATCGGTACAGCGCTGGTGGCCGTAGGCACGACCGTGTACCCCGGCGATACAGTCGAGACGGAAGAGGGCGGAACGCTGCGCATGAAAGTTGGTGGAAGCCAGGTTTACCTGCTGGCTTCGAGCGCGGCTACACTGTCGCAGAAATCCGATATGGTGCATGCGCTGGTTTCGCGCGGCACAGTTGGATTTTCCTCGAATGGCACGGACCAAGTCGGATTGGAAATTCCTGAAGGCGTCGTCAGCGCCGCGAACGGCCAGCCCGCCTATGGCCAGGTCACGATTACCGGACCGCTCGAGGTGGTGATTTCGGCGTACCGCGGCACGCTGGTCCTGAACAATGACGGCGAGTTGCACATGATTCCAGCCGGGAAATCCTACCGGGTTACCATGGATCTGGAGCCAGCGGCAACCAAGCCGGTGGCGCAGGAAGCAGCGGGCGTCGGCGGCAAGGACAATGACATTCGATCGCCGAGACACCGGCACCTGGTGTTTGATTTAATCGTTCTGGGCGTAGCTGGAGTGGGAAGCTATTTTATTTTCCGCGAAGTTTCGGAAAGCCCGTCGACCCCGAAATAAACCGGCTTCTCGGCCGTAAGAATTTCCGTGCCGCGATTTACAATCGATGCTATTTCCCTGCCTGGTTGTTTGCTCTAGTCGGCTGCGGCTGAACGAATCGATTCCTCTAAAATCTGGTTCATCATTCCCGGAATTTCAAAGACTGCGCGATTATTGAGGGTAGCGGTGTTCGCTCGATAGCGCGCAAGGGTGGCCGGCTCGATCATCTGGCCGACCGCTTTGACGATTTCGCGGAAGCTGTGCAGCACGATTCCTACTTCTTTTTCCAGAACCCAGGTGGTGTTGTAGCGCTCCTGCGGCAAAGTCCAGGCGTTACATTCGACAATTACCGGTAATTTCAGGTGGAGCGCTTCGCAGACGCTGCCTGGCCCCGGCTTGCCGATGAAAAAATCGGCGAGGTGCATGTAGGCGTTTACGTTCTTGGTGAAACCTTCGACGAATCGGGGGAGACGCGATTTCTGCGCACGCAAGGCATTCGCCAGTTTTTCATTCCGGCCGCAGATGAAAATCATCTGGAGTTCGAGGTTGGACTCATCGAGCGCCGTAGCNNGGGCGCAGGCCCAGGCGCGCGCGGCCGGCGGAGCGATCTTCGAGTTGCGGTTCGTAAAAGCGCGGATGCAAAATCATGCCGGACGAGCGGAATATTCGATCGTCGGTGTGGCCCTCGGTGCGGGCCTGTTCGACGGCGCGGTCCGAGCCGCACACCAGATATTGCGGCTGGCGTTCGATCCAGAAATGCGGCGGGTAATCGGCGATATCGGTGAGTACCGTCAGGAATGGGCGTCCTGGGCACGCGTTCACAAAACTTTCGTAAAGGGCGCGATTAAAATGCGGCACGAAAGACACAAGCAAATCCGGCTTCGATTCGGCCCAGTATTTCGCCAGCAGGCGAACGGTTGCCTTGTGCCGCGAACGAATGGCGAACTGCAGAACCTTCATGAGCTGGATGCTGCCCAGGGTCCAGCCGCTGCGGAGCATCCAGTTGTAATAATCCTCGATGCGTATCCCCGAGTATTTCTTGAGGATATCGAGCTCTTCCATTATTTCCTGAATATTGGCGAGTTGGACGTTCCAGGGTAGGTTCTGGGCCTTGATGGACATATCCAGGGCCGTGGCGGCGGCGCGATGACCGCCGCCGGCGTCGAAAAAGCAAAACTCGATTTTGGGCATCGGGCGCGAGTGTGGCATTGCGAGTGCCATACTTTGCTAAAATTCGGTTAAAAGAGTGTGAACGATATCTAATCAGTTAAGTACCAGTGTTATCAGAAGTTTAGCGCGGTTGTCATTCGCGAGTAATAGAGCGGGTTCATATTTGGTCTCGTGAAGTGCGACCTACACGTCCACTCCTACTACTCTGGGCCGACCACCACCCCAGTCGTAAAGAGCATTTGCCGCGAAAGTTACAGTGACCCCCAGAAAATCTACGCCGCCCTGCAGCGCCGCGGGATGGATCTGTTCACGCTGACCGACCACGACTCGATCGAAGGCGCCGAAAAGCTGCGCAGCCAGCCGAATTTCTTCGTCAGCGAGGAACTGACCTGCCGGATGCCGAGCGGCACCGAAGTACACATCGGGGTCTACGACGTCAGCGAAAAGCAGCACGTGCAACTGCTGCAGCGCCGAAGTGATCTGGTGGCGTTGCTCATGTACCTGAGCGAGAAGCGGATCTTCTTCAGCATCAACCATGTTTTCTCCAGCGTGACCGGCCGGCGGGAGTTGGAGGATTTCAAGTGGTTCAACGAATACTTTCCAGCTTTTGAAATCAAGAACAGCCACATGCTGAAGCGGGCCAACGATGAGGCGGCCAAGCTTGCGAAACAGTGGGGCAAGATCGGCATCGGCGGCAGCGACGCGCATGCGTTGCCATCGGTGGGCACGGCCTACACCGAAGTGCTGGGCGCGCGCGACAAGGATGAATTCTTCGAAGGACTACGCAACGGACTGGGGCGCGTTTGCGGCGAGTCCGGATGCTTTACGAAGCTGACGCGCGACGTGTACGTGATCGTTTACGAAATGATGCGCGAGAAGATGTGGACCACGCTGCTCTCGCCGCTGGCTATTCTGATTCCCGGATTCACCCTCTGGAATTATTGCCACGAAGGGATGTTCATCCGGCACTGGGCCCCGGAAGTTCTGGGCCAACCTGAAACGAACAAACGTCTCCGCTGGATCTCTGAGCCGCAAACCATGGCCGAGGAGTACCTATGACGGTGGCACAAACGGTGTGGGGTCATATTCAATCGAACGATCACCGGCTGATGCGCAAGATTCACCGCTGGCGCGCGCCGCGGTGGTTTCGCATTTTGATGATCATGATGACGCGGCTGGGCGACGGGTGGTTGTGGTATTCGATCGGGTTGATTCTGCTGGTATTCGGCGGGTCTCAGAAGTTTTTGGCCATCGGCGCGGCCACGGCGGCGGCCGCGGCGGGGATCTTTTTGTTTCGCACGCTGAAACACGCTTCGCGGCGGAAGCGGCCTTGCGAAATCGAGCCGCATTGCTGGGCGTCGATCCTGCCGCCGGACAAATATTCGTTTCCGTCAGGACACTCGATTACGTCATTTGCCATCGCGCTTGCGATCGGAATGTTCTATCCCGATTTGCAGATTGTGTTGCTGGTGGTCGCGCTGCTGATCGCTTCTTCAAGAATTATCCTGGGAATGCATTTTCTCAGCGACGTGCTGGCTGGCTCGGCGATTGGGATCCTGCTGGGCTACTTCAGCTATCACGTTTTCTCGGTTCTGTAGCGATGCGCCATGAGCGGCCGCGGCTGCAACGAGCGAATTGGAACAAAGCCGGACGGCGCGCCGAGTTCGTGCGCATCTTCGCGCGAATGAAATCTAAGTGGCGGGCTTGACCGCGGCGCTTTCCGGAATGTTCGTGGAGTGCAGCAGGTCCACGACTGCGCGATACAATCGCGCCCTGACTTCGTGGCGCTCGTTGGCGCGAGTGAGATAGCGAACGCGGACATCGACTCCCGAACCGGTGGGCCGCACGTTCATCGAGGGCACGGCGGAGAAGGATTTCTGGGCGTCGCCGGTCGCCACCCGGTTCCACTCGTCTTCGGCGGTCTTGGCATTCGCGGCAGTGTCGTCAGCGGCGATTTTTTGAATACTCTCCGCGACTTTGTATGGATCCTTGTCGCCGGGCACCTGCACCTGAATTTCGTCCCACAGCCACTGGCCCGAGGTGGAAAAGTTGAAGTAGTGCCCCTCAATCGCGAAACTGTTTACGAAAGTCACTTTGCGGCCAGTGGGATGTCCGGCGTCGCTCCAGCTTCCCGTTTCGAGAATTACGGTGTGTAGCAAGCCGACGCTGAGCACTTCCCCGCCGACTCCATTGATCTCGACCCAGTCGCCGGGCTTGATGCCGTTCGGACCCATCAAAATAAACCAGCCGAAAAAGCCGACGATGAAATCTTTCATGGCGACGGTAATGCCGGCGCCGGCGAGCGCCGCGATCGTCGCAAAATTATTGGGAAACCCTAAAACCACCAGGAGGATGAGAACGATTCCGATGGCCTGAACCGCGAACAGCAGGATGGCGCGAATGGCGTGCATCTGGCGGCGGTCGATGGAGAGGTCGGAGAGGAAGCGCTGCACCAATGAGTTGGCGGCGAATATAAACAGCGCGATCAGGGCGATCCAAACGCCGCATAACAGGATGCCGTGAACAAATGCGTGGTGACGCGCTTGCGCGAGCGCCAGCCAGCCGGCGTAAACCGCCGCCAGGGACTGCTCGTCTTCCATGCGCTTGTCGTAGGCGGCGATGTTTTTCTGGTCGACGCCAAGGTGTTTGAGAAAAGTGACTTGTGAAATCGGCTGGCCCTTGGCGTCCACCGGGCCGGCTGGCGCGCTCGGCGGCGGTGGTTGCTCAACGGAGTGCGACGAAGCGACGGTCTTGGAATTCGGGCGAACTACCTTTTTTTGAGATTTCTCACTGTCCAAATCTTTTTCGAGGGCGTCGTGCGCGGCGGAGTCGGTGGCCGCGCGATCCAGAGCATTCTGGCGCGCCTGCTGCAGCAGGCTGATCTTGGTGCGCAGTGACCAGACCGCCTGCACTTGGGTGAGGAGGTTCTTGGCATGAGACGCTTCGGGAGAGGCGGCGGGGTTTAGGCTTTCGGCTTCCTTGGCGGCATGTGCTTGGGAGGCTTCGTGTTCGTCGAGCTGTTGTTGAATCACGGCGCGCTTGTCGCCGCCGACGCGGGTTAGGTCCTGATGGGCATCGTCGAGTTCGTCTTGATCGAGCGCGAGCTGGGCGTTGACCAAATCGAGGTCTTCCTGCACGGCGTCTTTGGTGCTGGCGGTGGCCTTGGCGAGCTGGGCGGTGAGCTGAGCTACGCGCGCGGTCTCCGCACTGACGCGTGCTTCCAAATCCACCAGACGTTTATTCAGATCGCGGGTCTGGGCCGTTTCGGGCGGAGGATTTTCCTTGGCGTCTTCGAGGGCCGCGGCAAAGGCGAGGTCGACGGAGTGGTCTGCAAGCCGCAACGCTTCCTGAGCGTACCGTTGTTCCCAGTGACTGACCGCGAGAAGAGCCAACTGCTGCGCGGTATCAAGAGCGCGAGTATCGACGAGCTGATCTTTGTGCTCGTTGCGAACCGTGTCCACGTAGAGCCGGCGCGGCGAATCGGCCCAACCGCGGGTGAAGATGGTCGCGGCCAGCGCCGCGATCAGCAGGACCAGCAGTACGGTGAGGACGATTTTTTCGGAGGTTTTCATTGGAATCCGCCTAAGCAGCAATTGTAATATGCCAGCAGCGCGGGCAGGACTTGGAATCGAAGCGAGCGTCCAGTTTCGCAACGGCTCCGCGCTATCCCCGGGAAAATTTTTGGGCCTGACGAGAATGACCTGTGTGTAAGTGGCGGGAATCGTTCCATGGAGAGGCGTCTGAAATGAAGATCAAGTCGAGGAAAGCGCCGGCACACCAGGGCCGAAAATCAGCTGGGGGCGCCAAAGCCCAACAATCCTTGTTCGGGCCGACGGTGGAAGAGCGCATCGCCATCGGCAAAGCGATCCGCGAGAAGGTGTCGCGAACTTCGCTGGGAAAATGGGAGCCGGCGAAGAACCGCGAAAATCCAGTGGAATTGCTGCGGCGGACAAATGAAGGGCGCATCCACGACCTCCTGCCGATTCGTTACGGGCGGATGCGGCAGTCGCCTTTTGCATTTTTCCGCGGCGCGGCCGCGATTATGGCTGCGGACTTGGCGACGACGCCGGCCACGGGATTGCGCGCGCAGCTTTGTGGTGACGCGCACTTAATGAATTTCGGAGGTTATGGCTCGCCGGAACGGCGAATCGTTTTCGACATCAATGATTTCGACGAGACGTTGAACGGGCCGTGGGAATGGGATTTGAAGCGGTTAGCTACCAGCGTGGTGCTGTCCGGACGTGAGCTGGGATTCAAGGACGGCCAGTGTTGCGACGCTACACGCGCGACGGTTGCATCGTATCGCTCGCACATGCGGGAGTACGCGCATATGCGGGCGCTCGACGCGTGGTATTCGCATCTGGAGGCTGGGTTGCTGATTGACGAGGCCGGGAGCGCGGATAGCAAAAAGTATTGGCGAGGGGTGATCGAGAGCGCGGAGACGCAAACTGACATTCGGATGTTTCCGAAGCTCACCAAGGAAAAAAATGGGAAACGGCGATTCGTGGACAACCCGCCGCTGGTTTACCATCCGCATGATATCGGGAAGATTGGAATTCATGTGCGCGAATTGTTCCACCGTTACCGGGAGACACTGCCGGAAGAACGCCGGGTGATTCTAGACCGCTACCACGTAATCGATATCGCGAGGAAAGTGGTGGGCGTGGGGAGCGTGGGCACGCGCTGCGATGTGGCTTTGCTGATGGCCAGCGAAAACGATCCGCTGTTCATTCAATTGAAGCAGGCCATGCCTTCGGTGCTGGATCCGTACGCGGGAAAGAGCCGCTACAAGAATCATGGGGAACGGGTGGTCACCGGGCAACGGATGTTGCAAGCGGCGACCGATGTGTTTTTAGGTTGGGCGCGCGACGATCGCGGGCACGATTACTATTTCCGGCAGCTCCGCGATATGAAGATGAAATTGGATTTGACCACGATGACCAGAACCGAATGGCTGGAATACGTGGAGATTTGCGGTTGGACGCTGGCGCGGGCCCACGCCCGCACCGGATCCTCGGCGCGAATCGGCGGATACATGGGGAAGAGCGACGCGTTCGATGCGGCGATCGAAACATTCGCCATCGCGTACGCGGACCAGACCGAACGCGATTATGAGTTGCTGGTGAAGGCGATTCGCGCCGGACGGCTGCCCGCGCAGCGGAACGTCGCGTAAGCTAGAGATCCAAAGGCAGCGGATTTTTTCCGGTGATGAGACGCGCGGAGCGGTCCCAGGTCAGGTAAAGCCAGGCCCACTGCATCATCACCAGCAGGCGATTTTGAAATTGCACGATGTATAGCAGGTGGATAAAGATCCAGATTAGCCAGGCGGGCAGGCCGGAGATTTGCAGCCAGTTTAGATCGGCGACGGCGGCGAAGCGGCCGATGGTAGCGAGATTCCCCTTATCGAAATAATGAAACGGTTTGACCTTTTCGCCGCGGAACCGCGCGCGAATCACTTTGGCGACGTAAGCGCCCTGTTGAATGGCGGGCTGCGCTACGCCGGGCAACGGCTGGCCGGTTTGATGGCTGAAATTCGCCAAGTCGCCGATGACAAATATTTCCGGATGGCCTGGCACGGTCATGTCCGGTTCGACCAGGACGCGGCTGGCTTTGTCGAGAGGCGCGCCGGCATTTTGATTGAGAATTTTTCCCAGGGGTGAAGCCAAAACTCCCGCCGCCCACAAAACCGTTCGCGTGGGAATTTTTTCGGTGCGATCCCCTTCTTTTATGGTGACGCCCTCGGCGTCGATTCCGGTGACCATGGCGCCGGTGCGGACGGTGACGCCCAGCCTTTCCAGCATTTTGCGCGCATCTTCCGACAACTTCGGCGGGTAGGACGGCAGCGGGCGGTCCGTGCCTTCGACCAAGACGATGCGGGTAGTGGCGGGATCGATATCGCGGAAATCGTGTTTCAAGGTGTCGTGCGCGATTTCGCCCAGCGCGCCGGCCAGTTCCGCGCCGGTGGGGCCGGCGCCGACGATGACGAAAGTCATCCAGGCACGCAACTTTTCGGGATCGCGTTCGCGCTCGGCAGCTTCGAAGGCGAGCAGGATTCGGCCGCGCATGGCCGTAGCGTCATTCAGATTTTTCAGGCCCGGGGCAAATTCTTCCCACTCGTCGTGGCCAAAATATTGATGGGTGGAACCGGTGGCGACGATGAGCGTGTCGTAATCAACGACGCCGTCGCTGAGAATGACCTGGCGCTTGGCGGTGTCAATGTTCACGGCTTCGCCGAGCAGAACCTGAGTATTTTTTTGTTTGCGCAACACCTGGCGCAGCGGCCCGGCAACATTGGCCGGCGAAAGCGACCCAGTCGCGACCTGGTACAGCAGCGGCTGGAAGAGATGATAGTTGCAGCGGTCGATCAGGGTGACCTGGACCGGAGCATTTTTAAGCTTCAGCGCGGCGGTGAGGCCGCCGAAACCTCCGCCCAGAATCACAACTTTATGCGTATCCATGCGCTAGAAAATCCCCGAAAACAGGCTAGCATGTTATTCCTTACACAAATTAGATGAAACGACGAGCCCTAACGATTGCGACAAATCTGCCGTTGATCATTGGCGTAAGTTTTGCAATTCGGGCGGCTTTTGCGATCAGCCAGGTGCGGCACATGCCGGCGAACCTGGTGGGACTGGTGCCCTTCCTAAATGAAGCCGGGAACATCGCGTTCTCGCTGGCCAAGGGGCATGGGTTCAGTTCGCCCTGGTGGCAGGAGACCGGGCCGACGGCGTGGTTGACGCCGGTGTATCCGTGGATCGTGTCGGTGATTTACCGGATTTTTGGAATTCACACGCCACATGCGCTTTACGCCGCGGTCTTGCTGAATATTATTTTTTCCTGCGCCACGTGTGTCCCGATTTATTTTATGGGCAAGAAGCTGGCGGGCAGCGGGGTGGCCAGCGGAGCGGCAGGGCTGTGGGCTATTTTTCCTAACGCGATAATACTTCCGTACGAATGGATCTGGGACACGTCGCTATCGGCGTTGCTGATGGCGATCATTTTATGGGCCACGTTGAAGCTGGCGGAATCGGCGCGGTGGCGCGACTGGGCCGGGTATGGGGTGCTGTGGGGTTTCGCGCTGATGACCAACCCGTCGTTGGGTTCGATGTTGCCGTTTTTGCTGGGGTGGGCCGCGTATCGCGGGCTGCGTCACCATTCCGTGGAGCTGTCGCGACCCGCGCTGGCGGTGGGTATCGCGATATTGTGTTGCGTGCCTTGGACCATTCGCAATTACGTTACGTTCCATAAATTGATTCCGCTGCGTTCGAATTTCGGTTTGGAATTGTGGGTAGGCAACAACAACAGTTATGACGAGACTCTGCAAATTGTGCCGGCGCCCGATCCGGCCAGGGCCGAGCTGCGCGAATACGTTCGGGTGGGCGAGACCGCATTTATGGCGGAGAAACTGAGCGCGGCGACGCTGTTCATTCGGACTCATCCGCGGCTAGAGATCGTATTGTGGTGGCGGAGATTCCTGGCGACATGGACGGGTTCGGAGACGCCGCTGAAAAGTTTTGCGGAGGCGGAGACGCTGCTGGTGCGGGTCGTCCTGGTGACGAATTTGCTGGCGGCGATCGGTACGGTACTCGGGATTTTCGTGCTGATTGCGCGGCGCAGTATTTATGCGTTTCCATTGGCCGCGCTTCCCTTGATCTACCCGGTGCTGTACTACGCTACGCACCCGTCTCTGCGCTACCGGCATCCCATTGATCCGGCGATCGTAATCCTCGTCGCCGTGGGCTTCACGAGCATTCTGAATCGTCGTAATACGCCATCCGCTGAGCTCCCCGTATCTACTTCTCAGGCCTGAAATCCATCCAAGTCAATGTTTGGTAAGGAGTTGCTGACTCTGGCGTCGAGCCTCGATTATTCGACGCGACCTTTAGAAAATCCTTACGAATCTCTTACGGGTTCCTGATGCGCGCGGAGTAGCCTTTTTTCATGAAGGCATCGCGACGGATTTACGAATCACGGGCAATAGTGCCCTGCAATCCAACCTCAGATTGTCGCGGCCGTTTTCGACACCCTAGAAAGGTCGATTTTTCGGCCTGACCTTCCAAAAAAAAATAAATCTTCGATCTGGCGACCTTGGTCTAAGAAACGGGGGAGATGCGAATGAGTGGCAGAACATGGTGGTTCTTGCAGGTAGCAGTGGCGGCAGCGGCGGTGATGATGTTTTCTGGTGTGGCTCACGGCCAAGATGCTTCGACGACGGACAGCGCGGCGGTTGCCGCGGACAATGCCGCGAGCAATGGCGCGCAGAACGTAAACAATTCCAGCACAAATCTGGCGGCTAATTCAAATTCTGCCGACGGTGGCGCGGCAGCTTTGCCTGCCTCCGGGAATTCGGTGCCAGACGATTCGCAGCAGCCGGCCAGTTCTTCCACCTCCACTGCGCCGAAGCCGCCGGACAACGCGAACTATGTGCTGCAAGGAAACTTTTTTCAACGGCTCGCACAATTTTATAAACAGGATTGGGCCGGGACCAATCCGAGTACGCCTCTTGCGGCGAAGCGCGGACTGCCGGCGCCATTGGATTCAGGCCCATTTCCTTCGGCCGACTGGGGTTATGGAGGTTCACCGGATATTGGCGCGCCTGACGGCAATACGTACCCTTTGATGTCCGCGCTGGGGCTTAGCAACAGCCGCACGAAAGTCTATGGATGGGTGGCGACCAGCATAAATTTCAGCACCTCGGGCCAAAACAACTTCCCGGTTACGTACGACATATTTCCTAACAAGATCGAGGTCAATCAAGCGGTCGTTTACATCGAGCGTCTGCCGGATACGGTGCAAACCGACCACTTCGACTGGGGATTCCATCTGACTTCGTTTTGGGGCATCGACTATCGCTTTACGACGGCCAAAGGCTACTTCAGCCAGCAACTGCTGGCTTCCAACAAGCAGTACGGCTTCGATCCAGTTCTCGAATACGTGGACCTGTATTTCCCGGTGAAAGACGGGTTGAACATCCGAGTCGGCCGGTTCCTCTCGGTTCCGGGAATCGAAGCGCAATTGGCGCCGAACAATTACAACATGACCCACTCGCTGCTCTACTCCATCGATCCTTTCACCGACACGGGCGTCTACGCCACGCTGAAATTGAACCCGCAATGGATCGTACAGTTCGGAGTGTCTGGTGGCCACGACGTGGCGCTGTGGACCAGCGACGCCAAGGCGTCTGGTATTTTCTGCCTGAATTATTCCACGGCGAGCAACAAAGACAATTTTTACGGCTGTGCGAACGGCATCAATGACGGCAAATATGCCTATAACAATTTGCAGGACTACGATTTCACCTGGTATCACAAATTCAACAGCAAATGGCACATGGCTACCGAGACTTGGTACATGTACGAACGCGACGTGCCGAACGTGGCCGGGAACGTATCTAATCCGATTACCCCGGAACTGGGAGCCAATGGCGCGTTCTGCAAATCCGGTGTGTTGCGCTGCACCGCTCCGGAATACGCGATCGTCAACTATTTGAATCGCGAGATCAATTCGAAATTCATGATCGGATTTCGTTCCGATTTCCTCGACGACAAGAAAGGCCAGCGCACCGGCTTCGCCACGAAATACACGGAAAACACGCTGTACGCCACCAAATACATCGGCAGCACGATCATGCTGCGGCCGGAAATTCGCTTTGACCACTCCTGGGATCTGGCGGCTTATAACAACGGACGAGCCCGCAACCAGCTCTTCTTCGGCATGGATTTGATTTACAAGTTCTGATTCTTCACAACACCGCGCGGCCCAAATCATTATGAAACCCTTACGGCTTCCTTATGCTTTCCTCACGGGGGCGGACGTATCGTCCAAATGCATGCGGTCCCGCTGAATTGAGCGCAAGGCGCGGGACCGGGGAGGGCGAACATGCTGGCTATCGCTGGGTTCGCAATTGTCGGTGTTCTCGTCCTGGGATTCTACGGGTACGTATTTTTGCAGCTCTACCGCGAGCACCAACGAGTTGGCGCGCTGGAAAAGCGTTTGAGCGACCACCTGGTGGGAATGGATGCGGAAAATGAGTCGGAGTCGGACTCGCCCAGAAAGTTCACGAAGGACGCGCGGCACGAGACCTTAATTCAGGTGGGAGTAGCGATCGGCGGCCTGGTAGGAATATTCGCTGAAATTGGGCTGTTGAATCAGCTGGTCGATTCGTTTCGCTAGGCAATGAGTGCAAGGCAGATTTCTTGAATTGGGATAGGGAGTGAACAAATGCAAGACGTCGTTTTTATCCTAGTGACGATTGGATTCTTCGCGGTGGCGATGGCCTACGTGCGCGGCTGCGATCGCCTGAAGTAGGGGAGCGGAAATGATCGGGAATATCGTTTTGCTGGGAATTTGCGTGCTGGTGCTGGGGTATTTGTTCGCGGCGCTGCTGTGGCCGGAGAGGTTCTAGCAAAAATGACAGCGAATGGTTGGCTGCAGATTTTTGTTTTTTTTGCCGCGGTTTTTCTGGTGACGAAACCGCTCGGCGTTTTTATGTCCCGGGTGTACGACCGCAAAAAAACGTTCATGGACCCGGTCTGGCGACCCATCGAACGGCTGATTTACAAACTGACCGGCGTGGACGAGCAGCACGAAATGCGCTGGACGGAGTACGCGTTCGCGATGCTGTGCTTCAGCCTGGTGCCGATGATCGTGCTGTACGCCATCGAGCGCGTGCAGCAATGGCTGCCCTGGAATCCGCAAAAATTAGGCGCGGTAGCGACGGACCTGGCGTTCAATACCGCCGCTTCGTTTACGACCAATACGAACTGGCAAGCGTACACGCCGGAAGTCACGATGAGTTACTTCACGCAGATGGCCGGCCTGGCGTATCACAACTTCACTTCAGCGGCAGTGGGCATCGCGCTGGCTATCGCAGTGATTCGCGGCATCGCGCGACGGGAGCAGGACACGATTGGGAATTTCTGGGTGGACATGACGCGGACGATGCTCTGGGTTTTGCTGCCGGCGTGCCTGGTTATTTCTATGGTGTTTGTGTCGCAAGGCGTGATTCAAAACCTGAAGCCGTACGTGACCACCGAAATGGTTGACGCGCAGACGGTGCCGGTTACTGGTGCAGATGGCAAGACGACCACGCAGGTGGTGAAGGAACAAGTGATTCCGCAGGGGCCGGTGGCTTCGCAGGAAGCCATCAAGATTTTCGGGACCAACGGCGGCGGATTTTTCTACGCCAACAGCGCGCATCCTTACGAAAACCCCACGCCGCTGACAAATTTTCTGCAGCTGGTGATGATCTTCGCGATTCCGGCGGGGCTGACGTACACGCTGGGGCGGATGACGGGTTCGCAGAAGCACGGATGGGCGGTCTGGGGCGCGATGGCCGTGCTGTTTGCCGCGGGCGTGGTTTGCGCCTATTCCGCGGAGGCGCGCGGGAATCCTCTACTGCTCGGCGTGGACCAGACCGCCAGCGCGCAACAGCCCGGCGGAAACATGGAAGGCAAGGAAGTGCGCTTCGGCATCACGAATTCCGCGTTGTACGCAACGGTGACGACCGACGCGAGCTGTGGCGCGGTGAATGCGATGCACGATTCGTTCACGCCGCTGGGCGGCATGGTGCCGCTGGTGAACATCATGCTGGGCGAGGTGGTGTTTGGCGGCGTGGGTTCGGGGCTGTACGGAATGATTGTGTTCGTGATTCTTGCGGTGTTCATCGCGGGATTGATGGTCGGACGGACGCCGGAATACTTGGGAAAAAAGATCGAAGCGTACGACGTGAAGATGGCCATGCTGTCCGTGCTGATTTTCCCGCTGGTGATTCTGACGTTCACGGCGATTTCGGTGGTTTCGGCGAAATTCGGCACGCCTTCGATTTCGAATCCGGGGCCGCACGGGCTGTCGCAGGTTTTGTATGCGTATACGTCCGGCACCGGGAACAACGGATCGGCGTTCGCCGGATTCAACGGCAACACGCTTTGGTACAACACCACGATCGGGTTCACGACGCTGTTTGGGCGATTTTTTGCGGTGATACCGATTCTGGCCATCGCGGGAAGTCTGGCGCGCAAAAAATTCGTGCCGGAATCCGCGGGAACCTTTCCGGTAACCACGCCACTGTTCAGTTCCCTGCTGGTTTTTGTGGTGCTAATTGTCAGCGCGCTGACGTTTTTTCCGGCGCTGAGTTTGGGTGCAATCCTGGAGCATCTGCTGATGCATGCGGGAAAGGTGTTCTAAGAAACCATGGTCACTTCCACGAAAAGCAGTAAGAGTGAAAAATCGCGCTGGGGCCGGGACATTGTGGTTCCGGCGCTGGGGTCGTCGTTGGTGAAGTTGAACCCGCGGACCCTGGCGAAAAACCCCGTCATGTTCGTGGTGGAGGTCGGCGCGGTGCTGACCTCCGTGGATCTGGTGCGCGGGCTGATCCATCATTCCCAGGGGTTCGGATTCTCGCTGCAAATTACGGTGTGGCTGTGGTTCACCGTGTTGTTCGCGAATTTTGCGGAAGCCATGGCGGAGGGGCGCGGGAAGGCCCAGGCCGAAGCGCTGCGGCGGGCGAGGTCGGAAACTATTGCGCGGCGAGTATGCGCGAATGGCTCGATCGAATCGGTGCCGGGTTCGAAGCTGCGGCTGGGTGACGTGGTGATGGTGGCGGCGACGGAATTTATTCCCGGGGACGGCGAAGTGATTGAGGGAGTCGCCTCGGTAGACGAATCCGCGATCACCGGAGAGTCAGCGCCGGTGATTCGCGAATCGGGCGGCGATCGCTCGGCAGTGACCGGCGGCACGCGCGTACTGTCGGATGAAATCAAGGTGCGCATCACTTCGAATCCGGGCGAAACGTTCCTGGACCGGATGATCAAGTTGGTGGAAGGCGCGTCGCGGCAGAAGACGCCGAATGAGATCGCGCTGAATATTTTATTGGCCGGGCTGACGATTATTTTTCTGCTGGCGGTGGCTACGCTGCAGCCCATGGCGATTTATTCCGGCGCGCCACAGTCGGTGTTTGTGCTGGTGGCTTTGCTGGTCTGCCTGATCCCGACGACGATTGGCGGATTGCTCTCCGCGATTGGCATCGCGGGAATGGATCGGGTGCTGCAGAAGAACGTGCTGGCCATGTCCGGGCGCGCGGTGGAAGCGGCGGGCGACGTGGATACCTTGCTTCTGGACAAAACCGGAACGATCACGCTGGGCAACCGGCACGCGACGGAATTTATTCCGGCGCCGGGTGTGACCGATGCGGAAGTGGCCGACGCGGCGCAACTCGCGTCGCTGGCGGATGAAACGCCGGAAGGGCGTTCGATCGTGGTGTTGGCCAAAGAGAAATATGGTTTGCGCGGAAGAGAGCTGGCGGCTTCGGCGGCGACGTTCATTCCCTTCTCCGCGACCACGCGGATGTCTGGCGTGGACATGGACGGACGCAAAATCCGCAAGGGCGCGCCGGACGCAATCATCAAGAATGTGAGGGACGCCGGTGGGACGATTCCACCGGAAGTTAAGGAAGCGATCGAACGGGTAGCGAATTCGGGTGCTACTCCGCTGCTGGTCGCCGAAGACAGCCGCGTTCTCGGTATCGTGCACTTGAAGGATATCGTCAAAGGCGGGATGCGCGAGCGCTTCGAGCATTTGCGCGCCATGGGCATCCGCACGGTGATGATCACCGGCGATAACCCGTTGACGGCGGCGGCGATTGCGCGCGAAGCGGGGCTCGACGATTTTCTGGCCGAGGCGCGGCCGGAAGATAAGCTGGCGCTGATTCGCAGTGAGCAAGCCAAGGGCAAACTGGTGGCGATGACCGGCGACGGCACCAATGACGCGCCGGCGCT
>PMHK01000263.1:0-128 GCA_003156635.1 Acidobacteriota bacterium | reverse complement strand
ACGTGGCGAAATATTTCGCGATTATCCCGGCGATGTTCGCGGCGGCCCTGCCGCAGCTGGGCGTGCTGAACGTGATGAACCTGAAGACGCCGGAATCAGCGATTCTCTCGGCGGTGATTTTCAACGCG
>PMHK01000251.1 GCA_003156635.1 Acidobacteriota bacterium | reverse complement strand
GCCCTACGGGCATCACGTCGAAGATTCCGTCGAACTGTTCAGCCAAATCGCTTGCCCGCTGCTGATGTTCTGGGGGCTCGACAGCTTTCTGCCGGTGCCGGACGGCGATCCGCGCTGGTTGGCGATTCGGAATTCAAAAATGGTGAGGGTGGCGGATGCGGGGCACTGGGTTCATCACGATCAGCTGAAACTTTTTCTGAATGAAACGATTCGTTTCTTGGAGTAAGTCCTGTTCAGTCGGATGATTGTTTTGGCGGAAACCTAGTTTGCATCCTCAGACCTGACCTCGTCTGGATCGGCCAAAGGCAGAAGCGATCGCACGTGATCATTCAGTTGGGAAATGTCGCTCTTCGCTACCACCCGATCGATTCCAAATGGCCGGGCCTCGGCGTCGGACAAGATTTGCCCATGCAGCGTGAACAGAATGATCGGAACCAGCGGTAGAATCCGCTTCAATTCGCGGGCGGCTTCGAGTCCATTCATCACCGGCATACCCAGATCGAGGATCACCAGGTCCGGACGCAACTCTCGGGCTTTAGCTACGGCGTCCTGCCCGTTGACCGCTTCCGCGCAGATTTCGAAGTCGAGATTGGATCGCAGAATTCGGGAGACGTGCCTACGCACCTCCTCGCTGTCGTCCGCGATCAGAATCGACTTCGACATTTCCTCCGCTCGTTGGCTCATAGGATCTTCCATAAAATAGCAGGGAGAGCCGCAGAATCCCATACAGGGAAGCACTCAAACACTAAAATTCTCTAATGGAGACGTACTACGAAAGGTTAGGTTCAGGTGGGCGAAACGCTGGAATAACGGGCGAAAGCGAGAAGGAAGACAGCTTCAATTCGTCGCCCGTACTTTCGTTTCCAAGTAATTATTTAGATGGATCTGTGCATCCCGCAAGGCATCGAGGCTCTGTTCCAGGCGGCCGATCATAACCGCGCCTTCGAGTGTGGCGATCATCAGATTCGCCAGCTTGGTTTTGGAAACCTGGCGCCGAATCTCTCCTTTCTTGATCCCCCGGGCAACGATTGAACTGAGAAAGTTCTGCCAGTTCTCCAGCGCACGACGAGCGCGGGTTCGCAGTACCGCGTTGCCGTCATCGCTATCCATCGCGGTATTCAGCAAAGGGCATCCGCCCGGAACGCTTCCGCGGCGCTCAACGAAGTTGGCGACATATCGTTTGAGTTTGTCGACGCTGTTGGCCACGGTATCGATATCGTGCCGCCGGGTTTTCACGGCCTCAGCCCAGGCATAGTCGAAAGCCTCCGCGGCCAGCTCTTGCTTGCTCCGGAAGTGGCGATAGATGCCGCCTTTCTCCAGTGCGGTGGCGGCCATGATTTCGTTGATTGAGCTGCCTTCGTAGCCACGCTGATTGAATAGCGGAGCCGCCTGGCGGATGATGCGCTCGCGGGTCCGTTCGCCTTTCTTCATATCGATCCTTGCCTCAGCCACTTCCAAATAAAAGCGACCTTTCAGTCTCTTATAGTATCATATGTTTATAGGAGAGACCAGTCGGTCTCTTATTTGATTCACGCGAGGAAGCTTTGTCAGCTCCGGCATCGACCATCGACGGTTTCGCCGCCCCGCGCGCTACACCGGTGATCAATCCCTGGTTCATCGCGCTCACCGTCACCCTGGCGACTTTCATGGAGCTGCTGGACACCGCGATCGCCAACGTGGCGTTGCCGCACATCGCCGGCGGTTTGGCCGTCAGCAGCGACGAAAGCACCTGGGTGCTGACCAGCTACCTGGTAGCCAACGCCATCATCCTACCGCTCAGTGCGTGGCTCAGCCGCGTCTTCGGCCGCAAGAACTACTACATGGGTTGCGTGGCCATGTTCACGCTCGCCTCGCTCTTGTGCGGACTCGCGCCGAGCCTGGGCTGGCTGATTTTCTTCCGCGTGTTGCAGGGGATCGGCGGCGGGGGATTGGCGCCAGTCGAACAGGCCATCCTGGTGGATACGTTTCCGGCCGACAAACGCGCGGCGGCTTTCGCGCTGTACAGCATGGCAATTGTTACCGCTCCGGCGATTGGACCGCCGCTCGGCGGATGGATCACCGACAGTTTTTCCTGGCGCTGGGTTTTCTTCATCAATATTCCCATCGGCATCATTTCGCTCATTCTGACCAGCCGCATGGTTTCGGACCCGCCGGAATTCAAGCGCGAAGTGGAAATGGCGCGCAAGGCCGGCAAGCTGAGCATCGATTACATCGGCATCGCGCTGGTGGCGATTGGTTTTGCCTGCCTGGAAGTGGTACTGGATCGGGGCGAACGCGAAGACTGGTTCGAGAGCCACTTCATCCTGATATTTTTCACGATTGCGATCGTGACGCTGGTCGCGGCGGTGATCTGGGAGCTGCGCTATCCCGACCCGGTGGTCGAGCTGGCGCTGTTGAAAGAACGAAATTTCGCGATTTCGAACGCTTTCTATTTCATGTTCGGCTTTACGCTGTTTGGCAGCACCGTTTTGATTCCGCAGATGCTGCAATCGCTTTACGGCTATACCGCGACCGACGCGGGACTGGTGCTTGGTCCGGGAGCGCTGGTGATTGTGGTGATGGCCCCGCTGGTGGTGCAGCTGGTGCGCCGCGTCCGCGTCTCTATTTTGATTGGCCTCGGCTTTGTAATTTTAGCGGGGGCCATGTGGACGTTTGCGAGCTTCAACCTGGCCACGAATTACTCGCACGAAGCGTGGGCGCGCGCGATTCAGGGTTTGGGTCTGGCGTTTTTATTCGTCCCGACCAGCCAGCTGGCCTATTCCTACCTGCCGAAAAACAAAAACAATAAAGCTTCCAGCCTGACGAATTTATTCCGCAATCAAGGCGGCAGCTTCGGGATCGCGTTTGTAACCACCATGATTTCGCGCCGCAGCCAATACCACCAAAACATCCTGGTCTCGCATATCTCCAACGCCCAAAACGCCTTTCGCAATAACGCTGCAGCCACGCGCGCGTATTTAATGCAGCACGGTTTTTCGCCGGCCGACGCGGCCACCCATTCCGCGGCGCAACTGTACGCCAAGGTGCAGAGCCAGGCCGCGATTCTGAGTTATCTCGACTGTTTCTGGTTGCTGGGGGCATTCGCGCTGATCGGCCCGGTGCTAGCCTGCTTCATTCGCAAGTTCAACCAGAACGCCGGCGCCGGGGCTGCGCACTAAACGCGCCGAGATTCCTCGCAAAGAACTCGATTCGTACCCAAGAAGCGCTGCGCTTAGTTTTTTTGGTTTTGCAGCAGAATGATGTTGCTGGTGCGCGAGCCGCGCGAAAGAAACAGCGTCTTGCCGTCGGGCGACCACGAGAAATAGCGGATGAGTCCAGACGGGAAATTGGTGATCTGCTTGAGCGTGCCGGACGGCACCGGCTGACGCCAAATATTCGTAGCGCCGCCTCGAGTCAGCGACAGATCAATCGCTTTGCCGTCGGGGGACCACTGGGGAATGGCCTGGTTGACTGGCGAACCGATCGGCGTTTCGATGCTGAATATGGGCGCGCCACCCTCCACCGGAACCCCCGTATAGCTGTCGCGCGCCGCGGGATCGTCCAGGTGGCCGCTGCGGTAAAAGAAAATCTTGTTGTCCCGGGAAACGATGTTGTATGGGGCGGCTTGTCCTGGAGCGGTCAATTTTGCGGCGGTGCCGCCAGCGACCGGCATGCGCCAACTGGTTTGATCGGAGGCCTGGTAGTAGGTTACGCTGTGGCCGTCCAGCGCGCAGAGTGGAAGAATCGACGTATTGTTCTGGGTGAGTTGCACCGCGTTCGAGCCGTCGGCGTCCATGCGCCACACATTCAATCCGCTGGCTAATCTGGACATATAGATGATGTGCTTTCCATCTCCGCAGCCGTCAGCGAAGGTGACATTCCGGTCGGTACCCGCCACCAGCGTGCGATTCGAGCCGTCGTAGTTCGCGGAGTACACTTCGCCGGTCCGGCTGAAATAGACGATCCGGTCCTTGCTCAAAATGGACACAATCGAAATTGGCGCTTCACCAGAGGCGATCTGCGTCGCGCGTGAAGAATCGCCGCCGGGCGCGGCCCACACGTCGAGCGACGTCGTGTTATCCACGGTGACAATGGATTCACCGTCGCGGGTCATGTCCAGCCAGTTCAGGTTGTAATCAGTGAAGTCGTTGGTGACCCGGTGTGCTTCGCCCTCCGGAAACGAGACCGTCCACAGTTGGCCGATGGCGGCCGCGCCCAGTTCGCGCATTGGAATGAGCAGCGAGCTGCCCTCCGGAAGCCAGACGGGACGTCCGAGATCCGCGGTGGTCTGATAGATGGTGCGCACTTCGCCGCTGGACATCGTGTATGACGTGAGTTGGCTGCCAATTCCCGCCTGTAGGCTNNTGTAGGCTGGCGAATACGATGGTCTTCCCGTCCGGTGACCAGGCCGGTGACAGAATCGCGTTCGGTGACACCGCTCCCTTCTTTGCGGCGAGCTGGCGGGGATTCGAACCATCCGTTTTCACCACGAACAGACGAACTTCCCCCTGGTTTGGAACGCCGCGCACGAAGGCAAATTGCGTACCGTTTGGCGAAAAACTGATGGAAGTGTCGATGTCGCGCACGACTTCCTGCGCGTTTCCGCCCAGCACCGGCATTTTGTAGAGCGAGCTGAACAGCTGATTTTCCTTCGAGGCTTCCACGAAGTAGATGTAATTGCCGTCGGNNAGTTCACCTTCGCGCACGATGTAGACCACGTACTGGCCGGTGGGCGAAATCGCCACGCCTTCCGCTTTGCCTGACTGCGTCAACTTCTCAATGTGCATGTTCTGGGTGCTGAGAGCCACGGGTGCGCGATGGCCCTTGGACGTCGCGAAGTAAAAAGCCGCGGCCGCGAGCAGTGCGATCACGGCGGCGACGGCCAGCAATTTTCCGACGTGCTTCCTGGCTTCGCCCATTACGATGGCCGTGCTGCTCGATCCGCTTCCGGAGCTCGGCGACGAGGCGCTCGCG
>PMHK01000211.1 GCA_003156635.1 Acidobacteriota bacterium | reverse complement strand
TCATTCGTCCGCGATGCAAGCGGATGAATCGCGAGTAGAAAATAACAGGCAGTTTCGAGACCAATGGCGCGGGGGGCCGCAGCGGCGGGTTGAAGCGCGATAAACCTTGTAGACCGACGCGCACAGAAGGCACACCAGTAGTAGGCCGCGGGCAGGCGCGACGCGCGTCCTACATGTGACGCGCCCTGTATCGATTCCAACCTAGCCAAGCTTCACGGGCGATGACGGAACATTTCCGCGCACCGCCGCGTACTCTCTGTCGATTGGAAGACGAGCACGCCGAGGACGTCGATGAAAAATCTGTGGCAGGACATCCGGTACGGGATTCGAGTGCTGGCCAAAGCGCCGGGCATAACCGCCATCGCGATCTTGACGCTCAGCATTGGCATCGGCGCGAATACGGCAATGTTCAGCGTGGTGAATGCCGTGCTGTTGCGCCCGCTCGCGTATCACGAGCCGGACCGCATCGTCACCCTCGCGTCGTTGTGGCAAAAATCCGGGAACCACGGACCGGTCTCGGCGCCCGATTTCCACGACTGGCACGATCAAGCGAGCTCCTTCGATTCGATGGCCTACTATGAAGACGACGAGTGCGCGGCCGCGCCTGCCGCGCAGTCCGAGTACGCGCACTGCGCCGCAATAGCTCCGGAATTCTTTGACGTTTTTCAGTTGCAACCCGCCGCGGGACATTTTTTCACTGAAGAGGAACGAAAATCCGGCGCGGTGATTATCAGCCACGCCTATTGGCAGCAGCATTTCGCGGGCGAGCACGCCGCCATCGGCAAAACCATTCGCGTTTTCGATCGCAGCTTGACGATCGCCGGAGTGGCGCCGGCCGGTTTTCATTTTCCGGAAAAGACCGACATCTGGTATCCGGCGAATTCGGTGGTTCCGGAAACCGTTTCGCGCAGCGGCCACAATTACCGGGTGATTGCACGGCTGAAACCAGGCGTCACGCCGGGCGCAGCGCAAGCGCAGATGACCACCATCGCCGCGCGCCTGGCGCAGCAATATCCCGCGAGCAACGAAGGCAAGAGCGCCGCCGTCGTCCTGATGCGCGACGAAATGGTTTCGGACGTGCGCCTCACGCTCTACCTTTTGCTCGGCACCGTCGCGTTGGTGCTGCTGATCGCCTGCGCCAATATCGCGAACCTGCTGCTGGCCAAAGCCACCGGGCGCGCGCGCGAAATCGCCATCCGCACCACCATGGGCGCCAGCCGCTCGCGCATTATTCGCCAGATGCTCACCGAAAGCGGCTTGCTGGCGCTGACCGCGGGCGCGCTCGGCCTGCTGATCGCCATCTGGGTTTCGGCGCTGCTGGTGCGCCTCGCGCCGTCCGATATTCCGCGGCTGAATGAAATCGGGCTCGACTGGCGCGTGCTGGCGTTCACTTTTTCGGCCGCCGCGATTTCGACCATGCTTTTCGGCATCGCACCGGCGCTGCACGCGACCGGCGTCGATTTGAATCAGTCCCTGGCGCAATCCGGCGCACGCGGCTCGTCCAGCCGCGGCGCGCGCCGCCTGCACGGCGCATTGATCGTCGCGGAAGTAGCGGTTTCGGTGGTGCTGATGACCGGCGCCGGATTGCTGGTGCGCAGTTTCGACGCGCTGCTGAAAGTGCAAATGGGATTCAGCGCCGAAAAAATAATCGTGATGCAAACGAACGTTTCCTCCTCGGATTTGGCGAGTTCGCGGCGCGCGACGCAGCTCTACAAACAATTTCTCGCGCGGGTCTCGACCATTCCGGGGATTACTTCCCTCGCGGGTGTGCGCGGCTTGCCCGGGCAGGCTTCTTCGGACGGAACCTACTGGATCGATCGTCTGCCGCCAGAAAATGAACTAGGCATCAGCGGGCCGCAAGCGGTGATGTCGGTGGTCACGCCCGGATATTTCCGCACCTTGAATATTCCGATGCTCGGTGGCCGCGACATCAGCGACCGCGACACGTTCGACGCGCCGTTCAGTGCGCTGATCAACCAGGCGCTGGCCCAGCAGGCATTTCCGAATCAGGATCCCGTCGGCCACGTAATTTACTGCGGCCTGGACTCGCTGCAGCCCATGACCATCGTCGGCGTGGTGGGCAACGTGCGCCAGTTCGGTCCGGCGGTGCCGCCGTGGCCCGAAATTTATATGCCGTACGAACAACATCCGCAACCCTCGACCGCGCTGAGCTTCGTGGTGCGCACCGCGCTGCCATCCGGCGCCATCACCGGAACGCTGCGGGATAATTTGCGGACGATTTCTCCCGATGTGCCGGCGAAATTCAGCACGATGGAATCGGAGCTTTCGGAATCAGTGGCCGCGCCGCGTTTCCGCGCGCTGCTGGTTTCCGCCTTCGCGCTGCTCGCGCTGATTCTGGCGATGGCCGGAATTTACGGCGTGATGGCGTATAGCGTGGCCGAACGCACCCGGGAAATCGGCATCCGCCTCGCGCTCGGCGCGCAAACCACCGGCGTGCTGCGCCTCGTCATCACGCAGGGGATGCAACTGGTCGGCATCGGACTCGGTGTGGGATTAATCGGAGCACTGGCCGCCACGCGCGTGCTGAGCAGCCTGCTGTTCGGCGTAAAAGCCGTTGACCCGGCGACCTTCGTCGCCGTATTCGCGGTACTGCTCGGCGTCGCGTTCGTCGCCAATTATTTCCCCGCGCGCCGCGCCACGCGGGTAGATCCCATGGTGGCGCTGCGCTACGAGTAGCTTAAACTTCGCGCGCACGAAAGACTGACCGAGCAGGGACGGGACGCTGAGTGAAGGCCGATTTGCATCGAGAATTATTAGTCATGCGCAGTGAAGACCTGCGCGTGCGGGAAGAAGGGATTGCCTCGGGCGCCATCGGAGGTTACGACCCGCGCATGGAAGAAGTACATCAGCGCAATGCCCGCCGCTTGCGCGAGCTAATCGATTTGCATGGATGGCCGGCGGAAGTTAGGTCCCGCGCTTCCGGTCACAGAACAAGAAAAGTCGGAACAGAATTACAGCGGGTGGCGGCAATGGCTGAGAAATAAGGGATGGCAGATCCCGGCGTAAGCCAACGTTTCCGGTACGTAGCGTCGCCTTTAGGTCGAGCGTTTCGCGGTGAATTCACGGCTGAATTGGCCGCCGCCGAAAGTTCCCTTCAGTGCGTCGCCATCGATGGTGGCTTTGAATTGGATTTTCATGGTGCCGCCGTCGCGGTTGGGGCGCTCTTCGGTCCAGGAAATGGCGTTGCCGGAAACGGTGGCATCGTAAGTTTTATCGCCGCGCTGCGTTTTGTGGGTCACCTTGTAGTTGTCGCCGTCCTTGGCGATCACCAGAGTTTGCGGGCCGCGCCCGCCGCCGCCACCGCGCCGGCCGCCGCCTTCACCCTGATCGCCGGGCTGTGCGTCGCCCTGCCCGTTGCCACCTTGCCCGCCTTGGCCTCCGCCCTGCCCGCCGGCCAGCATGGTCATTTGCCAGGTGCCGACAAAATTAGGTGCGTCCTGCGACGCCACCTGCAGCGCCAGCACCGAAAGCAGCAAAAACGCGGCGCAAAAGCTTCCCAGTCCGAATCGAATCTTTTTGGTGTAATCCATCACGCAACCTCCCGGCGATTCCGGCATCCCGTAGTGTAGGACGCACGAATACTCAAAATGTATTCACCGACAGGCTCCGCAGCGTTCCATAATTTTTGACGCGAGGAAGCGGGCCCGAAGCCTATAATTAGGCGTCCGGCAACATTGAACATTAGGCAACCCGCGGTGCTGGCGGGGCCATCCACCCTAGGGGATGAAAAACACTTCACTGCCTGATGCTTCAGCGTTGCGCCACCCGAATGTGCCGCAACAACTCTCGAAATTCGTCGCCGCGTCGCTCATTTCCCTGCTGGTGCTCGCTGTGCCCGCGCTGCGCGCCAACGATCCGAAGCTCTCCTTCAAAATTCCGCCGGTAAATATTCCGCTGCACATCAAGGGGCAGGAACTGAACATCGTGGCCTCGGGCGCGATCAGCATGGCGCGGAAGGACCACGACTTGAACGAAATGAATCTGAGCCTTAACGCCGATCTCGCCGACCTGCAAAAAAATATTGGCCCGGTGCTGGGCGCGGTACTCGACAAAAATTCGCGCTGCGCCGACCGCATCCAGATTCAGGATGCGACGCTGCTGCCGGCGCCGCCGAACGCCACCGTCGCCGTGGTGCACCTGCATTACGAACGCTGGGCCTGCGTGAAACTTTTCGGCAATGACGAAGTGAAGCGCCTGCTCGGCGGCAACGCCACGCTACAACTGAAACTCACGCCATCGGTGGGTCCGAGCCACACCGAGCTGCGGCTGAAGCCGGAGCTGGGCCCGATCGAAGCGGATGGCTCGCTGGGCGAGGTGCTGCGTTTTGGAAATGTCGGCGATATGGTGCGCGACAAAATTCAGGAAACGGTTTTGGCCGCAGTGCAAAAAGGCACCGACCTGGGCGCGACGCTGCCCCCCGAAGTGCAGGACCACGTCATCATCCGGGACGTGGCCTTTCACGACGCCGGCGACGGCCACCTGCTGCTAACGCTCGACGGTGACGCACAGCTGACCAACGAACAACTGCAAGCCCTCGAAAATAAATTCAAGAAAAAACTGCCGATTCACTAGCACGCGCCGCGGCGCTTTTTCGATTTACGGCTTCAGCACCGGCGGCGGACCGCTCACGCGCTTGTAACGCAGATCGACGTTGACCTCCACGCGATCCGCGACCTTGATAAACGGAATGCCGCTGTTCATCCCGTACTCTTTGCGGTCGAAGGCCATCACGCCGGTAATCGTGCCTACTCCGTCCCCGCTGCGCTCCAGCTCCAGCGCCAGCTTTTCGGGCCTGGTCACGCCGCGGATGGTGAAGTTTCCGTCGACTTCAAAGGTGTTGGAGCCGGTCTGAACAATTTTGGACGAGCGAAACGTAATCAGCGGATTTTGCTTCACGTCGAAGAAATCCTTGCCCTTGAGTTTTCCATCCTTCAGCCCGCTGCCAGTATTGACGCTATCGGCCTGAATTTTGATTTCCAGCACGCCCGTGGACAAATCCGTGGAAGTAAAAGTCAGCGTGGCGTCCCACTTGTCGAAAACGCCTTCGATCGGCACCGAGGCCTTCACCCCAAATTTGATTTCGCTTTCGACTGGCGTGATCGCGTACACCGGCACTTGCGCGCGCGTCACCGCGGTCGTTGCAAAAAACGCAGCCAGCAAGACGGCGAGTAACATTCCGCCCCGATAATTCCGCTCCCTCAAAAATGCACCCAAAATTCCACTGCGAATCGCACCCACACCCGCGCTCGGAGTTTTCATCGGCCTCCCTTGAGTTGCACCAATCTGGTGCTTGGATACGCAAAGCGGACCCCGGGATGCAGAATCATTGCGAAATAATGTGCGTGGTGTGATTGCGATGCCTCAGGCGGTAGGCGCTCAATCGCGCGGCCCGGCTCAATTCATCAGCTTCATCGTCAGGTATGCATAAATCTCGGCATCCGTTCGGGCCTCCTGCTTCTTATCCGCGCCGGGGCCGTGGCCGCCTTCGGTGATCTCGTCATAAAAAAACGGATGATGAAACTCTTGCATCCGGGCCGCAAACTTGCGCGCATGCACCGGCCCGACCCGATCGTCCTTGGTGGTGGTCAGGATCAGCGGCTCCGGATATTTCACATCCGGTTTCAGCTGGTTATACGGCGAAATCGACGCGAGAAACGCCCGTTCCTCCGGCACCGACACCGAACCATACTCGCCAACCCACGACGCCCCCGCCGACAAACGTTCGAACGCCAGCATGTCCAGCAGCGGCACTTGAATCACCACGGCATTCCACATTTCCGGATGCTGGGTGAACGCCACGCCAACCAACAGGCCGCCGTTCGAGCCCCCGATGATTCCCAGCCGCCGTGGCGAGGTGATCTTGCGCGTCACCAGGTCCTGAGCCACCGCGTAAAAGTCGTCGTAAATTCGCTGTCGGTGCGTCTTCAGTCCTGCCTCATGCCAGGCCGGACCGAACTCGCCGCCCCCGCGAATATTGGCCACCACATACACACCGCCGTGCTCCAGCCATAGCTTGCCCGTGACCGGTGAATAGCTCGGCGTGTAGGCTAATTGAAATCCGCCGTAAGCGGTCAGCAGAGTCGCATTCGATCCGTCATGCGGCATGTCGCGGCGATGCACCAAAAAGTACGGCACCTTCGTTCCGTCTTTGGAGGTGGCTTCCCCTTGCTCCACCACATCGGCGCTGGCGTCAAACTGCGCCGGCTGCGATTTGGCCAGCGCGAACGATCCGTCGCCGGCATCGCCCAGCCACTGCGCCGGTGGCGTCAGGAAACCTTCCACCCCCAGAAAAAAGTGATCGTCGGTGCGGCTGGTGGTCACCGAATTGATGGTCAGGCCGTCCGCGATCGGCAGGCGCTTGCGCGTCCAGTTGCCGTCGCTGCTGCGCGCGTAGGCATAGGCGCGTTGTTGCACATTTTCCAGCGTGGCCAGGATCATGTAGTTCTTGGTCATCGACACCCACTGTTCGAATTCCTTCGCGGTCGGCACAAACACCACGGCCGGCTTCAGATGCACCGGGTCCTTCTCGATGGCTGCCAAATCAAACGCAACCAGCGTCCCCTGAGCGATATTTTTGGTTTGTCCCGCTGGCGTCCAATCCTCATCCAACGAGATCAGCAGCTGGCCGTCCAACAGCCCCACTACGCTGGCTTTCAGCGGCAACGCCAACTTCTTTGCTCCGTCGGGCAGCAGCAAATAATTCTCATGCGCAAAGGTACTCAGGTTGCGCACCACAATCGCCGCGTGATGGCCCTGTCCGTCCGATAAGGCGATCGGATAATCGCCATACCCGTTGTCTTTGGTGTCACCGCGGAATACTTCCTTGGCCTGATCCAGCGGCTCGTTACGCTTCCACCGCCGGATGGTCACCGGATAACCGGCCTCGCTCATCGTTCCCGGGCCCCAGTCCCGCGCCACCAGCAGCGTGTCTTGGTCGGCCCAGGCTACCGTCTGTTTGCCGCGCGGCAGCACAAAACCGCCCTCCACAAATTTGCCGGTCTGCAGATTTATTTCGCGCAGCGTTTCCGCATCCTCGCCGCCCGCCGACAACCCCACCAGGCATAGCTTGTCTTCCGGGTGCAGGCAGATGAGTCCTTTCGCCACCCAGCTCTCTTTGTCCGTTTTGGCCAGCGCGTCGTAATCCAGAACGGTCTCCCACTTGGGATCCGGCGTCAGATAGTCTTTCAGCGTGGTGCGGCGCACGATGCCGCGCACATGGTCCGCATCGCGCCACATGTTGTACACCGCGCCATTGCGAAAATCCGGCTCCGGCAAACGCACCGGGGACTCCAGCACTTTCAACGCGTCGGCTTCCAGCGGCGCAAAATTAGGGTCCTTCTCCAGCGCCGCCGCCGTCCGCGCGTTCTGGGCTTTCACCCAGGCCAGTTGCCGCTCGCCGTAGATGTCCTCCAGCCAGGTGTATTTATCCGGCTGTTCCGTACTGGCCTGTTGCGCGACGGCCCGTTGCGCGCTGGCCAGAATCGCCAGCAGCGTGACCGCTGCAATTGTCGTCAGCGTCGAAACCAGAAGAGCGGTGGTTCTCTTTCGATGGCTTTGCAAAGCGCAACTCCTTCCAACATTGCTCGCGCTGACCTATCGCGGCGATAATCCCGGGGAGGCCACAGCGGCGGGCAGTATGGTATTACCAATGCGTGGTGTAATCGAATAGTTTTGTAATATCCGAGGCGCTGGCTAGCTAATTTTTGGCGCGATGGACGTCGACGATCAGAAATTCTTCCCAGATTTTGCCATCGCTCGAACGTTCGCCGCGCCAGGTGAAATGGTCGGGCGAAATATTAGTGTAGGTGGCGCGAGTCAGCGCGTGGTGCGCCAGCGATTCTTTGAGAATGTACCAGATGGATTTTTCATCGACGTGCACGCCGCCCAGCTTGGGATCGCCCAGATCCGTCCAGGCGCCGTTCAGCCCGTTCAACCATTTCATGTTCCAGGTTTCGTTCTTCGCGTCGTAGGCCCGGAAATTCAAGCCGAGCACCAGCAGTTCTGCGGTATGCGTCCTCGATCGCGTAGCCGTCGAGAATGTAGCGTCCCTCCCAAGTGGTCCGCAGCGTCTGCCAGGTCCCATCGTCCTGCTTGAGTTTCGCTTCGCCGCTGCGCGCGCCAATCAGAAACGCCCAGCGCGCCAACTCCGCCGGCGCTTTCGGATTCAGCTTGCCGTAATCTTTTTCGTCTCGTCTCATAGGCTCAACGTTATCCTTAACACATCGGACGGAGGATGGCGTAAACCGCGGCCTTTCCGAATCGTCAAATGCCTAGAACCAGTGAGGGTTCTTCGCCATGCTCAAGTTAGCGTTGCTCGCTCTGCTCCTCGCATGTCCAACGTTTGCTCAGAATACTCCGGCGCCTCCCCTGGCGGATGGATGCGGCGCGGATGAAGTGCACTTCGAAGTGAAGACCGATAAAAAGCAGCATCCCACGGCCAACCCGAACCCCAGCAAAGCGTTGGTCTATGTCATCGGCGATTCGGCGGAGGACCACGTGACCGTACCCATCGGATATCCTCCGGTTCGATTCGGAGTCGACGGCGCCTGAGTCGGGGCCAACGGGTACCAGTCTTACTTTTTCTTTCCGGTGGACCCGGGCGACCATCGCTTGTGCACCAACATGCAATCCAAACTCAAGCGCCAGGTGAATGCATCCACCGCAGCCGCCAGCTTCACCGCCGAAGCCGGGCAATCCTACTATTTCCGGACCAAAACGCAGGTGGACAGCGGCCGAATCCAGCTGGTGCCAGTGGACCCGGCCGAAGCGCAAATACTGCTGGCTAACGCATCGTTTAGCACATTTCAGATAAAGAAATAAATTTCAGTTGGGCAGATCTCCCAGCCCGACAACAACGATTTGCGCGTGGTAAACTGGCCGCGAATTATACGGACTCCTGGCTGACGGAGCGAATTCGTGAGCGACGACCACGAGAAAAGCACGAAACTACCGGAGCGCGCGTCGCCGGTCGAAGCTTCCCTGTCGCGCCGCGGATTCCTGGAGTTGGCCGCGCTCACCGGAGTTTCGCTCACTGCCGCCGGTACGCCAATTCTCCGCATCGCCAACCGCAACAACAATCCCTACGCGAGCGAAGATCACCAATCGACGGGAGAAAATAAAATGTCCGACGAAATCATAAAAGAAAAAACTCGACGAGCATGCTTATCCGGTCCGGCGTCCGTCACCAACGCGGCGACTGTGGCCGAAATGGATGCGCAAGGAAAAATGGTCGTGCTGCGGCCAGGCACCAACCAGTGGGTGTGCATGCCCGGAAATGAAAACATCATCGGCGATGTGCCGATGTGCCTGGATCCGATGGGCATGCAATGGTACATGGACATTCGCGCCAGAAAGCCCAAGCCGACCAACGCCACGCCGGGCTTGATTTATATGTTGTGCGGCGCGACGCAGCGGAGCTTCACCGACCCCTTCGACACCACCAGCCCGGCGATTCCGATCGGCCCGCACTGGATGGTCATCTGGCCCTTCGATCCCGTCGCGTCCGGCCTGCCCACGGTGATGCGCGACGGCGGAACGATGATCATGTTCGCCGGAACGCCGTGGGCGCATCTGCACATCTGCGGTTCGCCGCTCGACGGAAACGAGTATCATTCCGGCGACCGCGCGATCTCGACGCTGACCTACGCGAAGCCGCAAAAATAATAATTCCGGTTAACGGCGATGGTGCGGCACCGGTAAATTATGGAGAACCAATCATGAAAGGCGCAGTGTTCATTGCCGCCAGTGCCGCGATCGTCTTGCTGCTGGGATTGGTGCACCTGCGGTATACGTTTAGCGGGCCGCTGCTGCAGCCTCGCGACCCCGAACTCACCGCGAAAATGATGAACATTTCGCCGGTCATCACCCGCGAAGCCACCATGTGGCAGGTGTGGGTGGGCTTCAATGCGACGCACAGTCTCGGCCTGATTCTGTTTGGCGCGGTCTACGGCTACCTCGCGATCTGCCAGCGCGAATTTTTATTTCGCTCCTGGTTTTTACTCGCGCTGGGCTTCTTAGCGTTGCTGGGTTACGGAATCATCGCCAAGCTGTACTTTTTTTCTTCGCCGTTTCGCGCAATCGTTTTCGCGACGATTCTTTATCTGGCTGGAATCGCCGTCAACCGGCTCTAGCCGGATCCTGCCAGTAGCCCGCACCCACCTGGTGCCGGTAAACCTCGCCGAAGCGCAAGTGCTGCTCGCCAAGGCGTCGTGGAGCACCTTCCCTGTGAAGAAATCAAATCATGTCGAGCGGCTTAGATTGCCTTTTATGCTAACAGTGTGGTTCTATGCTCGGCATCGAGGGATTGTGGAAGTCGTCGATGGCTGAAATGGCGATTCGTACTGCGCACCACATGGCAAGAGTTGCGGCAGCGGCAGGGGTGCTGACGCTGGCGATATTCGCTACCACCTGCGCCTGGGCGCAGGAACAAACATTCTCGCCGCCCGAGCGCGCCGCCCAAGTCGCCGCGGACCCGGCACCGGTACGTCCCATTCGGGTGAGCGGATCGGCGACACAAGCAACTCTGCTGTCGCAAGTTGCGCCGGTTTACCCGCCTATTGCGAAGACCGCCCATATCAGCGGTACCGTTCTGCTGCATTGCCTCATCGGCAAAGATGGCAGCGTGGAGACCCTGGAATATGTCTCNNCCGCTGCTGATGAAGGCGGCCCTGGACGCGGTGCGCCAGTGGAAATACAAACCGATGTTGCTCAATGGCGAACCGGTTCGGGTGGATACCACGGTTTCCGTCGTTTTCATGCTGGGCGCGGCGCCCGCCGCGGCTGCTTCGCAGCAAAGCAAATCAGATCCCACCGAATGGTATAAACCTCGCGGGTACGTGAACGATTTCGCCGGAATGATCGATTCGCCAGTTCAAGCGCAGCTCGAGCAGGTTTGTAAAGATCTGGATCAGAAAACGCAAACGCAAATGGCGATCGTGACCGTGGAGTCGCTCGAAGGTCTTTCGGCCAAGGATTTCGCAACGCAACTGTGCAACCGTTGGGGCCTGGGGCACAAAGACACCAATCGTGGCGTGCTGCTTCTGCTCTCCGATACCGATCGGCAATATCGCATCTCTGTGAGCCGGGGCCTGGAACCGCTGCTCTCCGACGAAGAGGCGGATCGTCTGGGCAAGGAAATGTTGCCCATACTCCACCAGGGCGATTACGGCGGCGCGCTGCTGCATCTGGCCAAAGCGATTCAGGACGAACTGCAGCAAAAAATAAAATGAAATCGTCGATGCGTCTAGGCGAATCGCTTCCGGTATGCCGCGCTCGTTAGGTCGAGCTGATAACCACGCATCCGAATCGAATTCGGCGTCAGCCTTCTTGGTGCTGATGTAAAATCCGGCAACCATGAAAGCCAGCGTGGGCATTTTCTTCCTTGGTTGCGCTCTGCTATGGAGTCCGCCGGCGGCTCGCTGTGCATTCGGTGCCGCGTCGGGCGCTACGTCCGCCGCCGCAAACCCCGCCGCGAACACCGATAAGCGTGTCGAAGTTTGGCTCGTTTCACCTGAGGGGTCGGGGCCAAACGACATCGCCGCCGGAGAAGACATCCCGTCGCGCGTGGAGGCCTTGCGTTTGTCCCTCGCCGGGACCGGCGTGCGATTGCTGAACGTCGAAGATTCGCTCGCGGCGGAGACCGCCAGTTGGAATCCCGAATCGACGGTTCCGAATTTTCAGGTGGTGGCCAACCAGCGCAAAACCTTCGCGGCGCTGGCGCGTTTTGCGCAACAGCACGAGGCCACCGTGGTGCTGCGGCTGATCACCTGGGACGAAGCTTTCGCCCTGCTGCGCGCCGGGCGCACGTCCGGACCGGATGCGTTGCCAGACGTGATGGAACTGGGCACCACCTGGACCGGCGATCTGGCGGCGAGCGGCCGAATTCGATCGCGGCCGGACTGGCAAAACGCCCGGGGACAGTGGCGCGACGTGCTCGGCGTGCCGGCCTGCGCGCTCCCGTACGTCACCGACGTCCGCCTGCTTTTTTATTGGAAGCGTTTGCCTTCGGCGGCTGCTGATTCGCCTCCGCTGGTTCTCAATGGCCAGAGCTGGCCGCTGCTCCTCGATTCTTTCGCGGCCGGCACGTCTTCCGGCGACACCATCGCCTTCCCCACCGGCATGGCGCTGAGTCTGTTTTACGATTACATATCGCTGGTCAAATCGGGCCGCAGCGAGTCGATTATTCAGGATGGGCGGCTTGGCCCCCACGTGTCTTTTTCCGCCGACCAGGCGCTCGCGATTCCGATTTACCTTACGCAGCATCAGCGGGCTCCGCTCGCGACGGGCGGAGTTCGCGAATTGGCCAGTTTTCCGGAGACGACCCACGACGAGGCGATCCGCGCCTTTGTGAATGGCGGTTACCGCGCCACGGTGGAACCGGCCAGCTTCATGGCTCGGTGGGCTGACGATTTCTACAAACGGCCGCGCAAGGAAGGTAAGACACAACGCTTTTGGGATTATGCGGCCGCCGTGGTGCCGCCGGTTGGTTTCAAAGGCGGCGGCGAACTGGTCGTCTTGCGGAACACGCGAGATGCCGATTTGGCTTTCCAACTCGCCGATTTTTTAGCGACCGATCCGGAATACACCGGAATGTTGAGTGACACCGGCTTTTTGCCGCCGGGGAAACCGGGCTACGGATTGGACGGCATGGTCGCCTCACTCACGCATGATCCGCGAGATGTGGCGGACGCCCGCGCTTACGGCGCCTTGGTTCAGCAGGAAATCGATCGAGGATATCGCTACCCGGATTTTAAAAGCTGGGCGCTGGTCTTCGAGAATCGCGACACGCTGGAAAAAGTCCAACGGGTCTGGCGCCAAATGGCGGAGGGCGACGTCGCCGGCTTGCGCCAGGCCGCCAAAGATCTCGACTGGGCCATCAACTCGAAAATCTATCTGCCGTCACGCGCCTTGAACGCGTTCGTGCAGTCGTGGAAATTGTTCGCCCTTATTTTTTCCATGGGCGCGGCTCTAACGCTGCTCACCGGACTTTACCGGCTGCGCCTGCGGCAAGTGGAGGAGCAATTCAACGTGCGCCTGGAAGAGCGGGTCAACGAGCGGACCCGCATCGCCCGCGAACTGCACGATACCCTGCTGCAAAGTTTTCACGGCCTGATGTTTCAATATCAGGCGGCGCGCAATATGCTTCCCCGCCAGCCCGACGACGCGATGCAAGCTCTCGATGAAGCGATTTCCGGCACCGAACAAGCCCTCAGCGAAGGCCGCGACGCGATCCACGACATCCGGCAGCAGGCCGTCGTTCGCGGAGACCTGGAGGAATTATTGGAGTCCGCCGGTGAAGAACTCGCGGCGCTGCCGGACGAAAATCGCGTCCGGCCGAAATTCCAGTTGATTGTCGAAGGCGAATCGCGGAGCTTGTCGCCGGCGGTGCAGCCCGAAGTCTACGCCATCGCTCGTGAACTCATCCGCAATGCCTTTAACCATGGCGAGGCGCAGCAGATTGAAGTGGACCTGCGTTACGATCAGGATCAACTGCGCTTGCGCGTGCGCGACAACGGAAAAGGGATCGATCCTCAAGCGCTCGAGGAAACCGGGCGTTCCGGGCATTGGGGTCTGCCCGGGATCCGCGAGCGCGCGCAGCGCATCGGCGCGCATTTGGATTTTTGGAGCGAACGCGGAGCCGGAACGGAAATTGAGTTGACCGTTCCAGCTGCCGCGGCCTATAAAACCATCGCGAGTAGCTCCCGATTTAATTTATTTCGACCAGTCCGGAAATCTTGACCAGCGCTTCCAATCCGATCCGAATTCTCTCCGTGGACGATCACCCGCTGATCCTCAAGGGCATCGCCTCACTCATCAACGCTGAAGCCGATATGAAGCTGATCGCTGAAGCGGCCGGCGGACCGGAAGCCATCGAAAAATTCCGCCTGCACCGGCCGGATGTAACGCTGATGGACTTACAGATGCCGGACCTGAGCGGCACCGAAACGATCACCCAAATCCGAAATGAATTCCCCGAAGCCCGCATCGTGGTGCTGACCACTTACACGGGCGATGCGCAAGTTCTAAAAGCGCTCAAGGCCGGCGCGCGCGCTTACGTTCTAAAAGGACATGTGCACCGCGAACTCTTGGAAATCATTCGCGCGGTCCACGCCGGGCAGAAACGAATACCGCCGGATATCGCCGCTCAACTCGCCGAACACGCCGCCGATGATGCGCTCAGCGCGCGCGAACTCCAGGTCTTGCGGCTGATTGCCGCGGGTAATTCCAACAAGCGAATCGCCAGTCAACTCGCGATCGGCGAAGCCACGGTCAAAAGTCACGTGACGAATATTTTGTCCAAGCTCGGCGCCAACGACCGCACCCACGCGGTGACCCTGGCGCTGAAGCGCGGAATTGTCGACCTGTAATTCCGCTGTATCCATCCCCCTTTCGTCGGATCGGCCCGTTCCTCTTTTGCCTGTTCGTGCTCCCCTTTCCGCCAGCCTATCCTGCGCCTGGAGTTTTTTTGCGGCTGGACCGAGGCATCTTTGCAAAGATTATTTTCCACGTTCGCCAACGGCTGGCCCGGCGCCGGAATCTTGGTGCTGCGGTTGGCGTCAGGTGCGGCGCTACTTTATTTGGCGCTCACCGCGTGGCAGGCGACACCCCATCTTGCGTCGATCGCGCCACAGGTGATTGCGGCGGCCGCTGGAATGTTTCTGCTCGTCGGGCTCTGGACTCCGGTAGCCGGAACGCTGACTGCAATTGTTGAACTGTGGATCAGTTTTTCAGTGGGAGGCGACCCGGCGACGTCGCTCCTTCTCGCGGCTCTCGGAGCCAGCCTGGCCATGATCGGACCTGGCGCGTGGTCTTGCGATGCCCGCCTGTTCGGCCGAAAACGCATCGAAGCATCGCCACGGGATTCGTCTCGGGCTTCATCCCGGTAGGCTCTTTCTATTCCTCCAAAGACGGACCAGCGCTCGCTGCGAATTGTTTACCACCTAAGCCGACCAATTGGGGTTTCTCGCGAAATCGAATTCGTCGACCCTGCGCCGACGGCTCGCCGGCCCAATCAACCGGGCTGGCGGGCTCCTCAACCCGCTACATCGCGAGAACGACAGGCCAGCCTCGACCGCCACGCGCTCAGAGTCCCGCCCCACATCGCTCGTTCAAGCTAAGCTTTTCATGTTGCAACTAAGGCTTTCGTTGGCGAGCGGCATAATCCTGACAAAACAATTGGTAGGACATTATTTGGAGAAGATCCCGGCAACCTCCTAGTCGTGTCACGCAAGACAAGTCGTAGGCCAAGGCATGAGTTCGTTCGTCGGGTGTGGTATCGGCTGGAAGCGTAATTGCATGGACCCGACGAAAATATCTTCCATCCATGGCTCCGCCCGACATCATGAATTCAGTTTTTCTTTCGGATGACGCTGTGGTCTGCAAATGGTAGCCGTCCCTAAATTGATACCGCTTGGTCGTTTCCGTCTCCATTGAGAAGCGCAATACGCAAAGGGTACCATCTCTAAAATACATTTCTGTGCCGGCCCACCAGGACGCCAGCCCAACATAGCGCAAAAAATAAAAACGCTCCCCGAGCATGGCGATGGTTCGGGTGGGAAAAAGCATGGCGAAACCAATATCTGCTGAATATTGACCGGTAAAAGCCGCCGAAAGAGTTTCGGCGTGATGTGCCGCCAGAATTGGCCGAGCTTGTTCCAGCGTAGTAATCCCGACTTGCATCGAACGTATCGCGACGAGAACCGATTGAGCCTGAAAACGTTCGCGCAGATTGATGCCAAAAAGAATTGCCCAGGCGCAGAAGGTGGCAGCGGTCGCCAAAACCAATGACATGCGTAGCCCACGCACAAACCGGGGAACGGTAGCGATACCCATTACTAGAATTGGACACCGAAGATTCTGCTTTGGCGCCAGAGAAAAGATAGCGGTTCGCCGGCGGAAAGACTGCCCACATATCAGGCCAGATCGCGGCTTAAAGCTCCGCCAGCACGCGATGCACCAGCGAAATCGAGATCGAGCCTTCGCCCACCGCCGAGGCCACGCGCTTCACGTTGCCCGCGCGCACATCACCCGCGGCAAAAACTCCCGGCACGCTGGTCTCCAGCATTTGCGGCAGGCGCCGCAGCGGCCAGGGATGGCCCTGCAGCACCGGATCTAGATCGCGTCCGGTAAGAATGAATCCCTTCGGGTCCATGGCCACGCAGTCCTTCAACCATTCGGTGCGGGGAGAGCCTCCCGCCATGATGAACACGTGCCGGATGTCGTTGGTCGAAGTCTCGCCGGAATTTTTATCCTGCCAGGTGACGCGCTCCACTTGCGCCACGCCCTCGAGACCGACGATCTCGGTGTGGTAATGCACTTCGATCGCCGGATTTTCTTCAATGCGCTGGATCAAATAGCGCGACATGGTGTCCGACAACTCGCCGGAGCGCACCAGCATATGCACTTTGCTCGCGGTCTGCGACAAATACACGGCGGCCTGCCCCGCGGAATTTCCTCCGCCCACCACCACGGTATCCGCCTTCAGGCACATCTGCGCTTCCATGTAGGTAGCGCCGTAGTAGACGCCCCGGCCTTCGAACTTCGCGAGATTTTCGATTTTTGGTTTTTTGTAGTGTGCTCCGCTGGCGATCAAGACCGTGCGTGCGCGAATGACTTGCCCACCTTCCAAAACCAACTCGTACGGACGCCGCTCGCAATTCAGTTTCGCCACGCAGGTCGCGATCATCACTTTGGCGCCAAACTTGTGCGCCTGCGCCGAAGCGCGCCCAGCCAATTCGTTTCCCGAAATTCCCATGGGAAAGCCCAAATAATTTTCGATCCGGGAACTCGAGGCCGCTTGCCCGCCGGGAGATTCGGCGTCGATCACCAGCACATCCAGCCCCTCCGACGCGCCGTACACCGCCGCGGCCAGTCCCGCAGGCCCGGCGCCGACGATCACCAGGTCGCGCATCTCCGACGCGGCGATGTGGTCGTTGAGCCCCAGGCTTTTGGCCAACTCCGCAATCGTCGGGTTGCGCAGCACGGTGCGGTTATTGCAAATCGCGATCGGAATTTCTTCCATGGTGACCTGAAAGTGATCGAGCATCTCCTGCGCCGAGGCGTCGCTATCCAGGTCCACGTAAGTGAAGGGATGTCCATTGCGGGTCAGAAACTCGCGCAGCCGCAGCGTCTTGGCTGAGTGCTGCGAGCCCAGCAGAATGACGTTGCCCTGCCCGCGATTGATCAGCACCACCCGGCGCACGATGAACGCGCGCATGAAGATTTCGCTCAACTCCGCGTCGCGCGCCACCAGCGTGCGCATTTGGGCGTTGCTCATTTCCAGAAATTCGCCGGCCGCGGTGACCCGCCCGCGCATGAAGCTGCGCCGCCCCGAAATCAGGCTGATATCTCCGGTGAATCCTCCCGCTTCATGGTTGACCACCAGGTTCTCGCCGTGAATATCCGGCTGCACGATTTCCATCGTGCCGGAAAGCAGCACGAAACATGCCGGGTCGAGGTCCCCCGGCTCAAAAAGAATTTCGCCCACTTGTACTTTGCGCACTTTGCTCAACGGCCGAATGCGGTCAATCTGCTCCGCCGTCAAAGTAGGAAAAGCGTCGCCGCGAATATCCGCGGCCAATGGAGTTAATTCGGAAGCCATGCTTGCTCCGGCCCAAATCTGCTCAAACGAAAGATTAAGACTAGCAGATAAATCCGGCCCGGAATTAGCTTCGAGCGCGACGCGATGTCGTTTTCTGCGGCTTACTTCTTGGGCTGCGAGACGCTCAAGGGAGAAGACGTGATCAGATACTTCGCCTGATCGACGTCGATCGGCTCAATTTCCAAACGCGTGGTGCCGCCGATGATCCGGGCGCGAGTGCCGAGGTAGTAGACCTTTCCCGCCTCCGCGGTGACCCGCGCAAACGCCACCACTTTTCCCAACGCGGTGACCGACTGCAGGTTGGCGCACGCGTGGTACTCTCCCGGATTCACCGATACCGAAAAGTAGGAATTGTGTTTAAAAGCGCCGACCCACGCCCCATCCAGCGCAATCCTGGTTACTAAAGACTCGATGCCGTTTGATGCGCCGCCTTCTTGAATAAAATAGATCAGCGCCTTTCCGGGTTCGGGCTGTGCCGGCGTGTGCGCCGAGTCATCCTGCTTCACGGTAAAACTGGCGCTTTTCGGCCCGCACGCAGCCTGCACATCCGTAGATTGATCTTGGGCGAAAGCAGCAAAACTCGACGCTGCCAAAAGCACAATTAGAGTGAGAACTTTCATCGCTTTCCTCCAGCCGGCGCGTGGGCGAAGAATCAACTCACTATTACTGACGGCTGCCGTTCCTAAAAGGTTACCGGCGCCCCCCGAGTTTGCCGTGAGCGCGAATGTCCGTGGAGAATAGAGTCAATCCGGGGACATTATTGTCCGGCGCAACCACCCAAATCTTCGCGCGTCTTAATCTCCAACCGCGCCCGGTTTGTGATATACCCTTCTGGTTCATGCCGAGTGCAATACTGCTTGAAGACTTGACCAAGCGTTACCGGGACGTGTCGGCCCTGAATGGGCTGAACCTGGCTATTGCGGAAGGCTCGATCTTCGGCTTGGTCGGACCTAACGGCGCCGGGAAAACCACCGCCATCAAGATCCTCATGAATATTCTGCACGCGAGTAGCGGCCGGGCGCAAATTCTCGACTGGGATAGTCGCGAACTCGCCGGCAGCGCCTTTTGTTCGATCGGCTACGTCTCCGAAAATCAAAAACTGCCGGAGTGGATGACAGTCACCTATTTCCTCGCCTACGTACGCAATTTTTATCCCACCTGGGATCGTGATCTGGAACGCGAGTTGGTCAAGAGATTCGACCTGCCACCCAAACGCAAGTTAAAAAAACTGTCGCGCGGAATGCGCATGAAGGTCGCGTTGGCCAGTTCCCTGGCCTACCGCCCCCGTCTTCTGGTCATGGACGAACCTTTCAGCGGCCTCGATCCCCTGGTTCGCGATGAACTAATCGAATGCATCGTCCAGCGCGCCGGGGACGCCACCTTACTGATCTCTTCGCACGATCTCGGCGAAATGGAAAGTTTCGCCACCCACATCGGGTATCTCGAAGCGGGCCAGCTCCGCTTCTCCGAAGAATTGCGCAGCCTCGCCTCGCGCTTTCGTCAAGTTGAGCTGGCGCTCGGTGCCGCGCCGTCGCTCCCCGGCACGCTCCCCGAAAGCTGGATGCATCTCGACGCATCCAGCTCGACCGTGCGCTTCATCGAAAGCCAATACGACCGGGACCGCACGGAATCAGATATCGTCCGAATATTTGGCGAGGCCGCCCACGCAACCTACGCGCCGATGTCGTTGCGTTCGATTTTCCTCGCTATCGCCAGAGACGCACGTGCCGCCGGTGAAAACCGCGCATGAATCAGATTTTCTACATTTTTCGTAAAGACGTTCGGCGGCATTGGCTCGAAATTGTAGTCTCGCTCCTGTTACTTTTGTACTTCGCCTGGAAGTCGCCGATACTCTGGAGTCCGGAACCGCCTTTCGGGCCGCCGCGGATCTCGCGCTTGCTTTTCGGATTTGTCGGTGTGGCCCTTTGCCTCTGTTGGTGGTTTCTCATCGTGCGCGTGATCCAGGGCGAATCCCTGGTTGGCGACCGCCAGTTTTGGCTGACCCGCCCGTACCAGCGGCGCTGGCTCCTGGCCGCTAAAGCGCTTTTCATTATTTCGTTTGTAAATCTCCCGGTTCTGGTCTTTGACGTGGTCATCCTCCCGCGCGCCGGCTTTCCACCCTGGCATCATGTGCCCGGGCTACTGCAAGGTCAGCTGCTGCTGACCGCTTTCTTGATCGTGCCCATCGCGACGATCAGCGCGATCACCGATTCGCTGGCCCAGTTTCTGCTCGTTCTGTTCGGCGTCGTTGCCTACATCGCCGGCCTCAGCTGGGTCGTGGGTCAGATCCCCAGCGCCTCTTCTGCCTCCAGCGAGATTCCAAGTACGGTGATGTTCGCCGTGGCGGGCGGCGCCTGCCTGGCAGTCCTGGTGTTGCAGTACTTCAGGAGGGATGCGTGGGTCTCGCGCGGGGTTCTTCTGGGCAGCGCCGGCGTAATCGCCGTCGTCCTCACCGCGGCGCCCTATGGGCCGCTAGTGGAGCGTGCTTATCCCCAAGTACCACTCGGGTCGCTAAATCCCGCAGGCGTGAAGATTGAGAAAAATGATAAAGCCTCCGAAACGAAGTATCCCGTTTTGGGTAAGACGCTGAATCTTTACGTACCGATCGAAACGTACGGATTGGTTCAAGGCTCACTGGTGGTCGTCGACGCCGCCCGCCTAACAATTTATGCGCCGGGCGGACGTGCGTGGAACTCCGGCTGGGTAGACTCGAGCCACACTCTATGGCCCGGAGCAAGCCGATACAATCAGACATTTGAGGTCAGCAGCAAGTTCTATTCGTCAACGGCAGGGAGTGAAGTCGATATGCGCGTCGAACTAGCGGTGAGCGAATATCGCGAAGGCCCAGCACAGCAAATCACCGTGGCGGCGGGCAGTTTCAGGGTGAAAAATGACGCGATTTGCTCCCTTGGGACAGGCGAGTATTCAAATACCACTTCCCTTCAATGCAGGTCAGCCCTTAACGAGCCGGCATTTGCGGCACACCTCGATCCCGTCAGCACTACCTGCACCTTGCCAGATCGCACCTGGCCATCGCTACAGGATCGGCGAAACTCGGGAAACTCGAGTGCCGATTTTGGGGGTGGCGCTGGCCTGTTTCCCGTGCGACCGTTTGACATCGATTTCGGCGCCGCCACTGATCCGAGCGGCAAGAACCCTGTTTCGATCGTATGTCCCGGAACGAACTTCAGCCTAGCCACGCCCGCGTTATTCAGCCGCTATCGCCTGGGAACCTCCATAAACGGGATTCATCTCACGGACTACCGCACTTATTCCTACTGAGCGAATCGCCGCTAAGGATTCAGCAGCCAAACGGTCGACCCGCGCACCGACTGCGCGGCCGGCGTCGCCCTATTCCGGTGCCGATGACGCGTCGGACCATTGGCCGACCACCACCATCATAATCGTGGCGCGTTCTTCTGGGTCGTTGGACGCGATGATGGGCGAGCCGTCGAGATTCGCGCCCCAGGTTTTCTCGGCGCTGCCCGGAACAAAAAACATCAGGTGCGGGTGCCAGTTCTTGGCCTGATCGTTCAGGTACTGCTGCTTGGACATCATGTAGCACATCGCGCCGGGCTCCAGCGTGGGTAGCTCTTTGTTGGCAAACGCCGCGTCCGTCGCCTGCAGCACTTCGGCCTTCGACTTTCCAGCCAGCACCAGTTTGGTCTTCATTAGGAAAATGGGGACAAAAGTTCGGGTTGCCGCGGCATTGAAACAATGCGGCGCGCGCAACTTGGGATTCCAGAAATTCTCATTGTCGGTGGCCGCTCCCCAGCCTCGTTCCACCAGGCACATAAAGCCGTTTTTGCCCGGCACCACCGTGGTGTATACACTGCAGGTTGAGCCGCAGGTCGCCAGCACGTTCCTTGACAACGTAACCATGTCAGCAACTGGTTTGCCGGCGGGTGCGACCGCGACCTTCTCTTCGCCAACCCTGGCAGCCGGCGCCAAGACGGCGACCATCACGATGACGGTTGAAACCTCAAAGACTGCGTTGAACGCCGCACCGCCGTTTCCCTTCCAGCGCCTGCCACTCGCCCTCGGGCTTCTGCTTCCTCTCATTACAGTGCGGAAGCGCTGGCGGCAAATCCCTACCGCCCTGGGAGTGCTGCTGTTGGCAGCGC
This sequence comes from Acidobacteriota bacterium, assembly GCA_003156635.1. Lineage (GTDB taxonomy): Bacteria > Acidobacteriota > Terriglobia > Acidiferrales > UBA7541 > Palsa-295. The sequence continues at coordinate 6,872 of PMHK01000211.1, read as the reverse complement.
TCAGCGTGATGGCGATGGTGGGCCTGAACGGATGCTCGGATGCGGGCCTTTTCGCCGCAAGGAAAGTCCCCTACTCCATAACCGTTACAGCCTCTGAAGGGAATTCCAACGGAAGCCTTCAGCGCTCGACCAAGGTGCCACTTGCGATTCAGTAGCGTTACGCTCAGCTTTGCCTTAGCCCTGACGGCATTGAGCGCGCCAGGGCTCCACGGGCAAGTCACCACGCCGGCGGGGAGAGACTTTGGCCTGCCACGCGCGGAACTGTCGTTTACCTACAGCCCGGTAGAAGCCAATGCCGGGCCCGGTCAATGCGGCTGTTTCTTTATGAACGGCGTCGCCGCCGAAGGCAATTTTCGTACCTATCGCGCCTTTACCACGGTAGTGGATGCAACCTATGCACATACCGGTGGGATCCATAACACGGGTCAACCCTTTTCATTGCTCATGGTGACCGCGGGAACGCGCCTCAATTACAGGATCGGAGGCGATCGCTTCTATTACTTCAAACCCTTCGCACAAGGATTAATCGGTGCAGCGCACGGCTTTGATTCTGCTTTTCCCGACAAAGCCGGCTTCATTCAACCTACCGCCAATTCCATCGCGTTGTTGGTGGGGATTGGGCTCGATTACAAGTACAGAAGGCATCTCTCCTTCCGCGCGATCCAGGCCGATTACGGATACACCCGCCTGCCTAACCTTGCCGGCAACGACCAGAACCTGCTCCGCATCTCGACCGGAATTACCATCCACCTCAAATAGTTGCGAGGCCGCGGACACACAACAAATACTTTGCGCGCTTGTGAGTGCGGAGGGATTGAAAGATTTCTGAAGGGTACGGCCTTCAGGCCGTACATAGGAGTTCCGAATTCAATCCGGCTTTAGCCGCTGCGGGCGGCTTCCTGGCGGGAAGAAAGCATCCCTCAGGGGCTAAAGCCCAAATATTCTGGTTGGTTTATGTACGGGCTGAAGCCCGTACCCTTCACCTCATTGAGTGGCAGGATCCATTCTTAGTACCGCCACTTACACCACTCGATGATTTGACGCAATACGCCAGCAGTTAATCAAAAGTTGAAAACCGCTTGTAGAAAGACACTGCGGTTTCCTGCAGTAGAGCCGCCGAAAAAACCTCCGCTGGCCAGCGATTGAGACTTGCCAAAGAAAGAAGACGAGAGGGTGCCATTCGGTGCTCCCAAATTCTCGTGGTTTAGCACGTTGGTTGCGTAGGCGGTGAGCGTAAGGTTGTACCTGCGCGAAGTGGTCTGATCTAAACGGCCGGGGCCTCCACGGCTTCCGCTCAGACCACCGGGGCCTATGCCACCGCCACCGCCTCGGCCACCACCGCCGCCTCCAGGTCCGCCGCCTCCGCCTCTCGCGGCGCGACTGCTTTCAACCTTGGGGCCAATTCCGATTACCTTGCTCACACGCATGTTCAAGCTGACATTCGTCGGACCGGTACCAATCCCGTAGGGAATGATCTTTTCGTCCGTGCCGAATGGATCTGTGTCGAGGCAGCCATACCTGGTCTGAACAACATTCGCTTCACTGCAACTCGCCGCGAATGTCGGCCGGGCATTGAACTGGTTATTCCGGGTCAAGTCGCTGCCGACGGTCACGTTGTAGGGGGCGCCCGAGTTATATGCGAAGAAAGGAGTCAGAGAAATGCCCCAGGGCGCAGAAACGTTGCCCAGGATCACAAAACGGTTATGAACATCAAAGCTCGAGCGTCCATAATCGAGCCCCGGATTCTGAGCCACGGAAGGAGTATACGTAACTCCGTTCGTATCCGCTTTGGCAGCGTTGTACGTATAAAAAGTGAAGAAGCTGAAACGGGGATAACTTGCCCTGCCTGAAACGATGATCTGGTTTTGCCGGTAAACTCCTCCCGATTGGTACTGCAGATTGTTCTCCTCCGCGGGGGCCAGTTCGGCAGCGGGATAGATACCCAGGTCCGCAGTGGGAAACTCCGGAGCTCCAATGTTGTTAGTGAAATATTGGTGTACTCCCCGGCCGTAAAGATAGGTCACATTCCCGGTGATTCTTTTGGCCAATTGCCGATCGAGGCCCACAGCCGCCTGCAGATCAGCAGCGGCACGGAAATGCGGATCAACGGTATACAGGGTTTGCGCCGTATTCGAACCTGCGATCTCGACCGGGCTGACCGGAAAGGTCGGATTCGTGACGGTCGAAACCTTTTGATTGATTCCGTTCTGATGGATGGCCTGGATGATGTAGGGCGTGCCCGCATTGGAGCCGAAGCTATTGGGCACGGTAAACCGTTGATAGAACCAGCCGTACCCTGCGCGCAGCACAGTCTTTGGCGCTTTCTTGCGATCGCCGCCACCCAGCGCGTACGCGAAAGACACTCGCGGTGCCCAATCGCTCTTGTCGTTGATACGGTTTTGTGTCTCCCAACGGAGCCCGTAACTAAAAGTTAGGCGCTGGTTCACTCTCCAGTCGTCCTGATAGAACAGTGCCGCGTCGAACAGGATTGCCCGTGCAGTGTATTGATTGATCTGCGTTACCTGGTAAGTCTGTGGGGTCTTGTTCACGTAAGACGTCAAATTACTGAAAGTGTATTGGCCGTTGGTTCCTCCCGTGGTGTAGTCAGCGTCACGATAAGCACGCAGGCGGGTACCAAAATTCAGGGAGTGCTTGCCTTCAGCTGCTGCGAAATAGTTCTGCAGCTCGTAAATATCCTGGTTGTCGCGAACCACTCCACCGTTGTTGCCCCCAGCGTTAAAGGACCCTTGCAGGGTCACCGTGGGCGAATCGTTTACCGCAATGTCCTGGTAGCGAAAGCGGCGATATTGGAAACGGATGTCGTCGACCAGGTTCTTGCTGATGACCCAGCTGTCACTTGCCTGCAGCGTGTTTTCCATGCTTTCCGTATTGGTGGCTTGCGTGGGCAGAGACAGCTGCCCGACTCCGCCATTGGTGTTGACCGAGCGGAAAAATTCGTAGCGAAGCGTCAGGGTATTCGCTTGCCCAAGCTGCAGATCAAGCCGCGGGCTGACATCAATACGCGAGCTTGGATTGGGATAAGCCTCGTTCAGAGAAGCGAGGGTGTCCGGATTAAGCGCATCCACCACGTTCACATTCTGTATATTGCGCCCGAAGACGCTGACAAAGTAAGACGCATTTTTCGAGATGGGACCGCCTACATTGCCCTGGAGGTTGTAGGAGTAATAGGGCGGTTCCGCTGTATGCAGGATCGGATTGCGAGAGTTGAAAGAGGAATCGTTGCCCCGCGCTTCGATCTGGCCGTGCAGCTTATCCGTGCCCGGCTTGGTGAGGATCTCGATCCGGCCATACCCGAGCCGGTCGAACTCAGCGGAGAAGGGGTTCTGATTGATGCGTATCTCACGAATGGAGGACTTGGGCGGAATTTGCCCTCCGGTAAACCCGTCGATATAGACCTCGCCCCCGTTCGGACCAGCCGCCGGGCCGGCCAGTGCCTGGAGTTGGCTTTCCAGTTCATCGGGATCGTCGGAAAGAGCGTCCAGATCCTTTCCTTTCAACACCACGGCGTTAGCATTCTGGTCGGGGCTGGTGTCGACGGTGGGTGCGTCCGCCTCGACCTGGACCTGCTGCTTCTCTGCCTCAATCTGCATGGCAATGTTGAGCGTCTTTGACTGCCCGGGCGCCACGGTGACGGTAGCAGTGAAGGGAGCGAACCCGGGCGTGGTGGCATTCACTGTATAGTCACCGGCAGCCAGCCCCCGCACCTGGTACGAGCCCGCGGCGTCCGCCGCCGTGGACACCGTTTTTCCTGCAGGCGACGTGACGCTGACCTGTGCCTGGGGGATGACCGCACCGCTGGGATCAAGCACGCGCCCCTGCAGCGTGCCGGTCGGGCCTTGCCCGAGCATCGGCGCGACAAAGGAACCCAGGAGCACTGTCAACAGAATCAAGAAATTCGTCGTTTTGTTCATGCGCACGGATTTTTTGGGGAAGGCCTGCACTGCTCTATAGGATGGACGGCCCCACCCGGCTCTAAGTTTCCCTTGATGGCCCGATCCTCATATAGATGCTTAAATCATGATCCAGGCCGTACCCCGGAATCGTCATCCGTACGGCGCCGGGAAGTGCGGCGCCACCTGCAATCTGGGATTCGCATCGGCGATCTGAACGCAAAATTAATTACGCCTCAGAATAGCGAAATTCTCTTTGATGCCCACCGCCGCGGAGCTAAGCTTGCGGCGACCACAAGAATATACGGAACACTGTTTTGTGGGGTGGGCTCCTATGCGACGCTTTCTTATTTGCCCTGTTTTCTTCTTGCTTGTGCACGCTTTCTCTCTTTGCTGGTCCGAGCGAACCCCGGATGTGGCTAGCACCAGCAAAGGTCTGACGACTAATACGTGCGGTAATAATCCCGGACCGACAAATCCTTATTCGAATCTGAGATTCTCGCTCCCTCAGCTCACCGCAACCACCACCTCCGGAAGGAGCTATGTATCCACGGTCGATATCTACGCATGGGGCGACTATAACTGTGCGCTTTATGTTCCCGGCAACCTTACCAGCGGCGAAGATCCGTCGACCGAAGATACGATTCTTGCCATTACTATCTCGAACGCTGCGGGCCCGGCGCCCGCGGGTTCCTACAGGCTGGTGAACTTTCGCCTCAATAATTATCTTCCTGCTTCGCCGGGCCTGGGCTTTGTGAGCTGTCAAAATAACTCTGCGGGAGTGACGCCTTGCGATAACCAGGCCGAAGATGATTATTCGCCTGTGCCTGAACCCGCGCCCATCGCCGGCGCTGACGGCAACAGCTCCCTCTGGTCGTTCGGAAACATCTTTCAGCTCTCTGGCGTGACGACCGGTTCTACTCCCAATGGACCGCCCATGCAGCTCACGACCACGCCCCCGGAACTTGCGGCTGCGTTGCTGGTTCCGGGGTGTGCGCCCGACCCGGCGACAATGCCCCCGATTAGCTGCATAGGGGCCAACGGTACGCAATATTCGAACGGCTTGTCGCCACAAATAACTTATACGGTAACGATTGAAGATACTTCTTCCGGACAGGTTCTTGTGCTGGGAACGCCCTCGCCGGCGCAAGCCGCGTCCGGGCAAGGCCACGACGTATTTAGCGCGGCATCTTACAATCCCGTAACCATCACCACGAGTGTTTTCGCCAACCAGCTTTTTGATTTGTCGGGTAACTATCCCCAGCTGGACGGGTCAGGAGCGCCGGCCTTCAATGGCTTTGTGGAATCGGCGTTTCCTCCGCCCTGCGCAAACAACTCCGGCATCTGTACCGCGGACGACACCTTCGCAAACGTACCCTTTCATTCGATGTGGTTCGACTTTGTGCCAACGACAAGTAACCCCGTCAGCATCAACACCGCTCACAGCCACTTCGATACCGTCCTCAGCGTCTTCACCGGCGGTGCGGCCAGTCTGCAGGCAGTTGCAAACGGCATCAGTGACGACAACCCCAACGCAACCATCGCACAAGGACCGCGATCGTCGGCCGTTGTCTTCCAGGGCACGAAGGGAGTTACCTATCATATTTTGGTCACTGAGTATCCGGCGGTGGAATCAGTAGACCCAGAGCCTGATCCGGGCTTTGATATATACGAGGCTCCCCTGAGCAACGATCCTATTCTCAACTTCACGCTGACCACTCCGCAGCTCACGGCTAGCCCGGCGACCCTGTCTAATTTCGGTTCCGTGACTCAGGGAATGAGCAGTGGGCCACAGGTGGTTACGCTGGCAGCGGTTTACAGTGCTGCTTCCTCCGGCATCAGCAGCATCAGTCCCAGCATCACCGCTGGTTCGGGGGACTTTCAAATTGCATCGAATAGCTCGTGCCTCTCCTCTCTCGCCGATCAGGCGACCTGCACGCTGAACATCGTGTTCACGCCCAGCGCGGTCGGCGCCAGAAGTGGAACTTTGACCGTAAGCTCGAGTGCTGCAAATAGTCCGCTGACCTTGTCCTTGTCAGGAACGGGGATAAAAGCAGTGCCCATCCTGGGCCTGGGGACCACTTCGCTGGCGTTTGGCAACCAGTTGCTAGGCACCGCGAGCAATACAAATAGCGTGGTCCTCACGAATACGGGCACCGGTCCCCTCACTGTGACTGCGGTGAGCGCCACGGGGGACTTCAACGAGACAACGAATTGTTCTTCTATCGCGATCGGAGCGCTGTGCAGTGTGGCGGTGGGGTTTACTCCGACGCAGACCGGGCCGCGCTCCGGCCAGCTCTCCATCACCGATAACGTGGGCAGCAGCCCGCAGATCATTGCGCTTTCCGGGACCGGAACCGATTTTGCTTTGCAGGCTGCTGCAGGGTCACAGCTTTCAGCCACCATGGCCGCCGGGGCAACGGCTGTTTACAACCTGGCTGTAACTCCGCTCTCGGGGTTTACCGGAATGGTCGCACTCAGCTGCACGGGAGCGCCTGCAGGGAGTTCGTGCACGCCCAGCGCCGCCAGCGTGAACGTGAGTGGCGCCGCGGTGCCGATCACGGTGTCAGTCACCACGGTTGCCGCCACGGTCTCCTATCCCCAGTCTCGGCGGCAGCCCCGAATAGGTCCGCTCGCCGTGCTACCGCTCGGCACGTTCGCGCTGATAGCCGGGAAGAGGCGCAGGAGGCTGATTTCGGGCTTGTTCTCTTTAGTTCTGCTGGTGTCCGTGAGTGCCTTCGTGGGCTGTGGCGGCGGAAATCCAGCAGCGAACGTCGCCAGCCCCACCTCTGCCGCAGGGGGAGGAACAACACAACCCTCGCCTGTGACCAGCATGCTTACGTTGTCAGGGAGTTCAGGAACACAAACCCGGACGGTGAGCCTTACGCTCACCGTCCAGTGACTTCGCCTCCCGCCATAGCAGCGGGACCGTGATCGTTCCAGCGTCGCCTAGCGGGGATG
>PMHK01000083.1 GCA_003156635.1 Acidobacteriota bacterium | reverse complement strand
CGCCAGGAAGAAGTTTCGGGAATGTCTCGCGCGCTGAAAGGCTTGGCCAAAGAATTGAAAGTACCGATCATGGTCCTCAGCCAGTTGACCCGCGCTCCCGAACGCGAAGAGCGCAAGCCGCAGCTCGCCGACCTGCGCGAATCNNATCGAGCAGGACGCCGACGTAGTAATGTTCATTCACCGCCCAAACTTCTACAAAGTCGACGCGCCCGATGAAGAGCGCAATCAAGCCGAGCTGATGATCGCCAAGCAGCGCAACGGACCCACCGGAAACCTGAATTTTGTTTTTCTTGGTCGGCACACGCGCTTCGAAGAAGCCGCTCCCGACGCCTGGAATTCCGGCGGTCTTCAGGAATAGGTTCGCATTGCGCGGTTCGAATTAACGCCATCGTCGTTGCCCAACCCACACGATGTGTCGCGATACCCTCGGTCGAATGCTGCGCGTTCGGAGCCCGTTGATCGGCATCAGAGCAAGAATGGCGTAAGTGTTTAATTAACAATACTTTGCATGGCCATTCCAGATCGCCTGATTCGGTTGGGAATGGCCCACGCGATGCAATAAACCAATGTGGATGTTTACCTAAACGGTGCGACGACCTTTGCCGTTTTCAATTTTCGTCACGCCGCCCAGAAGGAGTCTGGCATTCTAAAAGACGATGTCGAAACCCATCCATTTCGAGGGACGGCCGGTCTGGGCGGAAATTTCGCTTAAAGCCATCCTGCACAATCTCGCCTCGATTCGAAAACACGTCGGCGCCCAGCGCCAGGTTCTCGCCGTAGTGAAATCGAATGCCTACGGGCTCGGCGCGGTTCCGGTGGCCCAGGCGCTGCAGAAAGCCGGCACCGAATGGTTCGGCGTAACCTGCGCCAACGAAGGCATCGAATTGCGCGGAGCCGGAATCCGCCGCCGCATTTTGCTGCTCACCGGTTTTTGGCCCGGCGAAGAAAAACGGCTCATCAAAAATAAACTAACGCCCACGGTCACGCGCCTCGACGATCTCGTCCATCTGGAACGCGCCGCCGCAAAATTGTTCCGCGGCAAACGCCGCATGCAGTTTCACCTGAAGATCAACACCGGCATGAATCGCCTGGGCATTTCAGCCGACGAAGTGGACGCCTTCTGCGATGCGCTGAAAAAATCTCCGCACCTCCAACTCGAAGGCACCTACACCCACTTCGCCTCGGCGGAGGATTTCACCGCCAAACAAACCAGCGACCAGGAATTGCTGTTCCGGTCCTGCCTCGATCGCCTGCAGAAACGCGGCGTCTCGCCCGGAATCGTGCATATGGCCAACAGCGGCGCCATCTCCGCCCGCCCCAGCACCCTCGCCGATATGGTCCGCCCCGGCGCAATTCTCTACGGCTACTATCAGTCCTTCGACCCGCCGCAGAAAAAACAGGAAGTCATGGGCCAGATGCCGCTCGAGCCTTGCCTCACCCTGCGCGCGCGCATCATTTCGCTGCGCGATGTTCCGGCGGGCGAAGGCGTCGGCTACGCCGCACGTTTCGTCACCACGCGCCCATCCAAAATCGCCGTGATCAACGCCGGCTACGCCGATGGCGTCGTCCGCGCCCGCACCAATCGTGGTCATGCGTTACTGCACGGCCAGTGCGTCCCGCTGGTCGGAATTATTTCCATGGATTTGACCATGCTCGACGTAACCGACCTTCCGCACGCCAAAATCGGCGACGTCGTAACCATCTATGGCCAGGACGGCGCCGCCCGGATCGACGTCTCCGACGTCGCTCGCGAGATCGGAACGGTCACCTCCGATCTGCTCTGCGCCTTAGGCCGCCGCGTTCCGAAATTCTACGTATAAGACTCCCAGTACTATCCACATTGCCCTTTTCATCTCGAATCCATAGTTGGGCCGTTGACTCTCGCTTCGTTCGCGGTGTTATACTGTCGCCTCATATCGATTTTCTACAGGGCTTACATTTATCCCGGCAGCGCGCTGTGAATTTTATAAAGCCGGCGGTTTTTCGAGGCGTGGTCCAAGCGCAAGCGTCTCCTTCATAACCATAAGGTGGATTTATGCAGAGGAATTTCAGTCCTCAGAGTCGCCCCCCCGCGGCTCCGCAACCGGAAGTGGCCCCAATCCTGAAGCCTTCCGCTCCACTGCGCACCGCCCCTGAAAGTGTTGGCAGCTTCTGGGACATGCTCGGAATTCGGCTGGTTTTTCTGGCGGTCTGCGTGGCGGCGGCCTACCACTTCCGCCCCTTCAGCGTCTCCAAGCAAATCGGCGCCGCCATTGGATTGCTTTTTGGCCTGTGCGTCATTTTGTTTGAATTGCGTTTGCGCCACGCCAGCCTGCGCCGCTTGATCGGCGCGGCGGCCGGCTCGGTCCTGGGTCTGCTCGGCGCCTATCTCACTTCGCTGATTTTGACCCACACCATCATGCCGGAGAGCACGCGGTCGTTTTTCAGCCTTGCCGCATTTCTGGTGATGGCTTACACCGGCTTGGTCCTCGGCGCGAATAAGGGCGACATGCTGAACCTGCAAGCCCTCGGCGGCCTCTTCGGCAGCGAGCGCAGCTTGAAACATTCCTTCAAAGTTCTAGACACCAGCGTGATCATCGACGGCCGCGTCGCCGATATCGCCGACGCCCAATTTCTCGACGGAACCGTAATCATCCCGCAATTCGTTTTGCACGAGCTCCAGCTTGTTGCCGATTCCGCCGATCCTTTGAAACGCCAGCGCGGCCGACGCGGCCTGGAAGTCTTGCAGCGCATCCAGAAAATGGCGCATCTCGAGGTCCACATTTCCGACGACGATTTTCCGCATGTCCCAGAAGTCGACCTGAAGCTGATCGAACTGGCCAAGCGTTACGACGCCAAAATCGTCACCAACGATTACAACCTGAACAAAGTCGCCACGCTGCAGGGCATTGAAATTCTCAACGTTAATCAGCTGGCCAATGCGCTAAAGCCGGTCGTGCTCCCCGGCGAAACCATGCGCGTCTTTATTCTCCGCGAAGGCAAAGAGTACAACCAGGGCGTCGCCTATCTCGACGACGGCACCATGGTGGTCGTCGACGGTGCGCGCAAAATGATCAACAAGACCATCGACATCACCGTGACCTCGGTGCACCAGACCACCGCCGGCAAAATGATTTTCGGCCGCTACGACGATCGCGGCGAGCAACAGGTTCCCCGCACTGCCGCGGCCGCCGCCACCCCGTCCAGCGCTCACCCGCATCACGTTGAACCGCAAACCGCGCGCCCTCCGGAAGCGAGCCCCGGCGGCGAACGTCCCCCGCGGCCGCTTTACCCCGAATCGAATCGTTCGTAAGCTCGCCACAATTGCGGATGCTGACCTGCGCTCGCGAGTGCGATAGACTGTCCGTCCGTTATGACCCGCATCGCCGCCATCATTCCCGCCGCCGGACTCGGCACCCGCATGGGAGCCACCACTCCGAAACAGTTCTTGGAACTCGACGGCATGCCGTTGGTGATTTTTACCTTGCGCCGGCTGGCGGCTTGCAAAGCAATTACCGATTTTTTCCTCTCGACTCGCGCTGACGATGTGGTTTCGCTGCAGGCTAAATTGTCGCAGGCCGCGATCGGACGTCCCGCGCGCGTGGTGCACGGCGGAGATACTCGCCAGCAATCCGTGGCGAATGCGCTGGCGCAAGTGGACCCCGCGACCGAAATTGTATTGGTGCACGATGCCGTGCGCCCCTTCGTCACTCCCGAACAACTGGATCGGGTCATTGCGGAAGCGCGCCAGCGCGGCGCCGCGATCCTCGGGATTCCGGCCATCGACACCGTGAAGGAGGTAAAACGAACGAGCTTGCCGCCCGATGTGGCCCTGATCGAAACCACCATACCGCGCGAACGCGTGGTGCTGGCCCAAACGCCGCAAGCATTCTCCTACCCGCTCTTGCGCGACGCCTTTCGTGCCGCGGAAAAAGATGGAGTAGTGGGCTCGGACGAATCCTCATTGGTCGAACGATTCGGCCACGACGTCTACGTGGTCCTCGGTTCGGAACGAAATCTTAAAATCACGCGTCCCGCGGACATGGACTTGGCTCGTTTTTATCTGCAACAGGAGCGTGCCGGAAAATGACCCGATCAGGAATTGGCTACGATTCGCATCGGCTCGAAGCGGGCCGCAAGCTGATGATCGGCGGCGTCCATATCCCGTTCGATAAGGGACCCGTCGGCCACTCCGACGGCGACGTATTAGCGCACGCGCTCTGCGACGCCCTGCTGGGCGCCGCGTCTCTCGGAGACATCGGAACGCATTTCCCCGACACCGACCCGAAGTGGAAGGGCGCGAACAGCCTCATGTTTCTGGAACACACCCGGAAATTGCTCGACGAGAAAAAGTTGCGCATCGTTCATCTCGATGCCGTAGTGATTTGTGAGCGGCCCAAGCTCGGCCCGCACTTTCCCGCGATGCGTGCCGCCGTGGCCCAATCCTTGGGCATTTCGCTCGACCAAATTAATTTGAAAGCAAAGACCAACGAAGGCCTGGGCGAAATTGGCCGGGGCGAAGCCATCGCGTCGCATACGATTGCGACGTTGGAAGGTTAACCCGCCAGAGCGTCTCCCAGCGTGCCGAGAAAACAGCGATGCCCATGAACTGGTTGACCGGTTTTCACGCAGTGGAGGAGGCTCTGGCCGCCGGCCGCCCGCTGGATCGTATTTTGGTCGCCAAGGGCCGTCACGGTGAGCGCGTCGAAGCCGTCGTTCAGCTCGCAAAAACCAAAGGCGTTCCAGTTCGTTTCGAAGATCGCCTTCAGATCGATCGTCTGGTCGGCACCCGCGAACATCAGGGCGTAGCCGCACTCGGCGCAGCAAAGCCGGCCGTCGAACTCGATGACCTTCTCGCCGCTAAGACTCCTCAAGGCCTCCTCGTGCTGCTCGATGGCGTCGAAGATCCCCACAATCTGGGCGCGATCGTGCGCACCGCGCTCGCCGCCGGTGCTACGGGAATGGTAATTCCAGAGCGCCGGGCCGCCGGCCTCACCGACACCGTGGAACGCGCCTCCGCCGGTGCCCTCGCACACTTGCCCATCGCGCGAGTCACGAATCTGGTTCGGGCCATGGAAGAAATGAAAGAAGCGGGCTACTGGCTGGTAGGGCTCGACGAACGTGCCGACCAGAGTTATACGGACGTGGATCTGAAAGATTCCGTCGGCATCGTTCTCGGGAGCGAAGGCGAAGGCCTGCATGAACTCACGCGCAAGCGCTGCGATTTTCTGGTCTCGCTGCCGACCTCGGGTCCGGTACGCTCGTTGAATGTCTCGGTCGCTGCCGGCGTGATGCTCTTCGAAGTTGTTCGGCAACGCCAGGGCGCTGATTCAAAAAATAAGAAATAATCTCAGCCTGACGATCTACTTGTCGTATTGCAGTAGTGAAAACACATGGATCCCGGGCAACTTCGCTCGCCCATTCAGGAAACCAAGCTCGACCGCGAACGCCGCACCGGCCACTTTTCCGCCCAGTTGTTCGATCAGTTTTACCGCGGCGGCCGCGGTACCACCGGTGGCCAGCAAGTCGTCGCAGATCAGCACGCTTTGGCCGGGCTTGATCGCGTCGGTGTGAATGTCCAGCTGATCGGTTCCATACTCCAAAGCGTAGGTCACCGAAGTCGTCTTGCCTGGAAGTTTTTTCGGTTTACGTACCGGAACGAATCCGGCATTCAAGCGATACGCCAGCGCCGGCGCGAAAATAAATCCGCGGGCCTCAATTCCCGCGACCAGATCAACCTTGGTTCCGTTGTATTGGTCGCAAAGCCGGTCGACCAGCGCATGAAAGCCTTTGGGATCTTTCAGCAGCGTGGTCAGGTCGTAAAATAAAATTCCCGGCTTGGGATAATCCGGAATTTCGCGAATCAGCGCCTTCAAATCATCCATTCATGGCCTCTCGTATGTTCTGGAATCAAAAACCTATCGTTCGATCGAAAAAATCTTGGCAAATCGCGAATCAATCGCCGCGTCTTCTTCGGCCACGCTCGACACCATGGAACCCTCCGGCCCGCGATTCAATTCCTCGCGAAACGCCGCCAGCGATTCCGCCGGACCAATGGCGTAAATTTCCACCCGGCCATCACTCAAATTCTTGGCGAATCCAGCCAGACGCAGTTGCTCGGCTATTTGCCGCGCAAAAAATCGGTAGCCCACACCCTGCACCAATCCACTCACAAAGTATCTGGCCGCTTGGCGGGACGCGCCTGCTTCGTTCACCTGTGCCCCACGCTCAATCCGCAAACGGCAAATTTTAACAGACGCCGCAAACGGGCCGAAGAAGAATCAACCGGGATTCATGTAGGATAAGACGTAACCCGCTGCCGGCGCATCCAACAACGTGGAGACTCACTCAAGGTGTCTGGTCGGACGAAATCTCTAATCTTCAAAGCGGCCGTCATAGCCGGCCTATTGCTGTCGCCGATTCTGCCGGCCCACGCACAAAACGCCGGGCCGCAGGCACCACCCCCAAAATACGACATCAAGCGCATCTCGGCCGAGCCGCATCCGGGACCGCCGCCGATTCCCGAGCAGGAAATTATCAAGAAATTTGCCGCCAACGAAGACGTAATGAAGAAAGCTTTCGATACCTACACCTTCCAGGAATCGATTCGGCTGGATGAGCAGACCGAGCCCGGCGGCCAGTTCCTGGTCACCGGTTACATGTATATCAAGCCCGACGGCCAGCGTTATTTCCGGGTCGAAAAGCCCGCGGAATCCACCCTGAAGCTGATGCATTTCTCGCTAGAAGATGTGCGCGCGCTATCGACCATGCCGCTGTTCCCGCTGACCACCGAGGAAATCGCCAGCTATACCTTCGTCTACGCCGGCCAGGAAAAACTCGACCAGCTCACGACCTATATTTTTCAGGTCAAGCCAAAGATGTTGAGCCGCAAAAAACGGCTTTTCGAGGGCGTCGTTTGGATCGACGACCACGATTTCGCCATCGTCAAAAGCTACGGAAAATTCGTCAGTGAACTGGAGGGAAACGGCACCGCGTTGCCGTTTACCATGTTTGAGACCTACCGCGAGAACTTCCAGGAAAAATATTGGCTGCCGACCTATACGCGTTCGGATGATTTCCTCAAAAACGACCAGAATGAGGAACTACCGCTCCGGCTGATCATCCACGCCACCGATTTCAAGCCGAATGTCCCGGCAACGCCGGCAAGTCCCGATGGACCATCGGCCGCGCCCCGCTGACGTGCTTAACCTCAGTGGACTTGAAAACACGCTAGGAACGTACGGTCTTAATCTAAAAGGATCAGTTTCGCAGTTAGGGTTTAGGGCTTATGCCGTGCGACCGATCTGGTCGCATCGCCGTATGGGCACCACGTCGTCGCGACGCAGCGCGAAATCGTCAAAGCTGGCGGCGTATCCGTACCACCCGGGCATGTCAACCGCATCGCATCGCACGATATGCGCTGCGGTACACATCTGGACCCGGCCTTGGCCCTGCGGGCGGTCGAGCAGCGCCACTTCCAGCTCGATCGCGGTACCCGGAGAAATGATCCGCGGCGCCAGGAAATAAATCCCGCTGGAGCTGATGTTGCGGGTCACCAGCGTCACCGGATACGGTTCGGCTTCGTTGGCGATGCGCAGCAAACGCAGCGGCAGCGACAACGCGGCACGCGGCGCTCTCCGCCGGTCTTCCACCACCCCAACCGCGTGAGTGGGCACGCGCGCAAATCGGCGCGGACCGGGCTTACCGGACGGCGATGTTATGGGTACTGTGTTGCTTTCAAAACTGCGCTGCGGTGAAACGGACGCCAACCGCCCCTTCCATTGCGGAACAGCCCCCATTTAACGGTCCCCCAAAAGACCTGTTTGACACAACCCCGAGAGGTGGAACGAATATGCGCGGGCCCAGCAATACGGTCAACACTGTACAGGGCGAAAGTGCCCTATCATGTAACACCTTTGTTACTCTCAAATTCAACCCTTTCTTAACAGGATTTTCACAGGCGAAAGCGAAAGTTCGCCCCGCGGTTTTGGACGCTAGAATCGGATAGCGGCTTTCGCTCCAGTCGTCTAATTTGGTGCCATGCAGATGGCCCAACACATCGAATCACCGGCGCCCAAACAGATGGCCAAGAAATCCACGCAACGCCGACGGCGAAATTCGAACGAAAGCGCGTTAGCGCTGCGGGATCGACGGCCACCAGACGCGCGCTGGTCCGCCGTCCAGACCCGCGACAAACGCGCCGACGGAAATTTCGTCTACGCCGTGCGTTCCACCGGCATCTACTGCAAACCCTCTTGCCCTTCCCGCCGCCCGCGGCGTGAACACGTCGCGTATTTCCCACTTCCCGCCGCCGCGGAACAAAAAGGCTTTCGCGCCTGCAAACGCTGCAAGCCGCAGTTGGCCCGGGTGCAAGACCCAAGAACAGATGCAGTCGCGCGCGTCTGCCGGGAAATCGATCGACAGGTGCAAAACGCCGGCGGGCTGGCAAGCGAATCGGCACGAAGTGACTTTCTTTTGACCCTGCCCACGCTGGGCAAGGTCGCCGGCCTCGGCTCGCATCAACTCGAACGCGCTTTCCGCGGCGTGATGGGCATCTCGCCGCGCCAGTATGCCGACGCCCGGCGCATGCAATGGCTCAAATCGAAACTAAAAAAGGGGGACGACGTGACCACCGCACTTTACGATGCCGGATTTGGATCCAGCAGCCGCTTGTACGAACGCGCACCAGGGCACCTGGGCATGACGCCGGCAACCTACCGCAAAGGCGGAGCGGGAATGGAAATTCGCTACACCATCGCCAATTCGCCGCTCGGCCGTTTGCTGGTCGGCGCCACCGAACGCGGCATCAGCGCCATTTATCTGGGTAAAGATGACGCTCCCTTGGAAGCCGAGCTGCGCCAGGAATACCCGCGTGCCGAAATTCATCGCGATCGCCACGGCATGCAGGACTGGGTAGGACAAATCCTCGACCATCTCCGCGGGCACCAGCCGAACCTGGATCTGCCTACGGACGTTCAGGCCACCGCTTTTCAGCGTCGCGTCTGGCAGGAGTTGCGCAAAATTCCGTTCGGCACCACGCGCACTTATGGCCAGGTCGCCCGCGCCATTGGACAGCCCACCGCGGTTCGGGCCGTGGCGCGCGCCTGCGCCACCAATCCAGTCTCCGTGGTAGTCCCGTGCCACCGCGTGGTTCGCGAGGACGGAAATCTGGCCGGATATCGCTGGGGAGTAGAGCGCAAGCGGAAACTGCTGGAGCATGAGGCCGGGCCAGCTTCGTCGCCCAAAGCAAAACGCAAATCGGCCTGATTCGGCCGCGCCGCTACTTCCTATTGTCGTTTGGATTTCGGATGAAAAAAGCCGCAGGCCGAACGCTCAGCCCTGCGGCTTCACTTTTTCGGTGCCTTTCGGCCAATGCGGTTTGAAGTGCGCGTCGCCCAGGTCCGGATTCCGCACCACTCGCGAATAACGAATCATAAAATAATCGCCGGAGCCGGTTTCGTTGAATTGCTGTTGGACCGGCAGCCACGACGATTCATCGAACCAAATCTGAATCTTTGAGATTTGATTGCGCGCTTCATCCGACCGCGGCGTCAGCTCCAGTTCAATCGTCTTCCGGTCGTCCAGCATCGGTTCGCCCAACAAAGTGATCAGGTACGATTTCTGCAGGTCTTTTCCGTTCTCGCCAAATCCCAGCAGTAAATATTGATCCACCAGCATCCGGTGCTGCGCCAGATTATATTCCTCCACGCGATTCAAGCCCGGCGTATACACGAACAGATTGTCGCCCGTGCGCAGAATCGTCCGCGCGTTCGGCGCTTTCATCTCCAGCAGCATCTTATCGCCCCGCAGCAGCAGCGTGCCGTCTTCCACCGATTTGTCATTCACCACCACCGTCACTTTCGTACGTTCGACGTCGGCGGAAAGCGAATGGAAATCCTTGGAAGATCGGTCCAACTGACGCAGAACTCCATCCACGGTGGTAGGTCCGTGTCCCTGTGCGGCCATCGCACCACGCACCACCCAGGAACAAAGTGCTGCGCATAAAATGAACAACAAAGTAGCCCGTTTCCCGATCAAGAAACCCCCTGCCGGAATTCCCAAGAAATAAACGAAGTCGAAATCATACTACATCCTTTAGATGTGCCCAGCCGGCTGCGGGTTCCGGGTGTTTAATAAGAGGAAGGGGGAACTACGGGTGCACGGTGACGTCGTAGTACTGCACCGTGCCGGTATCGGACCGTACTGGGTCAATCCGGACAATTTGAAAAGTGTGGTCCTTCAAGTCCCCCACCGTACGCCCCAGCAAATCGTGGGTCTCGCGCTCCAGTTCCGGGCTCGGCCTTGCGGTGCGTTTTTCAATCGCGAAAACCGTCGAATCAATCCGGTAAGTTTGTGTCTGATTCAACGAATCGTCGTTGATCAGTTGAATTGACGCGCTGGAAACGGCGGTCGTCTGCGGCTGATCGCGGAACCACGCCCGCGGCGTGAACAGCACGAAGATGACGATCAAAACGACCATCAAGTCGTACGGCCAACTGCCGCGCTCGTACGACCAGAAAACCGTGCGGACGATGCCCCGCCAGAGCGAACGCATGTCAGTGTACGGTGCTGCCGTCGACCACTTCGCCATCGCGCATGTGCAGGATGCGGTGCCCGTAGGCCGCGGCTTCCGGATTGTGAGTGATCATCACGATGGTTTGGCCCATCTCTTTGTTCAGGTGGCAGAGCATGGCCAGCACCGCTTCGGAGCTTTTGGAGTCGAGGTTGCCGGTGGGCTCGTC
>PMHK01000230.1 GCA_003156635.1 Acidobacteriota bacterium | reverse complement strand
TTGGCGCAGGCGATCAGCAGCACCAGGCCCAGCGTGCCCATCACCACCCACAGCACCTCGCTGACGTTGCCCACCACCTCCTGCTTCAACGGACGCAGCAGCGGCGTAATCTGCCAGCGGTCATACCAGTGCGGATCGCTGCCCGGCCCGTTCGACCAGGACTCCATCCAGATCGGCAGCATGCGCGTCAGGTCCGCGTTGGCTTGCGCGATCGTCACTCCCGGCTTCAGCCGCGCAATTCCGTGCAATCCAAAGCCCGCCAGAATCAGCTTCGAGCGATCGAACGCCAGCGGCGTGATCACATCGAAATCTTCATTCCCGACTCGGAATCCCGGCGGCATCACCCCGACGATTTCGCGCGAGTGCGCATCGATCATCAAGTTCCGGCCGATCACCGAGCGGTCGGCTCCGAAATGGCGGCGCCAGTATCCATCGCTCAAAATCACGCGCTCCGGACCGTGCGGATCCTGATCTTCCGCCGTAAACCATCGCCCCACTTCTGGAGGAACGGCCAGCGCTTGCAGCAGGCCGTCGCTCACGCCGACGCCGCGCACCTGCTCCGGTTCCGCCAGGCCGGTGACGTTGGCCACGCCGCTATCCCACACGCCCATCGCCTGAAACGCCCGGTTGTGCTCGGCGTAGGTGAAATACATCGAGGCCGAGAGCAACAATCCGTTTTCAAAGTCCGCGAGTCCCGCCGCGCCCGGCGCGAGCTGGTGCAGCGACACCAGCTGTTCGGAGTGCGGATAGTTGAGCGGCTTCAGCAACACGCTGTTCACTACGGTGAACACGGCCGCGTTCGCGCCGATCCCGATCGCGATCGTCAGCAGGCCTACCACCGTAAACACTGGATTGTGCAGCAGCGCGCGCCATCCGTGGCGGATGTCCGCGAAAAAATCTTCGACCGACGCCCAACGCCACACCTCGCGCCCGTCTTCTTCCGTCAACGCGGGATTCCCAAACTCCCGTCGCGCCGCATGATTCGCATCCGCCCGAGACATGCCGCCGGCCACCAGTTCCTCGACCTTCTCGTCGAGATGCGCCTGAATTTCTTCGGAGAGCGCGTCGTATTGGCCGCGACGCGAAAACAATTGTTTCAGCCAGCTCATGCTTTCTCCGGCGCTAACACCTGCGTAATTCCCTGCAGCATTCGTTCGAAGCTCGAGACTTCGCGTTCCAGCCGCTTCGCCCCAGCCGCCGTCAATTTGTAGATGCGCACGCGCCGGTTCGTCGCCGAAATTCCCCACTTGGCTTCCACCAGCTCTTCCTTTAGCAACCGCTGCAAGGCCGGATACAGCGATCCCTCTTCAATCTGCAGCAAATCGTTCGACGAGCGCTTGATATGCTGCACCAGCGCATACCCGTGCAGCGGCTGCCGCTTCAAGGTCCGGAGGACCATCATCTCCAGCGCCCCCGGAAACAAATCGCGTTGTGCTGTGTTTTTCATGCGAAGCAATTCCTCACTCACCGGCAAAGGCTCTGTAGGTCAAGGCCTAGACTAAACTAGTATCAGGCGACGCTCCCGTCAAGCGAAATAACAGATGCTTAGCGAAATGGCCCGGGCCGCCGTCAGACCCGCAAAAGTACTACCAGAAGCTGCTATTAGCTGATTGACCGGGGCCGCCAGCATAGTTCTAGTACCACCTCCTGATCTGGCTATATTCAGAGTAGGAGATTCCCGTTATGGAACGCCTACATGGACCATTTTGGAACAGTCTGCCGGTCCGTTTTCAAGCACGAACCCTCGGCACGATCGTCAGCGTGGCTCTGCTCCTCGCCTTGCTCGGCGGAGTGTGGGGTTGCAACGGCGGGTTCGAAGGCGCTAAACCACAGCCTCCACTGATTATTTCGCAACCGGTCAGCGTGACCGTGACCGCCGGACAGACCGCAACATTTAATGTGACCGCGACCGGGACAGGACCACTGACCTACCAATGGTACGTGAACGGAGTGGCCATTCCGGGCGCGACGTCCAGCACTTATACGTCGGCGCCCACCACCGCGTCCCAAAACGGTTCGGTTTACACCGTGACCGTATCGAATCCATTCGGCAGCGTAACCAGCAACCCGGCGACGCTGACCGTACAAGTCATACCTCCAGTCGCAGGCAGCTTGGTGCCCAGCAACGCCACTCCTCCGTATAACTCTCCCGTGATGTTGATTCCGACATTCTCTGGAGGCACGGCGATGATCGGTTCGATGGGCGTGGGAAGTTCGGACATTACGGCCTCCGCTACTAGCGGCGGCTCGTATCCGACTCCCGCTTTGACTTCCGCCAAGACCTACACGTTGACGGTGACCAGCCCGCAAGGAACGGTGGTCTCAACCACCTGCGTGGTTACGCCTACACCGGTAACGATTACTCCGATCACACCGGCCAATCAGACCACCGCGCCCGGCCCGTTGACGTTCAACGCCACGGCCAGCGGCGGCCTAACGAATAATTTGACCTGGACCGCGTCCGCCGGAACCTTCAACGGGAACGTCTGGACTTCGCCGACCACGCCCGGGACGTACACCATAACCGCGACTAGCGTGGACGAGCCGTCGGTCTCCGTGACCACCACCAGCACTATCAGCGGCCCTTCGATCACCACGCAACCTGTTAGCCAGCACGTTTGCACCGGATCGAACCTGGTGTTGAGCGTGACCGCCTCCTATGCCTCCAGCTACCAGTGGAATTTCAACGGCACACCGATTCCGGGAGCGACCAGCTCGACCTACACTGTTCCAGCGGTAGCCACTTCCAACGCCGGAAATTACACGGTGACCGTGACCAACGGCGCGGCCAGCGTAACCTCGGCTGTGGCCAACATCGCCGTGGGCTCGCAAATCACCTCGAACCCGGCGAGCGTGACGATTCTTGCGACGCAAATCGCTACATTTTCAGTAGCGGCGCAGGGATTGACCCCGTTTACGTATCAGTGGTTCCAAATTCCTGCAGGCAGCGCGACCGGAACTGCAATTCCTGGCGCGACGGCAGACACCTACTCTACGCCACCGGTGGACGCCACTTACAACGGCGCGCAATACTACGCGACCGTCACCGATTCCTGTGGGACCACTCCGCTGACCAGCACCTCGGCCACGCTGACCGTCAACACCGGAAACGCTTCACCAACCATCATCACTCAGCCAACCGGCGCTGGTGTCGCGCCGGGAGGAACCACCACGTTTAGTGTGGTGGCTTCCGGAACTCCGACGCTCACCTATCAGTGGTATGTGATTCCAGCGGGACAAACGACGGGTGTCGCGGTATCGGGAGCGACGTCCGCCAGCTACACCGTTCCAGGTTCGGCAACCACCGTCGGCAACGACCAGGATCAGTATTACGTCGTCGTCACCAATGCTTATGGACAAGCTGTTTCCCAGCCGGCCACGCTGGCGGTCGGCAGCGGAATTCAAATCACGCAGCAGCCGGCCACTCAATATGTCGATGTAGGAGCATCCGCGACGTATCAAGTCACGGCCGTTTCCAATCTTCCGCTGACTTATCAGTGGTACGAAGCCGCGCCAGGCAGTTCCACATTTACGGCTATACCGGGTGCGACCGGTTCGACCTACACCCAGGCTGATGCCCAAGCCACCGACTCCGGTTCCGTTCTGTATGTGGTGGTGAGCAACGGCGTCACCACTTCCGTGACCAGCGTTTCGGCCGGCCTGTTCGTTGGCCCACTGCAGGGCATTCCGAATCTTTGCGATTCGAACTGGTCTCCGCTCGGCGATGCCGTGGCGGAATCGGGCTGCAGTTTCCAATTAACCGCGGCGACCAACAACCAAATCGGCGTCTTGGTTTGGCCGAACCTTATTTCCACCGGCGACATCCAGCTCAGCTTTACGATGACGCTCAGCAATCCAAGCGTCGTTCCGGCCGACGGCTTCACCGTGGTTTTTGGCGATCCTTCGTTGGGCGCAACCACCACGAGCGAAGGGGCGCCCGGCATGGGCCTGGGAGCAGAAGGCATTCCCGGCACCGTGTTCGGCTTCGACACGTATCACAATGCCGGCGACCCGCCGGTCCCGTATGTCGGCGTAGGCCGCGGCGAAACCGCGCTATTCGAAAAACCGTGGTTCGGCGTAAACACCAGTATCCCGGTGCTGGTCGCGGACGGCATGTCGATCACCCACAGCTACACCGTATCGATCGAGCAGGGGCAAATGATCGTAACGCTGGACGGCGTGCAGGTGATGTCGGGAGCCGTAAACGTTCCGCCCGTGGCTTATTTCTACATCACGGCTTCCACCGGCGGCTCTTACGAGCAAGCGGTGATCAGCAATGTGTCCGCCACGGTTTCGGTACCGACGAATTAACCGGCGCCCGGCGGGAATTGAGGAGAATTGCAATGCGATCGTTCTTGTTGGCGACAATTTTCTTATTCGCGGGTTGCACCGCGGCCATGGCGCAGGACGCATTCAAAGGCGATGCCGCTGCGTCGTACACCTGGGTGCACGCGAACGCCGGCCCTGGCCAGTGCGGATGCTTCGGCGCCAATGGTGGAGGAATATCGGGCTCGTGGAATTTTCATGGCCGCTGGTCCCTGGTCGCGGACATCAGCGCGCAGACGGCGACCGGCGCTCCCACCGCGGGAAGCTCGTTGACCCTGGTTTCGTATCTCGCCGGGGCCCGTTACAAATTTTCGCAACCGTGGTTCGAAGGGAAACACAAGCCCGAGCCGTTCGCGCAAGTTTTACTCGGCGCCGCGCACGCCGGCGGCGGAGTGGCGGGAGTAGACGACGGGGCTTATAAATTTGCCACGCGTGTTGGAGGCGGAATCGACGTGCCGCTGAATTCCCGTTTCGCGCTGCGCGTCGTTCAGCTCGATTATTATCTGACCACCTTTGCCAACTCCACGAATGACCACCAAAACAATTTGTTAGTCGGCGCCGGCCTCGTATTTCACTGGTCCCGCTAAAAATATTCTCAGACCAGCACTTGGCGTCGTCATTCTGAGGGTAACGAAGAATCTCAACCAGTAACGATCTACGCTGGGCTATCCGGGTGCGCAAAATCATCCAAACCACCAGTACCCGCTTCATTTTGAGACGTTTCCGAGTCCTAGAACTTCCACTACTTCGGTTTACCCGCTGTTAACCACGTGTATATTGCGGCCCGCCCTGCTTTCATAGTAGTGTCGCCCCCATGCCCCGCCCTACTTCGCGAAGGTCTGCTCGCTCTCGCGCTAAGGGCATGCAAAGGAGAGGCAGGAAAATGGCATCCCCGGCGGACGCAAAATTACCCAACACAGCTGGTAAAGAGAACGCGGAAGGCGCGAATGTAGACAAGATCCGCGACATTTTATTCGGCTCGCAGATGCGCGATTACGAGAAGCGCTTCATGCGCCTGGAAGACACCGTAACCAAGGCGATCGAGACCCTGCGGGAAGATATGACCAAGCGCTTCGATACGCTCAGCAGCTACATGAAGGAAGAGGCCGACTCGCTGAGCCAGCGCGTGAAGGCCGAAAAGGCCGAGCGCAGCGAAAGCCACAAGGAAATCGCGCGCGAAATGAAAGACGGCGCCAAGGTCATCGAGAAAAAACTGGGGCAGCTCGAAGAGCAGATGTCCGACGGCCACAGCGAACTGCGCAGCAAAATGCTCGAATACTCCAAGGCCACTTCGGCGGAAATCGATAAGCTGCGCCGCGACACCACCGCCGCGCTGAATCGCGAAGTGGACGTGCTGCGCGACGAAAAGACCGATCGCGCCGGGCTCGCCGACCTGTTCAACGAATTCTCCCTGCGCTTGAAGAATAAATTCGAGCTGCCGGAAGAATAGTTGAATTGATGTCGATTTTGCTTCGACCGGGCGGGCTTTCAACAAAGCGCCCGCTGTAACACTTTCTTCCTCCCTATGGCCGAGCAAGCGCAACGCCGCGCCCCGATGGCGCTGGCCCAGGAAAAATCGACGGACAACAACCACGCCTACGAAGAATTGCGCCACCTGATCGTCGCCCCGGAAACCGAAGGCCTGGCGGCGGTGGAGGAGCGGCTCGACAACCTCGAAAAACGCACCTGTGACGTTAGCGAGGTGGTCGCCGAAGCGATCGAGATGCGCCGCGCCACCGGCGATCAGGCGCTGTCCGATGCGCTCGCTCCCACCATTCAAGAAACGCTGCGCGAATCGGTGCGCCGCGATCCGCATGTGCTGGCCGATGCGCTGTTCCCGGTCATGGGCCCCGCGATTCGCAAATCGATCACCGAAACTTTGCGCGGCATGCTTGAATCCTTCAACGAAGCCCTGGACAATAGTTTTTCTGCCCGCGGCCTGAAGTGGCGCGTGGAAGCCATGCGCACCGGCAAGCCCTTCGCCGAAATCGTAATGATGCACAGCCTGCTGTATCGCGTGGAGCAGGTTTTTCTGATTCATCGCGAGACCGGGTTGGTTTTGAACCATCTGGTGGCGCCTACCGTCGCCGCCCAAGCGCAGGATCCGGATTTGGTCGCCGGCATGCTCTCCGCCATTCAGCAATTCGTGCGCGATTCCTTCAAATCCAAAGATAGCGAATCGCTGGCCAGTTTGAATATTGGCGACCTGCAGGTCTGGGTGGAAGAAAGTCCCAACGCGATTCTCGCCGCCGTGGTTCGCGGTCACGCGCCAGCCGATTTTCGCCAGGCCATGAACGAGGTCCTCGAAGACATCCAGCGCTATTTCAGTTCGGCCCTCGCGAATTTCAAAGGCGATGCCGGCCCGTTCCGCGCCGCTGATGAGCGCCTGTCCAAGCTGCTTGAAATCCGTTACAAAGAAGCGCCGGAAGAAAAGAAAAAACCGCGGGCGCTGCTGATCGCCGCGGGTATCGCCGCAGCGCTGCTGCTCGGTTGGGTTCTCTACGTTTCCTACGCGTCCTGGCAATGGTCGCGATTCTTGGCTGATTTGCACAAGCAGCCGGGCATCGTGGTCGTTTCCACCGCAACCCATGGCCGTAGTCTCCATGTGGAAGGATTCCGCGATCCCTTGGCCGCCGATCCCAAGGCGCTGGTCTCGCAAGCCGGCCTCGATCCGGAAAAAGCGGATCTGCAGCTCGCTCCGTATTATTCGCTGGACGACGCCATGGTCACCAAGCGCGCCGAAAAAATCCTGCATCCCCCATCAACCGTGAGGCTCTCGACCAAGGGCGGCGAACTCGTTGCCGAAGGTTCCGCGCCGCAGCAATGGATTACGAACCTGGAAGAGCGCACGCCGTTGATCGCCGGCGTGACCGGACTCGATGAATCGCACCTGGTGAATTCGAATCTGCAGCAACTGTTCACCCTGAAAAGTTCGTTGGAGTCCGTGATTCTCCTGTTCCCGCTGGGTCGCGCTGAGTTGGAACCCGATCAAGACCAAAAAATCGCCGAAATCGAAACCCGCCTGCGCGAGCTGCAATCGCAGGCCGATACTTTTCATCAGTCGGTCAACGTCGCGCTGGTGGGCCACAGCGACACCACCGGCATCGAAGGCACCAATCTCGTCCTCAGCCAGCAGCGCGCCGAACAGATTCGCCGCCTGCTGCTGCGCAACGGCATCCGGCGCGAAACGCTGCGCCCCACCGGAGTGGGCACCACGCAGCCGCTGCGCAACGAAGATTCCGAAGAGGGCCGCCAGCTCAACCGCAGCGTCACCTTCAAAGTTTCGTTTGCGCCAGCCGGCAGCGCCGCCGCAAACGCCGCGGCAGCGGCCGCGTCCACCTCGACTAACGCCCCGCCCGCTACTCCTCCCGGAAACTGAGCCGCGCGCCATGATCCAGAAAAAAATCTGCATGCTGGGCTCTTTCTCGGTAGGCAAGACCAGTCTGGTCCGCCGTTTCGTCGCCACCATTTTTGACGAGCATTACCACACCACCATCGGCGTAAAAATCGACAAGAAAATCGTCAAGACCGATGGCGGCGAGGTGACTCTGGTTCTGTGGGATATTCACGGCGAAGACGTTTACCAGAAAATGCGCATGACTTACCTCCGCGGCATGTCCGGCTATTTGCTGGTCGCCGACGGCACCCGCCGCCAGACGCTCGACGATGCGCTGGCGCTGAATGAACGCGTGGTCCAGGAATTCGGAAAGCTCCCCTCGCTGCTGCTCCTGAATAAATTCGATCTTACCGATCAGTGGGAAATTGATTCGTCGCAAATGTCCAAACTCGCCGCGGCCGGTTGGAACGCGATCAACACCAGCGCCAAGACCGGCGACGGCGTGGAAGGCGCGTACCTGCGGCTGGCGCAGGCGGCGCAAGGCAAGTAAATGTCGGCCGCGGCCCACATCTTCGAATCGTTTTTCGCGAACCAGGGCTTCGCCCTGTTCGAATATCTCGGCGACGGTGAGTTTCAACTTATCGGAACATGGCCGGCCTGGTGCCAGGCGCTCTGGGGCGATCTCGCCGCCGATGCCGGCAAAATCCGCATCGGTGATGCTTCGCCATTCCTTGAAAATTTTATTTTCGATGCGGAGCAGTTTTGGGATTCCAAATCCGCCGCCGGCTCGGCCCATTCCGGCAACTGGACCGAACGCGAAGCGAGCGGCCGCGAAATCCCCCTCGAAGCTTCCGCTTATTTTTTGGACGGCCGTCGTCTGCTGGTCGTGCGCAACCTTTCCGAGACTTTCGACCAGCAGCAGGAGATTTTTCAAACCGCTCGCGATTCCCTGCTGGTCTACGAAAAGCTGCTCCGTGAAATTCAGAAGAAAGAAATCCTGCTGCACTGTATCGTCCACGACCTGACCCAGCCGCTCAGCGCCATGAACAGCGTTTTTCATCTGCTCGACCGCGAGCATTTGTCGCCCCAACTGAAAAAATACGTGAAAACCGGTGAACGCGAATCGCAGCGCCAGGAACTGATGATCCGCGGAATCCTCGAGGCGTTCTCCAGCGACCTCGCTGCCCAGAATTCGAAACAAGAAAAAGCCGGCGAAGCGCCCGACCTCGCCGACTGCGCCCAGCGCGCCGTCCGCGATTTCTCCACCCCGTTTCGCGATCACGACATCGGACTTCGTTTCGGCACGCATCTGAAGAAATCGGACAACTGGCGCGTCACCGGCGACGCCGCGCGTATCGATCGCATTTTCGGCAACTTACTCGAAAACGCCATGCGTTACAGCCCCAAGGGCACCACGGTCACGGTGGGCGTCGAAGACCAGGGCGGATTCGTGATGTCGTACGTCGACGACCAGGGGCCCGGCCTGCCCAAAGATCAGCAGGACTCGCAATTATTCGCCCTGTTCTCCAAAGGCAAATCGAATGCCGGCAAAGCCGGCCTTGGCCTTTATTTCTGCAAAATTACGGTGGAACGTTGGGGCGGCGCGATCGGCGCGGAAACTCGCGCGCCAGGCGGCTCGCGTTTCTGGTTCCGGCTGCCGCGCGCCGAAAAATCCGGCGCAGCTGCCGCCACCGTCGCCGAATCCAAAAAACCAGCCGCCATCGAAACGCACCCGGAAAAACACAAACCCACGAAACGCCTGCGCATCCTGGTCGCCGACGATGCCGATATCAATCGCGAACTCGTCGTCGAGTTGCTGGAAAGGCGTGGGCACATCGTCATCGGTGCCGGCGACGGCCGTGCCGCCGTCGCCGAACTTGAGAAACACGATTTCGACGTGCTGCTGATCGACGAAGAAATGCCCCACATGACTGGCCTCGAAGCCACGCAGGCGATTCGCCAGCGCGAAGCGGGAACCTCGCGCCACCAGATCATCATCGGATTTTCCGGCCACGTTACCGAAGAAGACGAAGCGCGTTTCCGCGCAGCGGGCATGGACGCGCTGCTGCCCAAGCCGGTGCACATGCAACAACTGTACGAAGTCGTTGAATCCGCAGCGGCGGGCGTCAAAAAGTCGCCCGCCCCCGCGGGACCGGCGGCGAAACCTGTATCCACCGCTGCAAGCGCGAGCGCCGGCTCCGGCCAATCGGCGCCGGCGG
>PMHK01000040.1 GCA_003156635.1 Acidobacteriota bacterium | reverse complement strand
GAAGGCTGTAAACGTAGCTGAAGGTCAGGATATGGCGTTCATCAAAGTTCGAGCTCGCGCGATTGGCCCGCGGATCAAACGAGTTGACGAAGTTCTGGTCCTGCCAATCCGACGAGTCGTCGATCGAGTGGCTGTAGGTATAGGACGCGGAGATCACCAAAGGCGCAATCGTCCGGCGGACCGAAACCTGCAGCGAGTTATAAATCGAATCGGCCCCGTACGACTTTGCGGTTACCGTCCCGAATCCAACGAACTTCCTGAACGGCGACGGATCGCCTCCGCAGGCAATCGTCAAATGCGTCAGCGCTGGACCGCTCAACGGATTGCCATTGACGGTACCAGCCCCGCAATCGGTATTCACCACCTGACCGGTGCTGTTGAGCGTTGGGTCGATGGGGGCCGACTGATCCTGCACGACAATGGGCTCACCGGGACTGTAAGGATTGTCGGCCGCCGGAAGCGGCATAAGCTGGTTAGCGTCTAACTGTTCTGCGAGATGGGTGCCCTTACTGCCCACATAGCCGGCCTGGAAAACCGTATTCTTGAAGATCTCCCGCTCCAGGCTCAAGTTCCACTGCTGCATGTAAGGCCAAATCGCTTTGGTCGGAATCGAGGTAACGGCCAACGGAAACGCGAGCGGGCCGGCGCCGCCACCGATGCAGGTGTACCCGGTAGGCTGAGTGCAACCCGGTTGTCCCGGAGCAATGTTGGCTTGAGAAGGATTGAGCACGCCCGGGGGGCTGCCTTCGAGGGACTCGGCGTTCGCCTCGTTTCCATTGCCGTGGTCGAAGAAAATCCCGTAACCACCGCGAAGGGAAGTCTTGCCGTCTCCGAAAATATCCCAAGCAAAACCGACGCGCGGGGCGGGATTGAACACATGACCTTGCTGGCAGCCTCGCGGAATTCCGGGCGCGCCGCATTGCACCAGGCCATTAAAGTTTAGTGGATCGAGCGGCCCCAGCGCGTTGGTGAAACCCGGGTCGGAGAATAGGTTGCCGTTAGGTCCGACGAAAACCTGATTGGGCAGAAACGCTGAAGGCTCAAAGTTGTAAGCATTCTTTTCTTTTTCATAATAAGTTCCGAATAGGCTGAGCCGCAACCCGATGTTAAGCGTCAGGTGCGGGGTTACGTGAAAATCGTCATTGATGTAGGGTTCCGCGTAGTGATACCGGCTGTAGTATTTGATCTCGGCATTGGCCTGAGAAAATGTCGAGATATTGCCCAGCAGAAGGTCGGCGAAGGCGTTGCCGGTGGTTACGTTCGCATTGGTCGCATCGAAGGTCAGTGCGCCCTGGATGCCGGTGCCGGAGAATTCATTTTTCTGCGCAATCACACCGTAAACCCCGAACTGCAAAGTGTGCTTGCCCAGGATCTTGGTCACATTGTCGCGAATGGTGTAGGTCGGATTGGCGTTGTCCCACGGTTCATCGGACGGGTCGGCGGTGAATCCCGCGCCGCCCGGGCCATACGCCTGGTTTCCGGTAACCGTCACGGTCGGTAGCTTGCCTCCAAAATCGGGGAACAGCCCGGTCATAGTCATAGTTGGCGGACGTTGAAACGGTCCCACGTTCGTGAGGTCGATGTGGTCCGCCGTATAGCTGAAGACAAACTCGTTCACCAGGGTCGGCGACGCAGTGTAGGTCAGCCGCGCCACGGCGCTGGTCGTGGGCCCAACGAATTTTGTCTGGATCGAGGGCAGCGTCGCGTTCGACCACAACGTCGTCGGCGTGGTGGTATTCCAGGAATCGTGAATGTAGTGAAACATTCCGCGCAGGTTATTCGAAAAATTGTGGTCCACCCGCAGCAGCTCTTCGCGCCAGAACGTCGGTTGGGCAATGGAGGCGTTGTAGCAGGCGCCAATGGTGGAAGCGCAGGAATTCGACCCGTTCGTATTGTTGGGAGCGTTGATTTCGGCCAGGATGGCCGAAGCGTTGGGACCGATATTCGCCACTTGGGTTCCCCCGCCGGGCAGCTTGGGGCAATCCGCGAACGATCCATTTTGATCGGGGCAAACGTCGCTGAAATTTCCCGCGCGCTCCGCGTTGGAAGGTACCGGGATGCTAAAAGTATTGGGCACTCGCTCCAGGCGCCATTCCTGCGACCAGAAAAAGAAGGTCTTGCTCTTGTCCGTGTTGTAATGACCGGGAATGAAAATGGGTCCGCCGATGGTGTATCCAAAATCATTCTTTTTGTAGGGCGGGGCATTCTCCGTCTGATCGAAGAAGTTGCGATCGTTGAAAATATTATTACGGTTGAATTCGTACACGTCGCCATGGAAACTGCTGGTCCCCGATTTCAACTCGGTTTCCACCGTGCCGGACGCGTTGCGGCCATATTCAGCACCGTAGTTGGAGGTCAGCACGCGCACTTCCTGGATGGAGTCGACGCTGGGATAAACGTTTAGCGAGTTATTGCTGCCGTTATCCATGTTGTCGCCGCCGTCCAGTTCCCAGTTATTGTTTTCGCCGCGGCCGCCATTCACCGAATAAATCACGTTGCCGGCGATTCCCACCGTTCCTTCGTCCTGGCCGCTCTGGTTATTTACGCCGGGCGTCAGGGTAATGAGCTGCGCGAAATCACGTCCTTTGAGTTCAAGCTGGGTGATCTCCGTCCCGGTAATCGTGCCGCCGACCTGCGCCGATTGGGTTTCCACTTGCGCCAGTCCTTCGCCGGCGACGATCACTTCATTGGTGATTGCTCCAACCTCCAGCGTCACGTCGATCCGCGCTTTCTGCCCCACGCGCAAGACCACACCCTTTGCCTCGTATTTCTTGAAACCCTTAGACACAATCACGATGTTGTACGAGCCGTTCGGTAGGTAGGGCACCACCCAATCGCCGTCGCTATTGGTCGTGACCGTCTTATTCTCGCCAATCGAACTGTTGACGATGGTCACTTCGGCTCCTACCACGGTGGCCCCGGTCGTGTCGTGGACCGTGCCGGTGAACGTGCCGGTGTCCTGGGCCAGGGCGGCGCCCGAAAGACACAGCAGCGCCACCAGCAATCCCAACGCGAATCGAATTGATTTCATCGTTAGCTCCATTGAACCTGGTCTGCCGAGTTCAGTTTCAAGGTGTCGCAGATCGGGGAGAGAACGTGGGTGTTACGGCGTAGCGCACGCCTGGGACCTATACCAGGCCCGCGCCGCGACAGATCACTTCAGGTCCACCCCGACCGTTTTATTAAATTTATTAAAACGGATTTATATACGCTCAGCCTAATAAGTCAAGCTAAAAACTCATGGTCGGGCCGTTCGCGGGCGGCGTTCGAGGATTGTTCCAGCGCATCCTGGCTGGGACTTCGCTTATGGCCCGGTTTGTACCGAGGGCGTGCTGGGCAGCCCACAGGTTTGTGCTAACCTGCCTCTCGAATTGGCCAAAACAGACAAAACTCACCAGTGGGCTGGCCGCCGGTTCTCGCGCCTGCGCGCCGCCACCTTCTTGATCGCCATACTAAGCCCGACCCTTGCGCCCCTCTCGGCGACGGCCGTCTCTTGCGCCAAGCCCGAATCGAACACCGCAACCCAGAAACGCGATCCGACTGCTCCTCAGAACCTGGGCGAAATTTTCCAGAAAGGCGAAGCGCTGCTGCGACAAGGAAACCTGAATGGCGCAGAAGCGGCTTTCGCCCAGGTGCTTGCGGCGGATCCTGCGTCGGCCGGCGCCTACGCCAACCTTGGGGTCATTGCCATGCGCCGCCAGCAATGGACCAAGGCGCTCGAGATCCTTACCCAGGCCGAAAAATTGGCGCCGCAAGTTGCCGGCATCCGGCTGAACATCGGCCTGGTCTACTACCGGCAGGATGATTTTCAGGCGGCGACTGCTCCCTTTGAATCGGTGGTGCGCGATCAGCCCGATTCCGCGCAGGCCCGATATCTGCTCGGACTTTGCTATTTTTTTACTTCTCGCGATGCCGACGCGGTTCGGGTGCTGAATGACTTATGGCCCCAGGAATCGAACGACCTGAACTATCTCTACGTCCTCGGCAACGCCGCGAATAAATCGGGGCACGCGGACATCGAGGAGCGCGCGCTGGGCCGCTTCGTGGAGTTAGGCGCGAACACCGCGGAATATCATCTGCTGCTGGGCAAAGCCGCGCTGAACCGCGAGGAAGGCGACAAAGCCATCGCCGAATTTCAGCGGGCGGCCGAACTCGATCCGAATCTCCCGTACCTGCACTTCAATCTGGGCTTGGCGTATTTGGCGCGCACCAACTTTGAACAGGCCCGCGATGAATTTCTAAAAGACGTGGCGCTCGAGCCTGACGTCGCCTTCAACTACGACCGCCTCGGCGTCGCCTACTCCTATTTGCAGGACGAGGCCAAGGCCGAAGAAAATTTCGATGAAGCCCTGCGCCGCGATTCCCATCTGGCGAGTTCGTATTTTGGACTGGCGCGGATTTATCAGCGCCAGCAAAAGCTCGAGCCGGCGCTTGCGGCGGTGAAAGCAGCGGGAGCAATCGACCCGAACAATCCCAATTTCCACAACTTGAAGGGGCAAATTCTGATTCGCCTGGGGCACACCAAGGAAGGCCAGGAGGAATTGGAGGCGGCCACCGCACTATTGAATGCCAGCCGCGAGCGACGCCAAAACGAACTCCTGGGCGGCGACCTGCCGCAACCGGAGCTAAGTTCTGAACCAAAGCCGCAGTAGCGCGGAATTGGATCCACTCTCAGCCGAGGCCGTGGCGGCTGAAGAAGATGGTGGAGGCGGGGGGAGTTGAACCCCCGTCCGAGAAGCCTTGCAACACGAAGTCTACATGCTTATCCCGTTCCGAAGGTTTCGCTGGTAGAGCTCAGAACAGGCAAGACGCGCTGCCAGCTAGTCCGATGATCTCGCCGCCGCATTACGGACCGAAACGCGGCAACCAGCCTACTGTGTGACGCCCGATCCCAAACGCGTAGGTGACGCCTGGGGGAGCGCGTAGCCTAATTTAAGTTAGGCTGCGAGTGCCAACTGTGAGTTGCCAGTTGTGTTGTTCCACCATATTGCGGGTAGGTGGTACCCGGCATGCCTTCGAGCCGCTACAGTTTCCGTCGAAACCGTTTCGCCCCCGAGGTCCCCACTAGAATACCACCCCGTGCCGCGCACGGCCAATTCGAGCCGCCGATTGATGCGCTAAGTCTGCACCGGCCGGGGTTGAGCCGATGGCCTCGCAAAAATTCCGCACCCATGCTACGTTCCCATTTCCATGCCCGCTAAAAATATCGTCCGTGAACCGCGCTGGCCGGCCTTCGTGGCCATGATCGCTGCGTCGGGCGTGTATTGGGCGTTGCCCGAACCGCTTTCGGTCGGTCCTGGCTGGGGGCTGTTCGCGATTATCGCCCTATTGATGATCCCGATGGTTATCTCGCACAAGCGGCAGGATTTTGGTATCACCCGAATTTTAACGTTCACGGCGAATGGCATCATCACCGTTGCGATGATCGCTTCTCTAGGATTCTTGATCGATGGCATTCCCAAACACCGGGAGCCGCCGCAGGCTTTGTTGCGCGCCGCGGTGGCGCTGTGGTTCGCGAATGTTCTAGTTTTCGCGTTGTGGTATTGGAAGCTGGACGCCGGCGGCCCGCTGGGCCGGGAGTCCGCGACTGGAAAAATCGAGAGTGCTTTTCTGTTTCCACAAATGCTGGCGGACAGCGAACCGGGCGCTCAGCAAGGTAAGAAGGATCCGGCTAAGGTCGACCCGCAATGGACGCCGCATTTCATGGACTATCTTTTCCTGGCGTTCAACACCAGTACCGCCTTCTCGCCCACGGACACGGCCGTCTTATCGCGCTGGGCGAAGGTCGGGATGATGCTCCAGGCCATCATTTCGCTGGCGATCATCGCCATCATCGCAGCCCGCGCCATAAACATCCTTTAGGTCTGCGTTTCCAGCACGCTCGCCGCTTCGTAAACCGCAAAATCCCGCCAACCCTCCGGCGTGCGCTCACGTCTAACCCTAATGAGGCCAGGCAAACCGGTCCGCAGGCTGTACCGATGCACTACAGGCACCCGATATCGGAATGTTTGTTGACACTTCTGGCACCCGTTTCCATAATTCAATCAGGCACATCCCTGTGACTAAGAAGAAAAATCCGGTCGAACATGCCCTCGAGGGCGCGGTTTCGCGCGCTTTGCGCGACAATTTGACGCCGCTGCAGCGTACCGCTGACGAATTGCAGCACGCCTACGCCGATTTGGTGGCGGCTTGCGGCTCCTCGAAGCCCAGCAACGCCTTGCCGGCCCTTTTGCGGGCTCAATCCGCAGCGGCGGCTCTGGCTGCCGGTCTTTCGGTGCTTTCCAATTTTGTGGCGGTGGCCTGGAACCCGCGCGATCCGCTGCCGGGCGAAAATGAAACTTCGGCCCATGACGATTCTGCCGTAGCTGTAGCCGAACCCGCTGAAGAAGTGGCCGAGTCGGTCCCCGAAACCGTCGAAGCGCATCCCGAACCCGAACTCGAGTGGGTGGATGAGCCGCGGGGCGATTCCGACTTGGCCGAAAAGGCCGCGGAAGAAGCTTCCAGCGAACAAGCGTCGATCGAAACTCTTTCCAACGCCGAAGCCGAACTGGCCGCGGCGATTCTGCCGGAAGAAGCGGCCGTGGCCGAAACGCAGGCTTTCGACATCGCCGCGCTGCCCACTGAAATGCAGGACCTCCACCGCCGCGCCAACCGCGTCGCTAAAGTGGCGATGCAAGACATAAAACTTTTGCGCCCGAAAGATGTCCGCCTCGGACGCGAACACAAGGACGTCTGCACCAGAATGCGCGGCGATCTCGATAAAGCCCGCAAAGAATACGACCGCCGCTTCCGCGCGATTGAAGGCCACCCGGTGGATTATTTCTACCACTGGCTGGTCGAAATTCTCGCCGAAGGCGACGCCGAAACTCTCGGGGAATATCCGTATCCCTCGCCGGTTCTGCGGCACTAAGAAAGTGTAAATGAACGTAGCCGGGCCTTTTTTTCGTACAGCTGCATGTGTATTGGCATTCTCCGTCGCTGCTTATCCTGCAACGAATCCGCTCGCCACGTCCACAGCCCAAACTACGCACAAAAAGTCCGCGCAGAAGTCTGCTGCGAAGCCACCCGCTGCGCCGGCGCCCGCCTCGGGACTGGCCAAGCGGGTCGAAACGCTCTCGCGCCAGTTGAAACAGAAAAATCCGGGCACCGCGTATGCCCAGCTCAGCGCCATCGCCAACCAGAAATCTTCGCTCGTTCTGGGGATGCGCGCCGCGCTGGCCCTGGGTTATTACGACTTGTCGAAAAATCGTTACGCCGACGCGGTGAAATGGCTGGAGCCGGCGCAGAACGATCCGCTCCTGAAGGATTACGCGCTGTTCTACAGCGCCCAGGCCAACATCGCCCTGAATAAAAACGCCGTCGCGGTGGGCCAGCTGAAATATTTTCGAAAAGCCTATCCGGATTCGGTGCTCTCCGAGCAGGCGCTCGGTGCCTTGGGCACGGCGGCGTTGGCTTCGGCCCAGCCCAAGGAAATCCTGGCGGCTCTCGATGGCTATCCTGGATTGCAAGACAAACCTGCGCTGCTTTTTCTGCGGGCTCAGGCTTACGAAGCCCTGAACGATCCAGTGCGGTCCGCCATCGACTACCAGAAGGTCTATCTGGTTTTTCCCACGGCCGATCAGGCGCGCGAGTCCGGCGAGAAACTCGGCTTTTTACGCAGCGTCAAAACCACGCAACTGCTAGTCCCCGAGATTCCCGTCGAAAAACAGATTGAACATGCCGCGGCGATTTTCGGCGCACGCCAGTGGAGCGAGGCGCGCAATGAATATGCGCACCTGGTGACGGTGTTGAAAGGCGCCGAGCAGGAACGCGCCGAATTGCGCGTGCTCTTGTGCGGTCTGGCTCTCGGGGCTGGCCCCGCGCAGGTGGCGGCGCTGAAAATCAACGACGCCGATGTCGACGCCGAGCGTTATTACGCGCTGGCCAACCATTTCCGCAATCAGCAGCAGGAAGCGCAGATGGTTTCAGCCATCGACGCGGCCATCGCCCGCGACCCCTCTAGCCGCTGGACCGAATCTGCGGTCTTTCTCGGAGGAAATTATTACTGGGTGCAACTCGATCGCGATCGCGCGGTGAGCTACTACAAACGTCTCGCCGATAATTTCCCAGCGTCGACCGACGCCGCTCCGGCGCAATGGCGCGTCGCCTGGGCTGCGGTGCTGAAGCGTCAGCCCGATGCTTCCGCGCTGCTCATCGACCATCTTCGCCGTTTTTCCGGCACGACGTTTGCACCGGACGCGTTGTACTGGCTGGGACGTTTGGCCGAGGAAGCAGACAACGCCGCGCTGGCTCGCGCCTATTACCAGAAATTGCAATCACGGTTTCCGCAGAACTATTTTTCCACCACCGCGCAGGCGCGTTTGAAACACCTGGGCCCGGGTCCGGTGGAGGACGCTGCGGTGTTCGCGTCAATTCAGACNNCGCGTACGCCGCGACCGGCGAGCCGCGCTTGCTGCTCGAAGCGGCACAAGAGGCGGCGCTCTCCGGTCGCGTCGGAGTCGCGATCGTTACCGTGCGCCAGATTTACCCGCAACTCGAATGGCGCAGGTTCGAAGATGTTCCGCGCGACGTGTGGCTCGCCGCCNNCTGCCAGCAGCCCTGACTTTGGGCGCCACTATTCCGCCGTCCGCCGCGGAACGGCAGGCTCGCGCCGAAGCCTTGCGCTCGATCGCTTTCGATGCCTCCGCAGAGCTGGAGTTGCGCGCCGCGTACGCCGCGACCGGCGANNTCCGCGCGAAGTGTGGCTCGCCGCCTACGCCATGCCTTTTCAGCCGCTGATTCAATCGCGCTCCGCGGCCGTCGGCCTCGATCCGATGTTGACCGCCGGACTGATTCGCCAAGAATCCGCCTACTTGCCGGATGCTCGCTCCGGCGCTAACGCTTACGGCCTGATGCAGTTGCTGCCGAAAACCGCGCGGCGCTACGCCAAGCAGGCCAAGGTCCGCTATTCCACGGCCCTGCTCTTCGAGCCGGACTACAACATTCATCTCGGCACGATTTATCTGGCCGGTTTGCGCCGCGATTTTGGAAGTGTGGAATCCGCGCTCGCCGCGTACAATGCCGGAGAAGAACGCGTGGCGCAGTGGACCGCCGGACAGAGTTATCGCGAGCCGGCCGAATTCGTGGATTCGATTCCGTTCACCGAAACGCGCGAGTACGTGGAAATCGTCACGCGCAACGCGGACATTTATCGCAAGTTGTACGGCACGCTTGCCAGCGCGCCGGCCGTGAAGTCCGCTGCGGCGACGAAAACGCCGGCTAAGCCGGTGGTCAAGACCGTACAGGCCAAACCGATTCGAGGTGCACACGTTGAATCCCGCAAAACCGGCACCGGCTCCGGCGAATAGTCCGTCCCTTTCTCCGAAAGTCGCGCAGTTCACCGAATCCGTAATCCGCGAAATGACCCGCATGGCCATTCAATATCAGGCCATCAACCTGTCGCAGGGTTTTCCGGATTTTCCCGCGCCGGCGGAAATCAAGCGCGCCGCGCAGGAAGCCATCGCAGCGGACATCAACCAGTACGCGATCACCTGGGGCTCGAAAAATTTGCGCAATTCGATTGCGGAGAAATTCGAGCGTACTACCGGGATTCCCATCGACACCGAACGCGAAATCACGGTCTGCTGCGGTTCCACTGAATCGATCATGGCCACCATGATGGCCATCATCAGCCCCGGCGACGAAGTGGTCGTCTTCGAACCGTTCTACGAGAATTATGGACCGGACGCGATTATGTCCGGCGCATCGCCGCGCTTCGTAAAATTGCACGCCCCGGATTGGAAATTCGACCCTGAAGAGTTGGCCGCAGCGTTTGGCCCCAGAACCAAGGCGATCATTCTAAACACCCCGAACAACCCCACCGGAAAAGTTTTCGAGCGCGCCGAGCTTGAAATGATTCGCGATCTTTGCGTGCGCTGGAACACGTTCGCCGTCACCGACGAGATTTACGAACACATGCTCTACGACGGCGCGAAACACATTCCGATATGCACGCTCGATGGGATGCGCGAGCGCACGGTGACCATCAACGCGCTATCGAAAACATATAGTGTCACTGGCTGGCGTGTCGGCTGGGCCGTGGCTCCGCCGGATGTGAGTGTCGCGATCCGCAAATGCCACGATTTTCTGACGGTGGGCGCCGCCGCGCCGCTGCAGGAAGCGGGAGCCATCGCGCTGAAATTTCCGCAGGAGTATTACGATAAGCTGGCCAGCGATTATTTGCAGCGCCGCGAACGCCTGCTCGGCATTCTTACCAACGCCGGTTTCAAATGTTTCAAACCGCGCGGCGCGTACTACATCATGACCGACATCGCCGATTTCGGTTTCCCCGACGACGTCGCGTTTGCCAAATATCTGGTCAGCGAAATCGGTGTCGCCGCCGTTCCGGGTTCCAGTTTCTACAAAAATCCAGCCAGCGGGCGAACGCAGGTTCGCTTCACCTTCTGCAAAACCGAAAAAACGTTCCAAGCCGCCGAAGAACGTCTGGCCAAGCTCAAGAAATCCGCCTGACCCAAATTGTCAGGGTCCGTTCCCACTCGCGATTTTCTGCGCTACCTGCTCCCGCAGCTGCTTGGCCCGGATTCCGGCCGCGCTTTGCGGGTCGAGTTTCAGATACTGATCGATATCCGCCAGCACCGCCGGAAAATCCTGCGCGCGCAAATGAATATTGGCGAATAGCCTGTAGATGATTGGTGAAGCCGGCGAGAGCGCCCGTGCGCGCTCCGCCGACTTCAATGCTTCGGAATCCTTGCGCAGGTTGAACAACGACCGGCCCAGTTCGTAATGACCCAGCCAGAGGTTCGGGTTCAATTCGACCCCGCGCCGCAGCGCTTTCTCCGCCTCGGCCGACTGGCCGCGATCGAGCAGCACCGTCCCCAGGCCCACTTCGGCCTCGCCGTATTTGTCGCCGCTCGCCGCGATCGACTTGCGCAAATTCGCCTCGGCCTCTCCGCTGTTCCCCAGGGTCAAGTGCGCCAGCGCCATCTGGTAGTAGGCCTCGTAATAACCGGGCGCAGCCGTGACCGTCGCCTGAAAATCCGCCAGCGCGCCCGACAAATTTTTGTCCACATACATTTTTTTCTTACCAGCGGCGAACGCATCGCGGGCGGCCTGTGGTAACGACAGTTCATGCACCGAAACGCTCGCGCTGCTAGCCCCCGCCGCAGTTTCGGTAGTGGTCGCAGCCACCGGCTTGAGATAGACCGGCACGCCGCGGTCGGAAACGAACGCGAGATCGACGTCTAGGGTGATGGTCTCGAATCCCAAAGCCGAAATCT
Organism: Acidobacteriota bacterium; assembly: GCA_003156635.1. Taxonomy (GTDB): domain Bacteria; phylum Acidobacteriota; class Terriglobia; order Acidiferrales; family UBA7541; genus Palsa-295. Next base: position 12,598 of record PMHK01000040.1, on the reverse strand, counting down.
GCAGGGTGTATTTGGCGGGCGCGATGCCATGAAAGACAAATTCGCCGGAATCCGAAGTAAACATTTCGGCAACTTCGACCCCGCCGGCATCGCACAAGCGCACGTACGCGCTGAAAACCGGCCGGTTGTCTTTTTCCATGTAAACCGTGCCGGAGACGTTCGCGCTACCAGCGCCGCCGTTTTGTTGGGACCAAGCTAGCGGGGGAAGGAGCAAAGCGGATGCCAATACCAACGCAATTAGAAAAAACTCCGCGCAGTGCCGGTTCATAGGAACCTCACCCGTACAGTTGGCGGGAGTATACACCCAAAAATCGCCGACAAGTGATGCGGGCGAGGCTGGCGCAGAATCCGCTACGAATTTAGGTCGAAACTTTGCAAATACGCCGGCACCGTTACCGGCCAATGCAGCCGGTTGGTGACCGCCGCGCGAAACGATTCCAGCGCCACCGGTTCGCCGTGGACCAGAAAAGTTTGCTTGGGCGCAGCGGTAAACCCCGAAAGCCAGCGCAACAACTCGCTGCGTCCGGCGTGGGCCGAAAGCTGATCGACGGTCACCACTTCCGCGTTTACTTTTACTTCCTGTCCATGAATCCGCAGATATTGGGCGCCCTCTTGCAGCGCGCGACCATTCGTTCCTTCGCCTTGATAGCCGACTAGCAACACCGCGTTCTTCGCATCCGGCAACCGCTGCGCCAGATGATGCAGGATGCGTCCGCCGGTAGCCATGCCGCTGGCGGAGATGATGACGCACGAGGCCACGTTGTTGATCGCCTTCGATTCGTCCACCGTGCGGGTCATCTTCACTTCGCGCAGGTTCAACGGATCCTTGTTTCCTTGCTGCTCGGCGTTGGTGAAATCCAGATCATGATCTTCGCCGTGTTTCGCGTAAATTCCGGTCACGCTGATGGCCATCGGGCTGTCGACGTACACCGGAATCTGTGGAATGCGCTTGGCTTCGTCCAGTTGCCGCAGATACCACATCAGCGTTTGCGTGCGCCCCACCGCAAACGACGGAATCACCACCGCGCCGCCACGCTTCGCCACCCGATTGATCGCGTCGGCCAGCGCATCCGCCACCGAACCGGAGGGATGGTCGCGATCGCCGTAGGTCGATTCGCACAACAGAAAATCCGCGCGCGAAGGCGGGGTGGGATCGTTCAGGATCGGCTGGTCATAACGCCCCACGTCGCCGGAAAACACGATCACCGTTTGCTTGCCGTTTTCGGTGATGGTCAATTCAAGCCAGCAAGAGCCGAGGATGTGTCCGGCGTCATGCGTTCGCACGGAAAATTCCGGACTGATCGTGAACGAATCCGAGCGCGGAATTTCCTTGAACTGGTTCAGCGCCGCTTGCGCATCGGGTGTCGAATACAAGGGCAGGGGATTGGCGTGGCTGCTGTATTTTTTCTTCGCCGCGTACTTCGCGTCTTCTTCCTGCAGGTGCGCCGAATCCAGCAGCAACAACTGACCAAGCTCGCGGGTCGCCGCGTCGCAGTATATTGGCCCGCGATATCCGGCCTTCACAATTTTCGGCAGGTAGCCGGTGTGGTCGATGTGCGCGTGGGTCACCACCACCCAGTCGATGGTGGCCGCGTCGAGCGGCAGCGGGTTCCAGTTCCGCTGGGTCAGTTCGTTGGGGCCTTGAAATAAACCGCAATCGACCAACAACTTTTTGCCGCCCGCTTCAATCAGATACTTGGAACCGGTAACCGTGCCCGCTGCACCCAGAAAAGTTATTTTGGCCATAGGGTCAGCATTCTAATCTGGCGCGAGCAAAAAGCCGCACGCTTTCTGCATTCTGTTGAATTTCCTGCGGCTTGACACTCACGTTCCGCCCGAATTAGTCTTGCCGCTCATCGGCCACTCACGACATCGAAGGGGAAAATGATGCCATCCCAGCCCGACTGCTTCCGTTTTTTCCACCTGAATGATCGGCGACCGAAATTGCTCGCCACCAAGTTCTGGTTGGCCGCACTTCTGGCGCTGGGGTGCGCGACCATGCTCGCGGCGCAGGATTCGCCCGCGCCCGCTTCGACCACGCCGCAAGCGAGTTTGGCCACCAGCCCCGCCGACAATGACGACTGGGTTCATCAATCCCTGGGCCAGCACGCCATTCAGCTTGGACTTCTGGCGGGCGCCGGCACGGGCCTGGGCCATTCGGGCGGCACGCAGTTCGGCTACGCCGGCGGGCGCGGCGGAATCATTCTCTCCCCCGAATTTCTTCCCGGATTTCTTCGTGGAAATTTCGAATGGGCCGCGGACGTTTTGCCCATGTACCTCGTTCTACCACCGGCTGGCGCGGTCTGGGGCGGCAGCATTCGCCCGGTGATCTGGCAGTGGAATTTCACCAGCGCCCATAAATTCGCGCCGTACGTGGCCGCCGTCGGCGGAATTGTTTTCACCAGGGAGAATGTTCCGCCGGGTAACACCTCGCAAGTGAATTTCACTCCGGGCATCGCCTTCGGCAGCAACGTATTCGTCAAGCCCCACCGCGCGCTTTTCGTCGAGGGTTCGATCGCGCATCTTTCCAGCGCGAGCCTCGGCGACCGAAATCCGGGCTACAACGTGAATTTTCTGTTCACCGTGGGCTATAGCTGGTTCAAAGGCGGGCGCTGAGATGAGCCATCGCCGAATTTTCTCAGGCGTGCTGACCGTCGGTTTGCTTGTCGCTGGCTCACTCGTCTGGGCTCGGGCCGGACACTCGCCTTCGCGCGCAACTATTCGCTCAGCAGTCGCCGGACAAACCGTGTGGGCGCCACAAACACTCAGCCCCGAAGGTCAGGCTGCGCTGCAGGCCATCATCAAATCCGGCAATTTGCCAGAAATGCGCTGGCCGAATTTCAGCGATTACATCGCGCTGGTCCAGGAGTTTTACACTTCCTACGGCAACGCTATGCCTTGGATACGCGGCATGCAGCCCACGCCGCAGGCCCAGCAAGTCATCGACTTGTTGTTAAAAGCGGATCAAAAAGGATTGTCTGCCGACGATTATGACGGCCCGCGCTGGGCTGGCCGGCTGGCGAAATTCGCTGCGGGCGCTAAGCCGGCGGCGTCGGAACAAGACGCCATTACGCTCGACGCCGAGCTCACCGTCAACGTGATGCGCTATATCTCCGACCTGCACATCGGCAAAGTGAACCCGAAACATTTTGATTTTGGATTGAATATCGACGCCAAGAAATACGATCTGCCCGCTTTTGTGAAAGAAAATGTGGTGAACGCTCCGGACGTGGCGACGGCGTTGGTGCAGATCGAACCACCGTACCCCGGCTATCAACGCACCATCCACGCCCTGCAAACCTACATTCAGTTCGCGAAGGACTACAACGCGCAGCCGCTGCCGCCGATCACCAAGACGGTAGTCCCGGGCGACCCGTATGAAGGCGTGCCGCAGCTGGAGCGCTTGCTCCGCATGTTGGGAGATATGCCGCCCGAGGCTCCGCCTCCGCCGCCTGCGGCTGCCGATGCCGCCGCGGTTGCCGCGTCCGCACCCGGTGCATCGAATGTTCCGGTCGTTGTGACGCCCATCTACCAGGGACCAGTGATCGAAGGAGTGAAAAACTTTCAGCGCCGGCATGGGCGCACGGGCGATGGGCGAATCACGGCGCAGACTCTCACCGACTTGAATACGCCGATGCTGAGCCGTGTGCGCGAAATGCAGTTGACGCTCGAACGCTGGCGCTGGCTGCCGCTGGATCTGCATGCGGCGCCGATTGTCGCCAACATTCCGGAATTCCGGTTGCGCGCCTACGACGAAAATTTCAAAATCGGTTTGACCATGAACGTGGTGGTGGGCAAAGCCTACGACCACGACACCCCGGTGTTCATCGATTCCATGCAATATGTGGTCTTCCGGCCGTACTGGAGCGTCCCGTACTCCATCGCCCGGGCCGAATTTCTTCCGCGCATCGTGCGTGATCCGAATTATTTGGCAGCGAAAGGTTTTGAGGTGGTGGACGCCAAGCAGAACGTGGTCAGTTCGGGCGCGGTGTCGCCGGAGGTGCTCGAACAGTTGCGCTCCGGCAAACTTTTCATCCGCCAGAATCCGGGTCCGAAAAATTCGCTGGGCCTGGTGAAATTTATTTTCCCGAACAGCTACAACGTGTACATGCACGATTCGCCAGAGCAGGAATTATTTTCGAGGACGCGCCGGGATTTCAGCCACGGTTGCATCCGGCTCGAACGGCCCGCCGATTTAGCCGATTGGGTGCTGCGCGGTAATCCAGGATGGACTACCGAAAAAATTCGCGCGGCGATGCAGGGAAGCGCCAACAACAATCAGGTCAACCTGACGAAGCCAATTCCGGTTTTGATTATTTACGCGACGGCAGTGGTCACTGAGGATGGGCTCGTGCACTTCTACGATGATATCTACGGCCAGGACGCGGCGCTGGAAAAAGTCTTGGCGAAGGGCTACCCGTTTCCCAGCAACTAGTCGCCAGTGCTCAGGCTCGGCGGGCAATCAAAACACCACTGCGTCACGCGCCCGGTATCCACATGGATGAAATCGGAATGAGGGTAGTAGCCAACGCCACCACGGGCCAGCGCCAGCGCCGCCCGGCGCAACTTCAGCGTGTTCACACCCGGCATCCTTAGATCGATCGCTTTGGCCTGGATGTGCAGGCTGTGGATCGCCACACCATTGGTATGCGCACGCAGCGCTGCGTTCGTCTCCGGGGTCCGGTAACCACAAACAATGTCGATTTCACCGCCGGGATGTCCGACCGACGCCGTAAGGTCCGCGAGAATGTCGTACAGCCGCGGATCAAAATGCCGGACCTCGTTGGTGTTGTGATCGCGCAAAAAATAATCGAGCTTGGCCAGCGCGCTGGAAACGTATTCGTCGCCGCGCTTGTAGACGATGTCGATGCGCTCGTTGGTGTGCGTATTGAACAGCTGCACGGAACGCTCCGCGCCTATCGTGGCGGATGCGCCCGTGGCTGAAATTTCCCGCGGGTGCGCGCCCGTCGGAGTGGGCGAAGTTAGTACCAGCGCGGCGAGCGTCGTCTGCACAGCCCGCGCCAAAATTTGAGTTATTCGCATATTTGCCCGGCTTAATTTTAGCATAAGCAGGCTCAAATCGCGTTCTGCGCAAGCTTAAGAATTAACGGCCGCACCCGAAAAGTTCCACGTCGCATGTAACGACGCCGACGTGTAATAAAATAGTATAGGAACAGTCATATGTCTCTGCTATACCCTGTGTAGGATCGTCCTGATATCGGCAATAATTGCAGTTGAGACCAAGGAGGAGCAATGCCACGCAACGCACTGACCGCCTTGCCGCAACCCATCTTCAACGAAGGAAGCATCACTCCCGATCCCACCCAGTTCAAAACCAAGCATCCTTCCGATACCAAGCTGTACGACCAGATTCAAGACCTGCTGACCAAAGACGTCGTCAGCTTCAGCCCTTCGCGCCTGCCGAATAACCAGTTGTTTTCACTTCAGCAGGCACTTGGCGTGCACGGTCCTGAAATGGTCAAAAATATTAAGTCCGCCGGCAAGATTATTTTTCACTCCACCGGCGATACCGGCGCGTCGAACGAAGGGAAATACGGCAACGAGTTGCGCGTAGCCGATCAATTGACCGCCGATTGCCAGACGTCCGACCAGGTCAACCGGCCCGCATTCCTCTATCAGCTTGGCGACGTGGTCTACGATTTCGGCGAATCGCGGTATTACTACGATCAATTTTACGATCCCTACCGCAATTATCCCGCGCCGATTTTCGCCATCCCCGGCAATCACGATTCTTTCGTGGTCCCCAACACACCGGCGGGCAGCTTCCCACTGGAAATTTTTCAGCGCAATTTCTGCGCGAGGCAGCCCACCATCACCCCGGAGGCCGGTTCCTTGCATCGCACCGCCATGACTCAGCCCGGAGTGTATTTCACTCTCGACGCGCCGTTCGTGCGCATCATCGGCCTATTCAGCAATGCACTGGAAGATCCCGGCGTAATTTCCAGCGAGAACAACAAATGGAAGACGGTGCCGAACTACCAACTCGATTTCCTGACCGCCCAGCTCAACCTGATCAAGAAAGAAAAATACAACGGCGCGGTAATTCTGGCGATGCATCACCCGCCCTTCAGTTATTCGCCGGCCGCGGGCGCTCAAGGCACCGGCGGAAATCACCCCAGTAGCCCGGACATGCTGCGCGATATCGACACAATCTGCAAAGCACAGGGCGTTTATCCCCACGCCGTTCTTTCCGGCCACGCCCACAACTATCAGCGGTTCTCGCGCATGGTGCAGTTCGGGAGTAAGACCTACGAAGTCCCGTTCATTATTTGCGGCGACGGCGGCCACAACGTGAACCAGTTGGTGCAAGCGACCAAGGGCCAACCCGCGCAGGAGCCGGATTACGGCGCGGACGTCAGTTACATGGATCAGAAACCGGCGATAACTTCAAAAGGCCTGATCCTCAAACATTACGACGATCAGAATTATGGCTACCTGCGCATCACCGTCGACGCCGAGTCCCTGAAAATCGGTTTCAACCAGGTCGGCAAAAATTCGATTCCGCAATCCAGAACGGATTTGGTCACCGTCGATCTGGCCAGTCATTCGGTCGTCGGGAATTAAATTTGTTTCGCATATTTTCAACGACGGGATTGCGCGAAGTGTTTGGCCCCACCACTTCGCCGTGTTATAACTTATCGGTAGCGTTCAGTGGGGCCGTAGCGCAGTTGGGAGCGCGCCTCGATGGCATCGAGGAGGTCGCGGGTTCGAACCCCGCCGGCTCCACCACTTGGCTTCATCGCTATTCCGCTGAAATCAAGCCACTTGCCGATGCGACCTGTCGCCATCGGCCCAGTACCTCCGATTCATCGCTCCGGCGGAATTTTGTGCTACGCTGGTAACAGTTCAGGGCCCGCCGGTGTCTAACTCTCGTATGGGCGCATCCTGGAGGATCACGGCGCACGGCATGTCCGACCTCGCACAGTCTTTGCCCTGGGGACGCGACGAGTCCGAGCTGATCACCGAGCTGCAGGCGGGCTCGGAGGCAGCTTTCGGCTGGCTCGTCACGCACTACCACTCTGGGGTCTACAACCTCGTTTACGGAATTCTCTCCGATAGCGCCGACGCCGCCGACGTAACCCAGGAAGTTTTTCTCCGCGCGTTTCGTGGCATTCGCGATTTCCGCCGCGGCAGCTCGCTGAAAACCTGGCTCTACCGGATTTCCGTGCGCCAGGCGCTGAACCATCGCCGCTGGTGCTGGCGCCATCATCGCCAACAAATTTCGATCGACGCCGAAGAAGAAGGCAAGCACGCGGCCTTGGATTTGAAAGACTGCGAAGCGAACCCCTTCGAGCGTTTCGAAACCCAGGAAATGCAGACCAAAGTTCGCGCGGCGCTGGCCCAGGTTCCCGAAATTTTCCGCGGCGCGGTCATTTTGCGCGACCTCGAAGACCTTTCTTACGAAGAAGTCGCCGAAGTGATGGAAGTTTCAGTCGGCACCGTGAAATCCCGAATCCTGCGCGGCCGCCGCCTGCTCAAAGAAATTCTGGATCCGCTGGTGCATGCGCAGCCGCAACCTGCGCGAGCGGCTTCAACACTTTCGCCATCCCTCGCATCGGGGGTTGTATCTGACCCGAACCGGGCCCTGACGCCCATCGCACCTCCCGCAGCTGCCACGGACCTCGCCGTCTCTGCCGCTGCTCTCGTATCCGTTCGCACCCAGAGGAGCACGTCATGAATTGCCGTCAGTCGGAGCGCAAACTACCGGGGTATCTCGATGGCGGCATCTCGCCGCGCGAGCACGCCTCTGTGCGCGAACACCTGACCACCTGCCAGAGCTGCCAGGTTCAACTCGAACGCTATCGCCGCCTGGCGGTTTGCCTCGCGAACGTCCACGCCGAAATGCCTCCGGCGGATCTGGCGTTGCGCATTCGCATCCGCGCTTCGCAGCACGTCACCCCGGCGGCGCGTTTGCGGAAGGCCTGGTCAACCGTTTCGATGACCTTTGAAGATTTCCTGAAGCCGCTCGCCGTGCCAGCTACCGGCGGAATCCTGACCGCCCTGATCGTCTTCGTGCTCGTGGCGCACAATGTCTTGGTGGGCGTGCCGGTGGGCATTGTGCCCAACGATCTGCCCTTGAATCTGGTTCAACCCGCGCGCCTCGAAAGCCTGGCGCCGTTTCCGCTTCCGGGGAGCCAAGGCGATTCCGGTTCAGCTCCGCTGCTCTTGGAAGCAACTCTGAACGCTCAGGGTCAGGTCGTTTCTTACAAAATCCTGGCCGGTCCTAGCGATCAGGCCGTCCTGCGCCAAATCGACCAGATGATGATGTTCTCCCATTTCCGCCCGGAACTCAGTTTCGGTCGTCCACAAGCTGGCGGCCGGGTGCTGCTCAGCTTCAGCGAAGTCCGGGTTCACGGCTAAAAACGCGCGGCGTCCGCTACTCCCTATCGAACTCAGAAATCTTCGCGAGCGAGTCCATAGCTACACGCAGGTCGCGTCCGGCGATTTCTTCGGCGACGCGCCGCATCAGCCACGACCGGCCCAAACGGTCCCCGTATTTCCGCGATGCCCAAATCGCCACTGGAATCACCGCCACGCCCAGCAGGAAGTTAAGAGCCAGAAAATTCCTCCCGAAAATCTGGTAAGCGTCGATTCCCCAAGCCCCCTGCAGCGCGACGATCAAAAACGGTATCCACCACACGAGCTGTCCGGTCAGCAAGTCCCAGCGGAACGCTCGCAGCCGCATGATTCGCAAAGATTCAAGCTGCTTCTGAATGCCCGTGACCGGTTGGTCGAACTCGATTTGTTCGGCCACCACCGCCTGGCGAATGGCCACTGCCACATTGACCACCACCCAAACGTCCAGTATCACGGCCGGCACCAGAAAACGCGGCTCCATCCAATGCTGGTACATGAATTGACCCATGGCCATGAGCATGGCCAGCCCGGCCGCAGCCGCCACGCCCTGAAAGAAAACGAACCGCCGCAAGGGAGAGCGCACTTCCCTTGTGACCGACATCATCAAGATTCGCCGATTCAGCTGTAGACTTTCATCGAGCTTGCGGTCCTGCTGGGTCCACTTTTCCTGCAACATTTCCAGGTCGATCATGTCTCGCTCCCTGGGCCAGCCGGCACACTTCCGGCGACCTCGCGTTTCATCCTGTTTTTCACACGGTTAATCTTCGTCGCCACGTTCGTTTCGCTGATCCCCAGCACGCTGGCAATCTCCGGATAAGTGTTTCCGTCCAGGTACAGCAGGATCAGGGCCTTATTCAAAGGATCCAGCCCGGCGATGAACCGGTACAACAGCTGAATTTCTTCGGGCTCGCTTCCTGCCGAGTCGGCGGCCTCTAAGAGCGGTCCTTCGTCCGAAATGATGTGTCGTCCTCGTGTGCTTTCACTCCGGTAGTAAGAAATGGCTACGTTCAACGCAATCCGGTACATCCAGGTCGAGAATCGGTACTGCCGGTCATACCTGGGGAACGACTGCCACAGATTCAAAACGATTTCCTGCGCCAGATCTTCACGAGCGCCGCGCTCCCGGCAATACGAATTGCAGATCTTGTAGAGGATTTTTTTGTGCTCCTCCACCAGAGTCATAAATTCCGCCCTCGCTGTCGGACTCGTCATCCCCGCCTCTGCGGCTGCTCGAATCGCTCGCCTCGCGCTGTCATAATGTTATTCGCGCCAGCGGCCCAAAAATCACACATCCCGGCATAATTTTGCCGCTTTCCGGCGACGAGCCCGCCCGTCGTTTGCGTGGCCCTGGTTCCTTGACTCCATCGAAGCTGCCATTTAGAGTCATTCCGCATCTTTATCTAGCATCCGTGGTAGTGCGCGGTCTCTACGTGAGAACGCGCACGACCGTGGAATATTCTTTTAGTCTCCAAGTCTTCTTAAGGGAGCCAGGTCATTCGAAAGCTTTTCCAGTCGCAGTCATTTCTCGCCTGCCTTGTCGCCCTCATTTTTCTTTCCAGCGTGCCGTTCTCACGCCTGCACGCGCAAGCCAGCGCCGAATCAAGCGTCATGGGCGTCAGCGTCGAAGCCAGCGAGCAGGTTTTTTCCACCATGTGCGCGCTGGATGCCGCCGGCTTCAACTCCGATGAGAGCACGCTCGCCGAAATGCCCTCGCGCCTGGCGTTGCGCACTGAACTCCTGAACTTGAGAGGGCCGGCCACCGATGCGCTCCGCGACTTTTATCGCGATCACAAACTCAACGATCCCGGTGAGACGCTTTCTCGCTTCATCACTTTCGCACTGGTCGTGGGCCCTCCGCCGCGCTTCAATTATTTGCTCGATCACGATGTTCTGCCTCCCGACGTTCTGGCCATCGAAGAATTCCAGGAAATTCTGCAGAATTTTCATAAGGAAGCGCACCTCGATCTGCGCTGGCAACGAGTCCAGCCCGAATACGAACGCGCCGTGGCCCGGGATGAGTCGCCCGTCCGCCGCATCGTTCTCGTCTCCAACGGTTATCTTCGCGAAATTTATAACCCGCGCTTCGGCCACACCTTTACCGTATACGTCGAACCGCTGGTGGGCGCCCGCACCAATTTCCGCAACAACGGCGATCACTACGCCATCGTGATCGGCGCGGGACAGGAATTTCCGACGGCCGAAGTACAACACGCCTATCTTCATTTCATGCTCGATCCGTTGCCGCTGAAATACCGCAACGTCCTGATGCAAAAGAAGGGAATTCTGAACGCCGCCGCTCTGGCTCCGCGGCTGCCCGTTGAATACCGCTCCGATTTTCTGGCCTTCTCCGACGAATGCCTGATCAAATCCGTCGAGTTGCGTATCCGCCACCTGAAGCCGGAGGAACTCGAAAAAGCTCTTGTCGAAAACGATCGCGCCGGATTTGTGATGGTCCGTCCCTTCGTCGCCCAGTTGCAGAAATTTGAAAAATCCGAACCGGCCATGTCGCTGTATTTTCCCGATCTTATCGCCGGCATCGACGTCGAGGCCGAACGCAAGCGCCTGCAGAATTTCGCGTTCGCCCCGGAATCCGACGCCGCCGCGGCCTTCGCAAAAAAATCGGAAAGAGGTGCGGCCGTCCCGACGGACGAACTGAGCCAGTTGCTCGCCGAAGGCGATCACGAAATCGCGACTCAGGATCCGACTGCCGCCGCGGCTACGTTCCAAAAGATCCTGGCGAAACACCCGGACGAGCCCCGCGCATTCTACGGTTTGGCCGTCGCCTCGTTGCTGAACCACGATGCGCCCCGAGCTCAGGAGCTTTTTGAGAAATTGGTCTCGCCGCCGCACACTGGCGCCACCGATTCCGCCGGCGCTCCGGTCACATCCGACCCTTCGATCCTGGCCTGGTCGCACGTATACTTGGGGCGCATGCATGATTTCGCCGACGAGCGTGACCAGGCCGTCAGCGAATACGAAGCTGCTTTAGCGATTGACGGTGCGCCGGAGGCCGCCCGCGCCGCCGCGACCCGCGGCGTCACCACGCCCTACGGGCCGCTGTTCACTCTGCTCACCTACGCGATCGTGCCACTCGGTATCGCCGGTGGCTTGTGGGCGCTGAAGCTGCTCGCGGCGCTCTTGAGCCTGGCTACGGTCGCTCTCGTGTGGCAGGTCGCAAAGCGACTCGGACGCTCGCCAACGCTCGCCGTCGCAATCTACGGCCTCAACCCGCTGGTGCTGGTGTTCGCAGTCGCCGGGGCGCAGAACGACACGCTGGTCGGCATGTTCGTAATCGCCGGGGTGCTGTGGCTGGTCACGAGCCGCGAGCGCGCCGGAGCTGTCGCGCTGGTGTTCGCCGCGGCGCTTAAGGCCTCCGCCGGTCTTGTGTTGCCGTTCGCGCTGATTGGAGCAGCGCGGCGGCGCCGCACGGCGGTGGCGATGCTCGCGGCGCTCGCAGTTGTAGCAATCGTCGCCGTTGCTGCGTTCGGCACCGACCTGCACGGCTTTTTGCATGCGCTGTTGGGCGAGCAGCGGGAGGTGTCGCCGCGCAGCCTGCCCTCCCGGGTCTCGCGACTACTTGGACTGGGCCGGCTAGCCGAGGTTGTCCGCGTTGCCTTCCTGACCCTCTTCGCGCTCGCGCTACTCGCCGGCCTCGGGCGCGCGTGGCGTGGATCGTGGTGGCTTGATTGCTACGCGTGGGTAACCCTTGCTCTGCTCGCCTGCACAGGCTGGCTGCTGCCGTGGTACGGGATCTGGGCCCTGTTGCCGGCCTCACTGAGCCAGAGCCGACGCTTACAGACGGTCACGCTGCTCGCCTGCGTCTACCTCTTGGCGATCAAGATCGCCTGAGCCGTTTGCGGCGCCCGTGCACCCGAGGCGCTCAACTCAGCCGGAGTCCTCTAACGCTCTGGCGCCCTCCCAGCGGCGGAAAGCGTGAGTAGCTACAAAGCCGCCGCTTCGGCCGCCTTCATCGCGTCATCGAGCGAGGTATGGGTGCTCTCCACGTGGCCTTCGCTCATCACGTGGTACCCGACGCGCGGATCGCCGACGCTTGGGGGCGTGGTCGTGATCGTTCGGACCACGATCCCATCCTCATCGACGAGTACGTGTACCCGAATATCCGGCTGCTGCCACGCCAACCTTCGCATTTCCTCGCCTCGTCTCGGAGAGCCTCAGCGCGAGTTCCAACCTCACGCGGTACTCCCCCGGACGACGATTG